>NZ_JBEXGN010000009.1:0-324498 GCF_040607345.1 Streptomyces sp. NPDC005302
ACCAGGACCTCGTAGAAGACGGCGCGCTTGAACCACTCGGGATCGCGGTCCTTGGCCGGGGTGTCCTCGAACGTATCCGGGACGGGCTCATTGACGATCATGTGGTGGGTGACCCTCCGATCTGCGGTGAGGACGGTCGCAGGACGGTGAAGACGTGCGCGGGCCGGTGCCCCGGCTCCAGGCGCACATAGTTGGTCCTGCCCCAGTTGTAGGTCTCGCCGGTGAGCTCGTCGCGCACCGGCACGGACTCGTGCCAGTCCAGGCCGAGCTGTGGCATGTCCAACGAGACCGTGGCCTCCTGGGTGTGGTGGGGGTCGAGGTTCGCGACCACCACAACCGTGTTCGAACCACGTGCGTCACTGGCGGACTTCGAGTAGGCGATCACCGCGTCCCGGTCGGCGTGGTGGAAGTGCAGGTCACGCAGTTGGCGCAGGGCCGGGCTGCGCCGCCGGACCGCGTTGAGCAGCGTCACCAGCGGTGCGATGCTGCGGCCCTCCCGCTCCGCCGACTCCCAGTCACGCGGGCGCAGTTGGTACTTCTCCGAGTGGAGGTACTCCTCGCTCCCGGTGCGCAGCGCGACGTTCTCGCAGAGTTCGAAGCCGCTGTAGATGCCCCAGGTGGGGGAGAGGGTCGCGGCGAGCACGGCCCGCAGCTCGAAGGCCGGCCGGCCGCCCTGCTGGAGGAACTCGTGCAGGATGTCCGGGGTGTTGACGAAGAAGTTGGGCCGCATGTGCGCGGCCGCCTCACCGGAGAGCTCGGTGAGGTACTCCGTCAGCTCCTGCTTGGTGTTGCGCCAGGTGAAGTAGGTGTACGACTGCTGGAAACCGGCCGCACCCAGCGTGCGCATCATGGCCGGCCGGGTGAACGCCTCGGCCAGGAAGATGACGTCGGGGTCCGTCGCGTTGATCTCCGCGATCACCTGTTCCCAGAAGACGACGGGTTTGGTGTGGGGGTTGTCCACGCGGAAGATGCGGACGCCGTGGTCCATCCAGTGCCGCAGCACGCGCACGGTCTCGGTGATGAGGCCGGGCATGTCCTTGTCGAAGGCGATGGGGTAGATGTCCTGGTACTTCTTCGGGGGGTTCTCGGCGTAGGCGATCGTGCCGTCACAGCGGTGGTGGAACCATTCCGGGTGCTTCTCGACCCAGGGGTGGTCCGGGGAGCACTGGAGCGCGAAGTCGAGGGCGATCTCCAGGTTCAGCGAGGTGGCCCGGGCGACGAAGGCGTCGAAGTCCTCCAGGGTGCCCAGGTCGGGGTGGATCGCGTCGTGGCCGCCCTCGGGGGAGCCGATCGCCCAGGGCACGCCCACGTCCTGGGGGGCGGCGGACAGCGTGTTGTCCGGACCCTTGCGGAAGGTGGTGCCGATGGGGTGGATCGGCGGGAGGTAGACGACGTCGAAGCCCATCTCCGCGATGGCGGGCAGCCGTTCGGCCGCGGTGCGGAACGTGCCGTGCGTCGGCGGGTCCAGCCGGCCGGACTCCGAGCGCGGGAAGAACTCGTACCAGGAGCCGTACAGCGCCCGCTCCCGCTCCACCAGCAACGGCAACGGCTCGGACGACGTCAGCAGGTCGCGCAGCGGGTGACGGGCCAGTACCTCGTCCACCTCGGGGGTGAGCGCGGCGGCGAGCCGGGTGGCGACGGGACGGTCGGGGTCGCGCAGCGCGTCGACGGCGGCGAGGACCGTGTCCCGGTGCCGCTTCCCCGCGGGCCCCTTCGGGATGCCGGCGGCGGCCCGCTCGTACAGCCGTGCGCCCTCCTCCAGCACCAGTTCCGTGTCCTGACCGGCCGGGATCTTGATCCCCGCGTGGTGCCGCCAGGTGGTGACGGGGTCGCCCCACGCCTCCACCGTGTACGTCCAGCGGCCCTCGCCGCCGGCGCTCACGCGGGCGCCCCAGCGGTCCGTGCCGGGAGCCAGCTCGCGCATCGGCGACCAGGGACCGGGGCGGCCCTCCGGGTCGTACAGGACGACGTTCGCGGCGACCGCGTCGTGGCCCTCGCGGAACACCGTGGCCGAGACCTCGAACTCCTCGCCGGTCACGGCCTTCGCGGGCCGTCGGCCGCCCAGCACCACCGGGTGGACGTCGAGGACGGGAATGCGCCCGACGGCGGTCGCCGGAGCGACGGCGGCGGTCACGGGCGAGTCGGCGGCACGGGTGGCCGGGACGGCGGACCTGCTCTTCTTGCGGGCCGGCGCGCCCGACGCGGAGGCGGCCGCCTTGCGCGGGGCGGCCTTGCGGGGGGTGGTGGTGCGTGGCGCCGGGGCCGCGGGCACGGCGTCGCCGGTCTCCGGGACGGCGGCGGTGGCCGCGCCGTCGGCGGGAGCACCGCCCTCGGCGGCGGGTTTCTCCGGGGTGCGGGGACGGGGCTCGGTCTTGCGCTTTCGGGGCTTCTCGGAGGTGGTCGTCGGGGGTGGCGACGAGTGGTGCGTGGCGGGCATGACCGCTCCTGTCCGCGTCAACGTGGGTGGGCGGATGGGGGTGTGGGGAGGTGGACCTACGAGGTGTACCGGAGGAGTCTTCCCACCCTATGCGGGTGAGCATTCCGGCACTTTGTTAACTACTCACGCGTATGTCTACACACAAGACCGGCCTCGTCCCGGGCAGGCGAGGCCGGTGCGGTGTGGCCGAATCACCCTGGTTGTACCAGCATCCCGCCGCCGTCACCCGACGTTCAGCAGTTTGTTCGGTGAACCGGGGCCGACACCTGACAGCTTCCCCGGAACGGCTTGTTTCACCAGCGCCTTCGCGACCTGTTCCGGAGCGGCCCGCGGATGGCCGGACAGATACAGGGCGGCGGCGCCCGCGACATGAGGGCTCGCCATCGAGGTGCCGGAATAGGCCACTTGCCCCGTGTCGCTCCTGTACGAAGCTGACGTGATTGCCACCCCCGGTGCGAACAGGTCGACCGCGGGACCGGTGTTGGAGAACCTCGCCCGGGCGTCGGCGCGGTCGCTCGCGCCGACCGTGATGGCCTGAGCGACCCGCGCGGGGGAGTAGCGGGCGGCCGACCGGCCGTCGTTGCCGGCCGCGACCGTGTAGGTCACGCCGGAGGCGATGGAGTTGCGGACGGCCGCGTCCAGCTGGGCGTTGCCGTACCCGTCGAGGCTGAGGTTGGCCACGGCGGGTTTACGGGCATGCCGGGTGACCCAGTCGATTCCGGCGATGACCTGGGCGGTGGTGCCGGCCCCCCGGTCGTCCAGGACGCGGACGGCGACCACCTTCGCCTTACTGGCGACGCCGTACCGGCCGCCGACGACGGTCGCGGCCACATGGGTGCCGTGGCCGTTGCCGTCGCGGGCCGTCCGGTCGGCGTCCACGAAGTCCCATCCGTAGCTCGCCCGGCCGCCGAAGTCCCGGTGGGTGACCCGGATGCCGGTGTCAATGACGTACACCGTCACGCCCGCGCCCGCCGGCCCGGAGACCGTGTACCGCCCGTCGAGGGGCCGGCTCCGCTGGTCGATCCGGTCCAGGCCCCACGGGGGCGCGTACTTCCGGGCGCCTTCGAGGGCCACCCGGGTGTCCTGGACGACCGAGGCCACCCGGGGATCGGCGGCGAGCCGCCGGGCCCGTCTCTCGTCGACGCGTACGGCGAAGCCGTTGAGAGCCGTGCCGTAGGTGTGGCTGATTCTCGCCCCGTATTTCTCGGCGATGTCCGGGCCGGCCGCCGACGGAGCACGTGTACTCCCCTTGAGGGTCACGATGTAGCTCCCGCTGACGGAGCCGGGATCCCCCGCTCCGAGGATCCGCCCCTCGGCGGCCGCCTGAGCCGGTGGCGCGATGGCCGAAAGCACCGCGGTCGTCGTGACCGCGGCGAGACCCGCCCCCCAGCGCCGACGCCACTTCCTCGTCCGTGCCATGGCTGCTGTTCCCCTCCTCCACGTCGACGTACGCGGTCCGGGGCCCTCCTCGCGGACGGGGCCCGGCCGTACGTCACCTGGCGAGCCTCTCCCGGCGGGGCGAAGCACCACAAGGCCGCCCAGGAGGGCGGAATCGGCCATACCGAACATGGCGGCCCCGTGAAGGTCGCGGCGCGTTTCCGCCGGTGTCACACAGTCGGACGGATCCGGGGGCGTGCCGCGATGCGCCGTGTCGCGAAGGCACCCCCGCCGCTACCGTCGTGGGTGACGAAGGCCGCACAACGCCGTGCGGTCCTCTGCCGCGTACGTCCTCCGTGAAGGTGGAATCCGTGAAGGCGATCCGCAGATTCACCGTCCGACCAGTACTCCCCGAAGCCCTTCACCCCCTCAGTGACCTGGCACGCAACCTCCGCTGGTCCTGGCATGCCGAGACCCGTGACCTCTTCCAGTCCGTCGACCCGGAGCGCTGGGCAGCCTCCGACGGCGACCCCGTACGACTGCTGGGCAGCGTGTCGGCCGCCCGGCTCACGGAGCTCACCGAGGACAGCCGCTTCCTGCGCCGCCTCGCCGAGGTCTCCGACGACCTGCGGGAGTACATGACCGGCGACCGCTGGTACCAGACGCAGACTTCCGACCTGCCCGCCGCCGTCGGCTACTTCTCGCCCGAGTTCGGCATCACCGCGGCGCTCCCGCAGTACTCGGGCGGCCTCGGCATCCTCGCGGGCGACCATCTCAAGGCGGCCAGCGACCTGGGCGTCCCGCTCATCGGAGTGGGCCTGCTCTACCGGCACGGCTACTTCCGCCAGTCCCTGTCCCGCGAGGGCTGGCAGCAGGAGCAGTATCCGGTCCTCGACCCCAACGAACTGCCCGTCGTCCCCCTGCGCGAGGAGGACGGCACCGCCGCGCAGGTCTCCCTCGCCCTGCCCGGCGGCCGCGCCCTGCACGCCAGGATCTGGCTCGCCCAGGTCGGGCGCGTCCCGCTGCTGATGCTCGACTCCGACGTCGAGGAGAACGACCTCGGCGAACGCGGCGTCACCGACCGGCTGTACGGCGGCGGCAGCGAGCACCGGCTCCTCCAGGAGATGCTCCTCGGTATAGGAGGGGTGCGTGCGGTCCGGACGTACTGCCGGCTGACCGGGCACGCGCCGCCCGAGGTGTTCCACACGAACGAGGGCCACGCGGGCTTCCTCGGTCTGGAACGGATCGCCGAACTCGGTGACGCCGGACTGGACTTCGCCTCCGCCCTGGAGGCGGTCCGGGCCGGCACGGTCTTCACCACCCACACCCCGGTCCCCGCCGGCATCGACCGCTTCGACCGTGAACTCGTCGCCCGCCACTTCGGCGCCGACGCGGAACTCCCGCGCATCGACGTGGAGCGGATCCTCGCCCTCGGCATGGAGACCTACGCCGGCGGTGAGCCGAACCTGTTCAACATGGCCGTGATGGGCCTGCGGCTCGGCCAGCGCGCCAACGGGGTGTCCCTGCTGCACGGCCAGGTCAGCCGGGAGATGTTCTCCGGACTCTGGCCCGGATTCGACCCCGAGGAGGTGCCGATCACCTCCGTCACCAACGGCGTGCACGCGCCGACCTGGGTGGCCCCCGAGGTCTTCCGGCTCGGCGCCCGGCAGATCGGCGCGCCGCGCACCGAGGACGCGCTGACCGTCGGCGGCTCGGACCGGTGGGACGCGGTCGCCGAGATCGCCGACCAGGAGATCTGGGACCTGCGCCGGGTGCTGCGGGAAAAACTGGTGCTGGAGGTGCGCGAGCGACTCCAGGCGTCCTGGCGCCAGCGCGGCGCCGGTACCGCGGAACTCGGCTGGATCGACGGGGTGCTGGACCCCGACGTCCTCACCATCGGCTTCGCGCGCCGCGTCCCCTCGTACAAGCGTCTGACGCTCATGCTGCGCGACCGGGACCGGCTCATGAATCTGCTGCTGCACCCCGAGCGGCCCGTCCAGATCGTGGTCGCGGGCAAGGCTCACCCCGCCGACGACGGCGGTAAGCGGCTGATCCAGGAACTGGTCCGGTTCGCCGACGACCCCCGGGTGCGCCACCGGATCGTGTTCCTGCCCGACTACGGCATGGCGATGGCGCAGAAGCTGTACCCGGGCTGCGACATCTGGCTCAACAACCCGCTGCGTCCGCTGGAGGCGTGCGGCACCAGCGGTATGAAGGCGGCGCTCAACGGCTGTCTCAACCTCTCCGTCCTGGACGGCTGGTGGGACGAGTGGTTCCGGCCCGACTTCGGGTGGGCGATCCCCACCGCGGACGGCACCGCGACCGACGACGACCGCCGGGACGAACTGGAGGCCGGGGCACTGTACGACCTGCTCGAACAGCGGGTCGCCCCACGGTTCTACGACCGCGGTCAGCACGGCCTGCCCGACCGGTGGATCGAGATGGTCCGTCAGACGCTGACCCACCTCGGCCCGAAGGTGCTGGCCGGCCGGATGGTCCGCGAGTACGTGGAGCGCCTGTACGCCCCCGCGGCGCAGGCCCACCGCTCACTCACCGCCGACACCGCGCGCGAGCTCGCCGGCTGGAAGGCCCGGGTCCGCGCGGCCTGGCCGCAGGTGACGGTCGACCACCTGGAGGCGACCTCGGCCACCACGACCGCGGAACTGGGCGCCACCCTGTCGCTGCGCGTCCGCGTGGGGCTCGGCGATCTCGCCCCGGACGACGTGGAGGTCCAGGCCGTCGCGGGCCGCGTCGGCACGGACGACCGGATCGCGGACGCGGTGTGCGTCCCGCTGAAGCCGGCCGGCGGCTCCGACCTGGAGGGGCGCTGGGTGTACGAGGGTCCGCTGTCCCTCGACCGCACCGGCCCCTTCGGCTACACGGTGCGCATCCTGCCGGCCCACCGGCTGCTGGCCTCCGGTGCCGAACTGGGCCTGGTGGCGGTGCCGTCGGAGGAGCCGGGCGAGGGCGCCGGGCTGCTGATGCGCTGACCCGGGGGAACCACGAAAGCCTCCGGATCCACGGCCGCCGGGGCCGGACCGCACACCGCGGTCCGGCCCCGGCGGACCGCGTCCGTTCGTGGGGCGCGGGCGGGGTTCAGCTGTCGAGCCCCGCGCACAGGCGGCGCAGCACCGTTCCGCAGCGCTGCGCGTAGACGTTCTGCAGGCCCCGGGTCGCGGCTCCGCCCGCCCGGGCGTACCACTTGACCGCGCGGCTGAACGCCGTGACCGTCAGCCAGACGGTTCCGTCGCCGGTGCGGGAGACCACGAAGGCCTCCTCCCCGCATTCGGGATGACCGGTCAGCGTGCCGTAGGCCCACGCGGTGCGCCGGGGTTCCTCGGCCGTCCAGACCACGCGGCAGGGGGCCTTGACCGGGCCGATGCCGACCGTGACGTCCACGCCGGGCGCCGCCCTGTCGGCCTCGGAGACCATGGTGACCCCCATGGTGCGGTGCATCTCCCAGGTCATCAGGGCATCGGAGGCCCGTCGGAAGACGGCCTCGCCCTCGCCGATCCGGGAGCGGACGTGCAGTCGGTGGAAGCCCGGAGGGCAGCGGTCCTCGCGGGTCGCGCCCACGTCCTCGTACGTGTAGGGCATGGGGGCAAGAGTAAGGCGGCACCCGGGGGAGTCCTCGCCCCGGGTGCCGCCTCGTTCGAACCGCCGGTCCGCTAGTTGACGTTCACGGCCGACCAGGCGGCCGCGACCGTCTTGTACTCGGTGCTGGTGGAGCCGTACAGGGCCGACGCCGCGGAGAGCGTGGCCGTGCGGGCACCCGCGTACTTGGTCGTCGACGTCATGTACGTCGTCAGCGCCTTGTACCAGATCTGCAGCGCCTTGGCCCGGCCGATGCCGGTGACCGTGGAGCCGTTGGACGTCGGGGAGTTGTAGCTGACCCCGTTGATCGTCTTGGCTCCGCTGCCCTCCGAGAGGAGGTAGAAGAAGTGGTTCGCGACACCCGACGAGTAGTGCACGTCGAGGTTGCCGACGGTGGAGGACCAGGAGTCCTTCGAGCCGCCGTCCTTGCTGGGCTTGTCCATGTAGCGCAGCGGTGTGCCGTCACCGTTGATGTTGATCTTCTCGCCGATGAGGTAGTCGCCCACGTCGGAGGAGTTCGCCGCGTAGAACTCGACGCCGGTTCCGAAGATGTCGGAGGTCGCCTCGTTCAGGCCGCCGGACTCGCCCGAGTAGTTCAGGCCCGCGGTGTTGGAGGTGACACCGTGGCTCATCTCGTGGCCGGCGACGTCCAGCGAGGTCAGCGGGTGCGTGTTGCCCGAGCCGTCGCCGTAGGTCATGCAGAAGCAGCTGTCGTCCCAGAACGCGTTCACGTACGAGCTGCCGTAGTGCACGCGGGAGTAGGCGCCGACCCCGTTGTTCTTGATGCCGCTGCGCCCGAAGGTGTTCTTGTAGAAGTCCCACGTCTCCTGGGCGCCGTAGGCGGCGTCCGCGGCGGCGGTCTGGTCCGTGGTGGAGCTGGACGCGGTGCCGGTGCCCCACACGTCGTCGGCGTCGGTGAACAGCGTGCCGGTGCCCGACGTGCCGTGCTTGAGGTTGTAGGTCTTGTGGCCGCCGCGCGTGCCGTCCGTCAGGTTGTACGTCGAACCCGACAGCGTGGTGCTGAGCGTGACCGTGCCCGAGTAGAGGCTCTTGCCCGTACCGGTCTCGATGCCCTGGTACTCGTAGAGCTTCTTGCCGGTGGCGGCGTCGGTGATGACGTGCAGCTCGTTGGGGGTGCCGTCGTCCTGGAGTCCGCCGACGACGGTCTCGTAGGCGAGGGTCGGCTTGCCGGTGGCGGCCCAGATCACCTTGCGGGGCGCCTGGTCGGCCGAGGTCTTGTCCGAGCCGGCGTCCTTGGCGGCGGTGAGCGCCTGCTTCTCGGCCTTGGCGGTGGTGACCGCCGCCTTGAGCGAGGAGACCTTGATGGTCGCCTTCGTCGCCTTGGAGACGCCTTCGGTCTTCCCCGCCTTGGTCTCGTGCACGACGAGGTCGCCGCCGAGGACCGGAAGTCCGTTGTACGTCCGTTCGTACCGCGTGTGGACCGTGCCGTCGGCGTCCTTGACGACGTCTCTGACGACCAGCTTCTCCTTGGCGCCGAGACCTATCTCCTGGGCCGTCTCCGCCGTGGCGGCGTCGGCCTTCTGGATGAGCGCGGTGCGTGCGGAGGAGGAGAGCTGGACGGGCGAGCCGGCGAGGGGGGTGGTCTTGCCGGTGGGAAGCGCCGCGGTCTGGGCGGCGGCACCGGTGGTCATACCGGTGGCGAGCAGGGCTCCGGCGGCGACAGCGGTGGCGATGGCCAGAGTTGTGCGCTTGTGACGCGCGTAGAGGGGGGTCACGCAAGCTCCTTCTCGTGGGGGCGTCCGAACGGCTTGGGGATGCCGGGCGGACGATTGTGAAGTTGCGGTGCGGGTGAGCCGTGCGGTGGAAGCGTGCCACTTGGGGCGCGTACATGTCAGGAGGGCCTAAAGACCTTGGCTGAAAATCGTCGATCAGGTGAACACTGAGGGGGCGCGGGAGCGTTCAACTCCCCTCAAGGGGCGGTCAAATCAAACTCCCGCACGGGTAAAAGAGGGCGCCGCCCCGGGGAGTCGAACCTCCGGGGCGGCGTCCTGTCTCGTGGGGTTCCGCGCGGCCTGGCGCGGACCTCCGGGTCGGTCTACGGGAAGGTGATCTTCCAGCTGTTGATGTAGCCGGTGTCCTGGGCCGCCTGGTCCTGGACCTTCAACTTCCAGGTGCCGTTGGCGACTTCGGAGGACGCGTTGACCGTGTAGGTCGCGTTCACGTTGTCCGCCGAGTCGGACGAGCTGAAGTTCTTCAGGCGGTACGTGGACCCGTCCGGAGCGACCAGATCGACCACCAGGTCACCGCGCCAGGTGTGCACGATGTCCACGGCGACCGCGAGGTTCGACGGGGCGTTGCCGGTCCGGCCGCTGACCGTGATCGACGACGTGACCGCCGCGCCGTTGTCCGGAATCGATACGTCGGCCGTGTTCTCGAACGACGTGCCGCCACCGCCGCCACCGCCGGGACGCGAGCCGACGGCCACGGCCGCCCAGGCGTTCGCCACGGCCGTGTACTCGGCGCTGGTCGTGCCGTACAGCTCACCCGCCGCCGCGAGCGTGCCGGTACGGGCCGACGCGTAGTTGGTGGTCGAGGTGAACTTGGTGGTGAGGGCGCGGTACCAGATCTGCAGCGCCTTGTCGCGGCCGATGCCGGTGACCGGAAGCCCGTCGGACGTGGGCGAGTTGTAGCTGACGCCGTTGATGACCTTGGCGCCGCTGCCCTCGCTCAGCAGGTAGAAGAAGTGGTTGGCGATGCCCGACGAGTAGTGCACGTCGAGGTTGCCGACACCCGAGTACCAGGAGTCCTTGGAGCCGCCGTCCTTGCTGGGCTTGTCCATGTAGCGCAGCGGCGTGCCGTCACCGTTGATGTCGATCTTCTCGCCGATGAGGTAGTCGCCCACGTCGGTCGAGTTCGCCGCGTAGAACTCGACGCCGGTTCCGAAGATGTCGGAGGTCGCCTCGTTCAGACCGCCGGACTCACCCGAGTAGTTGAGCCCCGCGGTGTTGGAGGTGACACCGTGGCTCATCTCGTGGCCCGCGACGTCCAGCGCGGTCAGCGGGTCGGCGTTCCCGGAGCCGTCGCCGTAGGTCATGCAGAAGCAGCTGTCGTCCCAGAACGCGTTCACGTACGAGTTGCCGTAGTGGGTGCGGGAGTAGGCGCCCACGCCGTTGTTCTTGATGCCGCTGCGGCCGAACGTGTTCTTGTAGAAGTCCCACGTCTCGGCGGCGCCGTAGTGCGCGTCGGCGCCGGCCGTCGCCGCGTTCGACGTGGTGCCGTTGCCCCAGGTGTCACTCGTCTGGGAGAACAGCGTGCCGGTGCCCGACGTCCCGTGGTTCAGGTTGTACGTCTTGTGGCCGCCGCGCGCGCCGTCGGTCAGCGTGTAGTTGGAGCCCGACTGCGTGGTCGTCAGGGACACCTGGCCGCTGTACTGGGTGTTGCCGATGCCGGTCTTGATGCCCTGCCACTCGTAGAGCTTCTTGCCGGTGGCCGCGTCGGTGATGACGTGCAGCTCGTTCGGGGTGCCGTCGTCCTGGAGTCCGCCGACGACGGTCTCGTAGGCGAGGGTCGGCTTGCCGCTCGCCGCCCAGATCACCTTGCGGGGCGCGCGGTCGGCGTCCGTGCTCTTCGAGCCGGCGGCCTTGGCGGCGGACAGCGCCTGCTTCTCCGCCGTCGCGGCGGCGATGGCGGGCTTGAGCGTGGCGACCTTGAGGGAGGCCTTCGTCGCCTTGTAGACGTGCCCGGTCTTCCCGGACTTCGCCGTGTCGACGACCAGGTCGCCGCCGAGGACCGGCAGTCCCTCGTACGTCCGCTCGTAGCGGGTGTGGACGGTGCCGTCGTGGTCCTTGATGACGTCGCGGGCGACGAGGCTCTCGTCGGCGCCGAGTCCCAGGTCCTTGGCGGTGGCCGCCTTGGCCGTGTTGGCGTCGCGTATCAGCTCGGCTCGCTGCGAGGCGGTGAGCTTCATGGCGACGGCGCCGGGATTGATCCGGCCGGCCCGAGGTGCCTGCTCGGGGGCGGCGTTCGCGGCGCCCGACTGGACGGCCGCGGCCAGCAGGGCGGTGACGCCGACGAGGGCGACACCGGCGACGCGGCGCTTGGTGGTGTGGGAGGTGCGTCTGTGGGAGGAGCTGCTACTCAACACTGACTCCTTCTGCGTGGCCGCGGGTCGCGCGGCCAGGGGAGACCGGACGAAGGAAGACCCGTCCGGGCAGAACTGGGCTTTACGCGGAACCAGGTGCAATGGGGTCGTGCGGCGCGTCACAGCTGATGGAGCTGTGGGGTTGCTGTGAAGCAGCCGTGGGAAGAGTGGCAGGGGATGACGCTTTCTGTCAGGACCGCGTCAGTACTTTGGCCGGAAACGGTTCGTTGTCCGGTTCGTCATGTTCGGTATACGGACTGTCCGCCGGACCGTGCGGCGGCCTTTCGCCCCGCGTGACGAGGAGTTCACGCACCCGTTACGCCGCACCCGCCCCGGTCAGCGACCGGAGGCGGCCCGGCCGTCCCCGTGCCACGAGTGCCACAGCGCCGCGTACGCCCCCTCGGCCGCCACCAGTTCGTCGTGCGTGCCCAGTTCGGTCAGGCGGCCGTCCTCCATCACCGCCACCCGGTCGGCGTCGTGCGCGGTGTGCAGCCGGTGCGCGATGGCGATCACGGTCCTGCCCTCCAGCACGGCGGCCAGCGCCCGCTCCGTGTGCCGCGCGGTCGCCGGGTCGAGCAGCGCCGTGGCCTCGTCGAGGATCAGGGTGTGCGGATCGGCGAGGACCACGCGGGCCAGCGCCAGCTGCTGCGCGCGCGAACCGTCCACCGCGACCGCCTCGGGCCCCAGCTCCGTGTCCAGTCCCTCCGGCAGCTCCGCGGCCCAGTCGTCGGCGCCGACCGCCGCGAGCGCCGCCCACAACTCGGCGTCCCCGGCGCCCGGTTCGGCGATCAGCAGGTTGTCCCGGACCGTACCCAGGAACACGTGGTGCTCCTGGGTGACGAGGACGACCTGCCGGCGCAGCTGCTCGGGGCCGAGGGCGACGACCGGCACCCCGCCGACCGTCACCGTCCCGCTGTCCGGCGCGTCCACACCCGCCAGCAGCCGGCTCAGCGTGGACTTCCCCGCACCCGAGGGGCCCACCACGGCCAGCCGCTCCCCGGGCCGCACCGTCAGGTCGACCCCGCGCAGCACCTCACCTCCGCGGTCGTACGCGTACCGCACCCCGGCGACGTCGATCCGGTCGTCCGCCGGTGCCGGCGATCCCTCCCGCACCGCCCGCGGAGCACCCGCGAGGCCCTCCACCCGGGCGAACGAGGCGCTGCTGCTCTGCAGTTGCTCGACCTGGTTGAGCATCGTGTCGAGCGGCTCGACGAGTTGGCGCAGATACAACGTCGCGGCGACCACCGTCCCGAGGCTCAGGACACCCCGGGCGTGCAGCGCGCCGCCCACCAGCAGCACGGCGACCACCGGCAGGACGTACGAGATCTCCACCGCCGGAAAGAACACGCTGCGCAGGAACAGGGTCCGCATCCGGCTGCGACGCGACTGCTCCAGCGCGTCCCGGCCCGCCCGGATCCGGCGCTCACCGAGCCCGAACGCCTCCACCGTGCGGGCGCCGGACGCGGTGGCCGCGAGGATCTCCGCGACCTGCGAGGTCGCCGCGCCCTCGGCGAGATAGGCGGTGCGCGCCCGGCGCAGATACCAGCGCAGCGCGGCCCAGATGCCGGCGAGACCCAGCACCGCGCAGCCGCCGAGCAGCGGGTCGATGGCGAACACGGCGGCCAGGATGAACATCGACTGCGCGCCGGAGATCAGCAGCTGGGGGAGCGCGTCGCGCAGCGTGTTGCCCACCAGGGTCACGTCGGCGGTGCCGCGCGCCGTCAGATCGCCGGTGCCCGCCCGCTCCACGACCGAGGCGGGCAGGGCCAGCGTCCGCTCCACGAACTCCTCGCGCACCCGCGCGAGCGTCCGCTCCCCGAACCGGTAGCCCGCGAGGCGGGCCCAGCGCGCCAGCAGGAGTTGGGCGAGCGAGGCGACGAGGATGACGAGCGCAGGACCGTCCACCACCTCCACCCCGCCGCCGCGCCGCACGTCGTCGATGATCCGGCCGAGCAGCCAGGGCCCGACCAGGCCGGCCGCGGCGGCCAGCGCGTTCAGTGCGAGCACGGCCGCGAACACCCGGCCTTCCGCGCGGATCAGCCGGACCGTGGCCCGCCGCACGTCGGCCTGTCCCGCGACGGGCAGGTGGGTGCTCATCGAACGGCCTCCCCGGCCTCGTCCGCCGCCAGGTCGCGGGCCACCAGCGCCCGGTATCCCGGCTCCGCGCCGAGGAGTTCGCCGTGGGTCCCGGTGGCCGCGACCTTGCCGTCGACCAGGAAACACACGGTGTCCGCGCGGTCCAGCACGAGCGGCGAGGTACTGGTGAGGACCGTCGTTCGGTCGCTGCGCCCGGCCCGCAGCCGCCGCGCGACGGCCGCCTCCGTGTGCGCGTCGAGCGCCGAGGTCGGTTCCACCGCGAGCAGCACCTCCGGGTCGGCGAGCAGGGCCCGCACCAGCCGGACCCGCTGCCGCTGGCCGCCGGACAGACTGCGGCCCCCCGCGTCGACGGCCGAGCCGAGACCGTCCGGCAGCCCGAGGACGATGTCGTCGGCGGCGGCCGTGCGCACCGCCCGCGCGATCGCGTCCCCGGTGTGGTCCCGCCGCCCGCCGACCAGCTCGCGCAGGGTGCCCGCGAACAGGTCCGCCTCGTTGTCCGCCACCAGGATCCGCTCCCGCACCTGGTCCAGAGCGACCTCGTCCAGCCGGACGCCGCCCCAGGTCACGTCCGACGGCGCGTACCGGCCGAGCCGGTCCATCACGGCCTCCGACTCGGCGGGCCGGGCCCCGACCAGTACCGTCAGCCGCCCCGGGACGATCCGGACCCCGGACGCGGGATCGTGCAGCACGGCCGGGGACACCGGGGCGTCCAGCGCGTCGACGGGGGCGCGGTCGGGCTCCAGGGACAGGAACCGTACGACGCGCCGCGCGGAGACCACGGCCCGGGAGAGCTGGTAGC
Source organism: Streptomyces sp. NPDC005302 (assembly GCF_040607345.1). NCBI lineage: Bacteria > Bacillati > Actinomycetota > Actinomycetes > Kitasatosporales > Streptomycetaceae > Streptomyces > Streptomyces sp. NPDC005302. Next base: position 14,407 of record NZ_JBEXGN010000009.1, read on the forward strand.
CGGCCTCGATGAAGAAGTACACCGGCAGCACCAGCACCGCGACATAGCCGTACACGGACACCAGCTCGCCGATGCTGATGGCGCCCTGCGCGGCGAGCCGGGCCGCGAGCCAGGTCACCACGGCCAGGAAGAGGGACGGCAGCCCGAGACCCAGTGCCTGGATCCAGCTCGTGACCGCGCCGACGCGGTATCCCTGGTCGCGCAGGTGGCGCGATTCGCGCCGGAACGCGTCCGCGAACAGCCCCTTCCCGCCCAGCCCGTTGAGGACTCGCAGGCCGCCCGCCAGATCGGCGATCCGCGCCGTCAGCACGGCCTGCCGCTCCCGGTAGTCCGTCTCGGTCCCCTGGAGCCGGCCCATCAGCGGCCCGACGAGCAGCGCGATCAGCGGCACCCCCAGCAGGATCGCCACCGACAGCGTCACCGACACCGACAGCAGCAGCGCGGCCACCACCCCGTAGGTCACGACCGAGGCCACACCGGGCCCGACGACGGTCAGCGACATACTGATCGTCTGCACGTCACCCACGCCGATCGTCACGATCTCACCGGCCCCGACCTGCCGCGGCAGCGCCGCCCCCAGCCGGACCGCGTGCTCCACCACCACCTTGACCGTGCGGAAGTTGCCGTCCATCCGCACCTTGGTCATCGTGCGGTGCCGTACGACACCCAGCCACGCGTTGAACACCCCGGCGCCCAGCACGGCCCCCGTCCACCCGGCCAGTGCCGTCCCGTCACCCGGCTCCAGACCGTCGTCGATCGCCCGGGACAGCAGATACGGCGTCAGAGCCAGGAGCCCCATCCACACCGTGGCGATCACCGCGCCGGTGGCCGAGCGGCCCGCCTGCCGGCCGACCAGCCACCACAGATACCGCCAGCCGCCCCGCCGGTCCGGCGTCCCCGGATCCGCGAACACGTCGATCATCCGTCCCCCTCCGCCCGCCGGTCCGCCGTCATACGAGGCTGTCGCGCCACGCGCGGTGCAGGTCGGCGAACCGGCCGGTGCCCGCGACCAGTTCGGCGGGTGACCCGTCCTCGACGATCCGCCCGTGCTCCATCACCAGCACCCGGTCGGCGATCTCCACCGTCGACAGCCGGTGCGCGACGACCACGGCCGTACGGCCCCTCAGCACCGTCGACATGGCGCGCTGCACCGCCCGTTCACCCGGCACGTCCAGCGAACTGGTCGCCTCGTCGAGGATCAGGACCGCCGGGTCGGCGAGCAACGCCCGCGCGAAGGCGACCAGTTGGCGCTGGCCGGCGGAGATCCGGCCGCCCCGCTTGCGGACGTCCGTGTCGTAGCCGTCGGGCAGTTCGCTGATGAACTCGTGCGCCCCGATGGCCTTCGCGGCCTGCTCGATCTCCTCGCGGGACGCCTCCGGGCGCCCGATCGCGATGTTCTCGGCGACCGTGCCCGAGAAGAGGAAGGCCTCCTGGGTCACCATCACCACCCCGCGCCGCAGCTCGGGCACCGACAGCTCACGCAGGTCGACGCCGTCGAGCAGGACCCGCCCCTCGGAAGGGTCGTAGAACCGGGCCAGCAGCTTCGCCAGCGTCGACTTGCCCGCGCCGGTCGAGCCGACCACGGCCACCGTCTGTCCCGCGGGCAGGGTCAGCGAGAAGGTGGGCAGCACCTCCCCGCCGGTGCGGTACGCGAAGCGCACCCCGTCGAAGACGACCTCGCGGCCCGGGTGTTCGGAGGCGAGCGCGGGCAGCGGGCGCGGCGCGGACGGCTCCGGGACCGTCGGTGTCTGGGCCAGCAGACCGGCGATCTTCTCCATCGAGGCGGCGGCCGACTGGTAGGAGTTCAGGAACATGCCCAGGCGGTCGATGGGGTCGTACAGCCGGCGCAGATAGAGGACCGCCGCGGCGAGCACACCGAGCGCCAGCGAACCCGAGGCCACCCGGTACGCGCCCCACAGCACGATGCCCGCGACCGCCGTGTTGGCGACGAGACGGGAACCGACGACATAGCGCGCCATCTCCAGCAGGGCGTCGCCGTTCGTCTTCTCGTGCCGTCGGTTGAGCACCCGGAAGGCGTCGTCGTTGGCCGCCTCCCGGCGGAACGCGCGGACCGGCCGGATGCCGTTCATCGTCTCCGCGAACTTCACGATCACCGAGGCGATCGCCGTCGACCGGACGGCGAAGATCCTGCCCGCCCGGCGCCGGTAGCGGCGGATGAGCAGGTACAGCGGGACGAACGAGCCCACCGCGACCGCGCCGAGACCCGCGTCCAGCCAGAGCAGCATCGCCGAGATGTAGACGAACGACAGGATGACCGTGACGAGTTCCTGGAGCCCCTCGCTGAGCAGTTCGCGCAGCGACTCGACGTCCGTGGTGGAGCGCGAGATCAGCCGGCCCGACGTGTAGCGCTCGTGGAAGTCGACGCTGAGCGCCTGGGCGTGCCGGAAGATCCGGCCGCGCAGATCGAGCAGCACGTCCTGGTTGACCCGGGCCGAGGCGAGGATGAAGGCCCACTGGAGTCCGCCGGAGAGCGCCGAACACAGCAGGTAGGCGGCGCCGACGGCGATCAGTGGCCCGTGGTCGTCGTGCCGGAGCGCCGGGACGGCACGGTCGATCGCGTACGCCACGAGCAGGGGCCCGGCCTGCACCGCCGCCTGCTGGAGCAGCAGCAGAACGGTCGTCACCACCACCCGGGCCCGCAGCGGCAGGAGCAGTGACCGCAGCAGGGCCGCCGTCGCGCCCGGGGGAGTGGGCAGGGTGTCGCGGTCGAACGGGTCCTCGTGCGGCTCGGTCGGCCGGTCCGCCCGGACCGCCGGCCGTCCTTCGACCGGATCCTCGTCCGGCGCTCCGTCCGGTTCCCGGTCCGGAGCGGTGGTCGTGGGCGCCGCGGTCATCGGTCGTCCTCCTCTGCGCCCGACATCAGGTGGGCGTACTCGGCGTTCGTGCGCAGCAGTTCGTGATGGGTGCCGACCGCCGTGATCCGGCCGCCGGAGAGCAGGGCGACGCGGTCGGCCAGCAGGACCGTGGACGGGCGGTGCGCCACGATCAGCGCGGTCGTCTCCGCCAGCACCCGGCGCAGGGCTGCCTCGACGGCGGCCTCCGTGTGCACGTCCAGGGCCGACAGCGGGTCGTCGAGGACCAGGAAGCGGGGCTGTCCGACCACCGCCCGCGCCAGTGCGAGGCGCTGGCGCTGGCCGCCGGAGAGGCTGAGGCCCTGCTCGCCGACCTGCGTCGCGGTGCCCTGCGGCAGCGCGTGCGCGAAGTCGGCCTGCGCGACGGCCAGGGCCCGGTCCAGCTCGTCCCGGCCGGCGGTGTCGGCGGCGCCCATGAGCACGTTCTCGCCGACGGTGGCCGAGAAGAGGGTGGGCTCCTCGAAGGCGACGGCGACGAGTTCGCGCAGTTCTTCGCGCGGCATGCCGGTGATGTCCCGGCCGTCCAGGGTGATCCGCCCCGAGGTGATCTCGTGCAGCCGGGGGACGAGCGCGGTGAGCGTCGTCTTGCCGGTCCCGGTCGCTCCGACCAGGGCCATGCTCTCGCCGGGTCTGATGTGCAGGTCGACCCCGGCAAGGACCGGCGGGGCGTCGGCGTCGGCGTCCGGGTACCGGAACCGGACCCCGTGGAACCGCAGTCCGCCCTCCCGGTGCGAGGCCGGAGACCCCTGCGCGAGCGCCGAACGCCGCTGCGACCCCGACACGGTGACCGGCGCGTGCGCCGGCCCGGGAACACCCCGGCCGACGGCGGGGACTACCGGGTCCGAGCCCGGTTCGCGCGCCGGGGCGGTGGCGGGTGTGTCCGCCGACGGGGGGAGGCTGTGCCCGGCCACGGTAGGCATCTGGGCCGGTGCCGGTGTCGAGCCCGGTTCGCGCGTCGGTGCGGTGGCGGGTGTGTCTGCCGACGGGGGGAGGCTGTGCCCGGCCACGGCAGGCACCTGGGCCGGTGTCGGTGCCGAGCCCGGTTCGCGCACCGGTGCGGTGGCGGGTGTGTCCGCCGGTGGGGAGACGCTGTGCCCGGCCACGGTAGGCATCTGGGCCGGTGCCGGTGTCGAGCCCGGTTCGCGTGCCGGGGCGGTGGTGGGTGCGTCCGTTGACGGGGAGAGGCTGTGTGCGGCCACGGCAGGCATCTGGGCCGGTGTGGGTGTCGGGGCCGGGGCGGTGGCCGGGCTGGCGGTCGGCGCCGGGGCGTTGTGCGTCACGGTGCCGGCCATGTGGTCCGGTGCGTGTGCAGGACGTGGCTCCGGTTCCGGTTCCGGTTCCGGTGCCGGTTCCGTGGAGGCGGAGGGGAGCGCGTCCCGTCCCGTGACGGCTGCCGTCGCGCTCGGCGTGGGCGCGAGCGACGACTCCGGCTCCGCGTCCATCACCTCGAAGTACCGCTCCGTGGCCGTCGCCGCCTCCTGGCTCATCGCGAGGAGGAAGCCGATCGAGTCGACGGGCCAGCGCAGCGCGAGCGCGGTGGACAGGAAGGCGACCAGCGTCCCGGCGGACAGGTCGCCGTCGGCGACCTGGACCGTGCCGAGCACCAGGGCGGCACCGATGGCCAGTTCCGGCAGGGTGACGATCACGGCCCAGATCGACGCGAGCAGCCGGGCCTTGGCCAGCTCCGTACCCCGCAGCGTCCCGGACAACTCGCGGAACGCGCGGGCCTGGCTCCGGTGCCGCCCGAACCCCTTGATGATCCGGATGCCGAGCACACTCTCCTCGACCACCGTCGTCAGGTCGCCGACCTGGTCCTGCGCCTGCCGTGCCACCTCCGAGTAGCGCCGCTCGAAGAGCCAGCAGACGATCATCACCGGGACCGCCGGGGCCAGCAGCACGAGTCCCAGGGTCCATTGCTGGACCAGCATGATCGCGACGCCCGCGAGGATCGTCACCGAGTTCACCAGCAGGAACGTGAGCGGGAACGCCAGGAACATGCGCACCAGCATCAGGTCGGTGGTCCCCCGGGACAGCAGCTGGCCCGACGCCCAGCGGTCGTGGAAGGCGACCGGAAGCCGCTGCAGATGCCGGAAGAGATCGGCCCGCATCGACGCCTCGACACCCGCCAGCGGCCGGGCCACCAGCCATCGGCGCAGCCCGAAGAGAACCGCCTCGGCGATGCCGAGGAGCAGCAGCCACAACGCCCCGAGCCAGACGCCCGCCGGGTCGTGGCCGGAGATCGGCCCGTCCACCATCCACTTCAGGACCAGCGGGAACAGCAGCGCGAGACAGGACGCCACCACCGCCACGAATGCCGCGACGAACAGCCGCGCCCGCACCGGCCGCACATACGGCCACAGGCGCAGCAGGCTGCGAACGGTCGATCGGTCGGGCAGGTCCGTGGTGACTGCATCTGTGGTTCCCATCACCGGCGAGCCTACGGAGTGGCACTGACAGTGCCCACCGAGTTTTGGCCGCGCCGGAAAGATCCGGACCCGCGGCGTCCGCGCCCTCGGGGCGTCGATGTCCGCGCCCTCCGGACCTGTGGTGCCCGCGCCCTCGGGACCCGTGGTGTCCGTGCCCTCAGGACCCGCGGCGGCCGTCCGGGCCGGACGTGGCACGCCCCGGATCCCCCGGCCCGGCGCCCGGGTTCCGCGGCCGGGTCGTAGTGCCGCATCAACCGATCGGCTGATGCCGCTTCGAGCGCGATGGCCGATGTGCCGGCCGGGGTCCGGGCGGGAGGCTCGGAGCATGTCAGTCATCGAAGTGAGCGGACTGCGCAAGTCCTACGGCGGCCGGGCCGTCGTCGACGGTGTCTCCTTCACCGTCGAGGAGGGCGAGATCTTCGGGATCCTCGGCCCGAACGGCGCCGGCAAGACCACCACCGTCGAGTGCGTCGAGGGCCTGCGGGTCCCCGACGCGGGCCGTGTCCGGGTCACCGGGCTCGACCCCTTCGCCGACCGCGAGGCCACCAGCCGCGTCCTCGGCGCCCAGCTCCAGCAGAGCGAACTCCAGGCCAAGCTCACCGTGCGCGAGGCCCTGGAGCTGTACGCCGCCTTCTATCCGCACCCCGCCGACTGGCGCCCGCTCGCCGAACGCCTCGGCCTCACCGACCGGCTCACCACCGGGTTCGGCAAGCTCTCAGGTGGCCAGAAACAGCGCCTGTTCATCGCGCTCGCGCTCATCGGCGACCCCCGTGTCGTCGTACTCGACGAGCTGACCACCGGACTCGACCCGCGAGCCCGCCGTGACACCTGGGAACTCATCGAGGACATCCGGGCGCAGGGCGTCACCGTCCTCCTCGTCACCCACTTCATGGAGGAGGCACAGCGGCTCTGCGACCGGATCGCCGTCATCGACAAGGGCCGGGTCGCCGCGCTGGACACCCCGGCCGGACTGATCCGCCGCTCGAACGGCTCGACCGTCATCAGCTTCACGCCGTCGGCGCCGCTGGACGAGCGGGACCTCGCCGCGCTGCCCGCACTCGCCTCCGTGGAGCACAGGGACGGCCGGATCACCCTGTCCGGCACCGACGACACGGTCAACGCCGTGATCACCCTCCTCGCCCGCCACCGCATCACCGCCCACCAACTCCGCGTCACCGACGCCACCCTGGACGACGCGTTCCTGGACCTGACGGAGGCAGCAGCATGAGCACCGCACTCGCCCGCCCCGGCACCCGCGCGGACCTCCGCTCCGGCATCCGCGGCGGCCTGAACACCGCCGTCATCCGGACCGAGATCCGGCTCTTCCGCCGCGAACCCGGCGGGATCTTCTGGATCCTGCTCTTCCCCACCATCCTCCTGGTGATCCTCGGCTCGATCCCCTCCTTCCGGCAGCCCGACCCGTCCTTCGGAGGTCTGCGCCCGGTCGACGCCTACGTCCCCGTCGCGGTCCTGCTCGGCCTCATCGTCGGCTGTCTCCAGGCGATGCCGCAGTCCCTGACCGGCTACCGCGAGCGCGGCATCCTGCGCCGCATGTCCACCACCCCCGTCAGGCCCGCGGCGCTGCTGTCCGCGCAGATGCTCGTGTTCGGCGGCGCGGCCCTGCTCTCCGCCCTGCTCGCCCTCACCGTCGGCCGGCTGGCCTTCGACGTCACCCTGCCCCGGCAGCCCGGCGGCTACCTCCTCGCGCTGGTCCTCGCCGTCCTGGCCGCGCTCGCGCTCGGCGCGGTGGTCTCCGCCGTGTCCCGTACGACGAAGATCGCGGGCGCGATCGGGTCCGCCGTGTTCTTCCCGATGATGTTCTGCGCCGGTGTCTGGCTGCCCGTCCAGGCCATGCCGGACACCCTCGCCCGGATCGTCGGCTGCACGCCGTTCGGCGCCGCCGCCCAGGCCCTGAACCAGGCCGCCGCGGGCCACTGGCCGGGCTGGTCCCATCTGGGCGTGCTCATCGCCTGGACGGTGCTGCTGTCGGCCGGGGCCGCGCGCTGGTTCCGCTGGGAGTGAGCGATGACCGGCCTCCCCTCCGTGCAGACTGAACGCATGACGACCGCACCGCGACAGGACAGCGCGGCCGCCGCGGCCCGGACCGTGGAGGAACGCTGGGCCAGCTTCCACCGCTACGGCCCCTTCGGCCTGCTCGGCGTCGCCGTCGTCCTCTCCGTGGCGACGGCCGGCGTCGTCGGCATGAACCGCACGGACTGGTACGTCGGTGTGCCGCTGGTGCTCGCCGCGCTCGCCCTCCAGCTGTGGTGGACCCGGGCGATGCGCACCAGACCGGGCCCGACACCCGCCAGCATCGGCTACTTCTGGATCCGCTGGGCCATCGCGTTCGTCCTCGCCCTGACCAACCCGTTCTACGCGTTCTACGCCGCCGCCAGCTATTTCGACGTCGAACGGCTGCTGCCCCGCCGCATGGTGCGGGTGGGGGTGATCGCCGCGGTCGTCGTCGTGGCCGGCTCGCAGTCCGGCGGGCTGCCGCCCCACGGGGCCGTCGGCTGGGCCGTGTTCGGCGGACTCCTCGCCGTCAACGTCACCCTGGCCGCGATCATGGGCCACCTCAACGCCAAGGAGAACGAGCGGGCCCTGGTCCAGGCCGCCACCATCGCCGAACTGGAGCGCACCAACACGGCGTTGCAGCAGGCACTCGACGAGAACGCCGCCCTGCACGCCCAACTCCTCGTCCAGGCACGGGAAGCCGGGGTCGCCGACGAGCGCCGCCGGCTCGCCGCCGAGATCCACGACACCATCGCCCAGGGACTGACCGGCATCATCGCCCAGCTCCAGGTCGTCTCCAACACCCCGGACCCGGCCGCCGCCCGCGACCACCTGACCCGTGCCGCCGACCTCGCCCGGCACAGCCTCGGCGAGGCCCGCCGCTCCGTGCAGAACCTCGCCCCCGTGGCCCTGGCCGACGACGGGCTGCCCGAGGCGCTGAAGAAGACCGTCGCCGAATGGGGCGAACGCAACGGCATCCGGGCCGAGTTCACCGTCACCGGCACCGCCGAGCAGCTTCACGACGAGGTGTCGGCCACCCTCCTGCGGATCGCCCAGGAAGCCCTCTCGAACGCCTCCCGGCACGCCCGCGCCGGCCGGGTCGGGGTGACCCTGAGTTTCATGGTCGACGAGGTCACCCTCGACGTCCGCGACGACGGACACGGCTTCGACCCGCTCGCCCTCCCGGCCCGCACCGGCACCGGCGGATTCGGCCTCGACGGCATGCGGGCCCGCGCCGAACGCATCGCCGGCTCCCTCACCGTCGAGTCCGAGCCGGGCCACGGCACGGCGGTCTCCGCTCGCGTACCGTTGGTGCGCCATGACCGATGACCCCGCGGCCCGCCGCTCCGACGCCGTGATCACCCTCCTGCTCGTCGACGACCATCCCGTCGTACGCGACGGACTGCGCGGCATGTTCGAGTCCGCCCCCGGCTTCACGGTCCTCGGCGAGGCGTCCGACGGCGTGGAGGCGGTGGCGCTCGCGGCGTCCCTCGACCCGGACGTCGTCCTGATGGACCTGCGGATGCCCGGAGGCAACGGCGTCGAGGCCATCGCCGAACTCACCCGCCGCGGCGCCCGCGCCAAGGTCCTCGTCCTGACGACGTACGACACCGACTCCGACACCCTCCCCGCCATCGAGGCGGGCGCGACCGGCTACCTCCTCAAGGACGCGCCCCGCGACGAGCTGTTCACGGCGGTCCGCGCGGCGGCGGAGGGCCGCACCGTCCTGTCCCCGGCGGTCGCCTCCCGCCTGGTGTCCGCGGTACGCGCGCCCGCCCCCGCCGAGTCCCTGTCCGCCCGCGAGCGCGAGGTGCTGGCGCTGGTCGCCAAGGGCACCTCCAACCGCGAGATCGCCCGCGTGCTGTTCATCAGCGAGGCCACGGTCAAGACCCACCTCACCCACCTGTACAACAAGCTCGGCGTCAAGGACCGCGCGGCCGCGGTCGCCAGGGCCTACGACCGCGGCATCCTCGGCTGACGGGCCGGGTCCGAGCCGGACCCGCCGCTCCCGCGTCCTCTTCTCAGCGGCCCCTCAGCACACCTTCAACAGCAGCACCGACCGCGCCGGCACCGTGATCGCCGTCCCCGCCCGGTGCACGACACCGGGCTCCTCGCCCTGCTCCTCCCGCGAGGTGTCCACGACCACCTCGTACCGCGCGGCCCACGGCAGCCCCGGCAGCTCGAAGGAGGCCGGACGGTCCCCGGCGTGCAGCACGGCGAGGAAACTGTCGTCCGTGACGGGGACACCCACCGCGTCCCGGCCCGGGATGTCCCGCCCGGACAGATACATCCCGAGCGTCGCGGCGGGCGCGTACCAGTCGCGTTCCGTCATCTCGGTGCCCCGCGCGGTGAACCAGGCCAGGTCCCGCAGCCCGTCGGCCGAATGGGCCCGCCCGGAGAAGAACGCCCGGCGGCGCAGCACCGGATGCTCGTGCCGCAGCGCGATCAGCCGGGACGTCAGCTCGAACAGCGCCCGCCAGCCGGGGTCCTCCAACTGCGCCCAGTCGACCCAGCTGATCTCGTTGTCCTGGCAGTACGCGTTGTTGTTGCCCCGCTGGGTCCGCCCGAACTCGTCACCGGCGACCAGCATCGGCACGCCGGTCGACAGCAGCAGGGTGGTCAGCAGGTTCCTCAACTGCAGCCGCCGCAGCGCCTGGACGCGTTCGTCCCCGCTCTCGCCCTCCACCCCGCCGTTCCACGCGCGGTTGTCGTCCGTGCCGTCCCGGTTGCCCTCGCCGTTCGCCTCGTTGTGCTTGCGCTCGTAGGACACCATGTCCCGCAGGGTGAAACCGTCGTGCGCGGTCACGAAGTTCACCGACGCGTACGGGCGCCGGCCGCCCCAGGCGTACAGGTCGCTCGACCCGGACAGCCGGTACCCCAGGTCCCGTACGTCGGGCAGGGCACCGCGCCAGAAGTCCCGGACGGCGTTGCGGTAGCGGTCGTTCCACTCCGTCCACAGGGGCGGGAAGGCGCCCACCTGGTAGCCGCCGGAGCCCACGTCCCACGGCTCGGCGATCAGCTTGACCCGGCGCAGCACGGGATCCTGCGCGATGACGGCGAGGAACGGCGACAGCATGTCGACGTCGTGCATGGACCGGGCGAGCGCCGCCGCCAGGTCGAAGCGGAAGCCGTCGACGCCCATCTCGGTCACCCAGTACCGCAGCGAGTCCGTGATCAGCCGCAGCACCTGCGGCTGCACCACGTGCAGGGTGTTGCCGCAGCCCGTGTAGTCCGCGTAACGGCGGGCGTCGGACTGGAGCCGGTAGTAGCCGCGGTTGTCGATGCCGCGCAGCGACAGCATCGGGCCCAGCTCGCCCGCCTCCGCGGTGTGGTTGTAGACGACGTCGAGGATGACCTCGATGCCGGCAGCGTGCAGCGCGCGCACCATCCGCTTGAACTCGCCGACCTGCTGGCCCGTCGTCCCGGAGGCCGCGTAGCCCGCGTGCGGGGCGAAGTAGCCGATCGAGTTGTAGCCCCAGTAGTTCTTCAGGCCCCGGCGCAGCAGATGGTCCTCGTGGGCGAACTGGTGCACCGGCAGCAGCTCGACCGCCGTGACCCCGAGCTTCACCAGGTGCTCGATCGCGGCCGGGTGCGCGAGTCCCGCGTACGTGCCGCGCAGTTCCTCCGGGATCCCGGGGTGCAGACGGGTGAACCCGCGGACGTGCAGCTCGTAGATCACCGAGTCGGCCCAGGGGGTCTTCGGGCGGTGGTCGTCGGCCCAGTCGTCGTCGTCCTGCACGACGACGCCCTTGGGGACGAACGGCGCCGAGTCCCGGTCGTCGCGCACGGTGTCGGCGACGTGCTGCTGCGGCCAGTCCCGGACGTGCCCGTACACCTCGGGCGGCAGGGTGAAGTCGCCGTCCACCGCGCGCGCGTACGGGTCGAGCAGCAGCTTCGCCGGGTTCCAGCGGGCGCCGGTCCAGGGGTCCCAGCGGCCGTGCACCCGGAAGCCGTAGCGGCGCCCGGGCACCACACCGGGGACGAAGCCGTGCCAGATCTCGTGGGTGAGTTCGGTGAGCGGGACGCGCGTCTCGGCGCCCGCCTCGTCGAAGAGGCACAGGTCGACGGCCTCCGCTCCGCCCGCCCACAGGGCGAAGTTGGTGCCCGTGGTGCCGTCCGGGCCCACCCGGAAGCGTGCTCCGAGCGGAGTCGGGGCACCCGGCCACACAGCGACGGGAGGCGCCTTCGGGCGCCGGGCACCGTTCAGCGCGGGAGCGGCCGGTTCCGGCTCCGTGGTCGCGGGCACGGCTGTGGACCGCCCCGCCGGTTCCGTGGCGGTCTGCGTGGGCAGTTCAGCGGCATGTCCCTGGTGGACTGCCTCCTGCTCGGGTGCGCTCGACACCGTTCAGCCTCCCGCGGCTCGTGGAACGCAACGAAAAGGGGCGTACGGCGTCCCGGCCGCAGCTCCTTGTCGCGTCGTCCTCCCCACTGTTCTGCCCACCGCGTGGCTCGCACTCACGTTTCCCCGGCGGGGCGCCGTCGTTGGGTCCCTTGTGAACCACGTACCGACGCGCGCGCGGCGCGCAGGGGCCGCGCTGGCCGCCGCTTTGACCTGGGCCGGTCTGCTGGCCGGAGCCGCCGGCTGCTCCTCCGACGGGATCTCGAAAGGGATCGGTGAGGCGTTCGGCAAACCACGCTCGCCCGAGGACGTCATCCACGTCACGCCCGACGACACCGCCAAGGGGGTCCGCCCGCAGGAGAAGCTGACGGTGCGGGTGCCCAGCGGTCGCCTGGAGTCCGTGACGGTCGTCAAGTCCCAGGACGCCCAGGAGTCGAAGGTGCCCGGGCGCCTCTCCGACGACGGCCTGTCCTGGAAACCGGACGACCCGCGGCTCGCCCTCGCCGCCAAGTACACGGTCGACGCGGTGGCCCTCGACGGGCACGGGCGCCGCTCGGCCCGGCACACCACCTTCACCACGGAGGTCCCCGACGAGCGCTTCATCGGCTATGTCACCCCGGAGAACCGGTCCACCGTCGGCACCGGGATGATCGTCTCCCTGGAGTTCAACCGCGAGATCGAGAACCGGGCCGCCGTCGAGCGGGCCATCCGGGTGGAGGCGAGCCCGGCCGTCGAGATCCGCCCGCACTGGTTCGGCAAGGACCGCGTCGACTTCCGCCCCGAGACGTACTGGAAGCCCGGCACGAAGGTCACCGTCGCGTTGCGCCTGCGCGACGTCGAAGCGGCGCCCGGCGTGTACGGACTCCAGTCGAAGACCTTCGCCTTCACCGTGGGCCGCAGCCAGGTCTCCCTCGTCGACGCCCGCGCGCACACCATGCAGGTCCGCCGCGACGGCGCCCTGCTCGCCACGGTGCCGATCACCGCGGGCGCGCCCAAGACGACGACGTACAACGGGAAGATGGTCGTCACCGAGATGCTCGAGGTGACCCGGATGAACAGCCGCACGGTCGGTTTCGGCGGCGAGTACAACATCCCGGACGTCCCGCACGCGATGCGCCTCACCGACTCCGGGACCTTCCTGCACGGCAACTACTGGGCGCCGGACGCCTTCGGCCACACCAACGTCAGCCACGGCTGCGTGGGCCTGCTGGACGTGAAGGGCGGCGGCTCGGACACCCCCGCCGGCTGGTTCTTCGACCGCAGCCTGGTCGGGGACGTCGTCGAGGTCGTGCACAGCAACGACAAGCAGGTCGCGGCCGACAACGGGCTCGGTGGCTGGAACATGAGCTGGAAAGAGTGGAAGGCGGGCTTCCGGCGATGAAGTGACCCGAAATGCGGGTATGCGCACGATGCACTCCAGCGGCGCCCCGCACGGCCGAAGTTGGGACTGAACGGTGACCTTCCCGGGGAGCCATCGCTCCAGGCCGTGTGATTAATTAGCGCGATACGCGCGTGGGACGCGCTGGAGTGCGGGCCTGATCAGGCCGTGCGAGGGGAGAACGACTTGAACGGGCGACCGATATCGGGGGCGTCGGTTGGCGCACGGACCCACCGGAGCAAGGGAATCCTGGCACTGCTGCTGGGAGTTCTGCTGCTCGCGGTGACCGCGTGCGGCGGGGGAGGAGGCTCGGACCGGGAAGCCGGTTCGGGCGACGGCAAGGGCAAGGGGTCGAGCGGTACGGCGGACACCAAGGTCTCGCAGGCCGTGGTGAAGATCGCCCCCAAGGACGGCGCCGGCGACGTGGAGACGAGCGGTGCGCTCAAGGTCACCGCGGCCAAGGGCAAGCTGACCGAGGTGCGCGTCGAGGACACCAAGGGAAACGCTGTCAAGGGAAGCATCACCGACGGGGGCGCCACCTGGACGCCGTCGTCGCACCTGGCCGCGGCCACCAAGTACACGGTCCACGCGGTGGCCAAGGACTCCGGGGGACGTGAGGCCGCCGAGGAGTCGGCGTTCACCACGCTGACCCCGAAGAACACGTTCGTGGGCATCTACACGCCCGAGGACGGCTCCAAGGTGGGCGTCGGCATGCCCTTCTCGGTCCGCTTCACCCGGGGCATCACGCACCCGGACGACGTCGAGAAGGCCATCAGGATCAAGACCGAGCCCGCCGTCGACGTCGAGGGCCACTGGTTCGGCAACGACCGGCTCGACTTCCGTCCCGAGGAGTACTGGGCGGCCGGTACGAAGGTCACCGTCACCCTCGACCTGGACGGTGTCGAGGGCCGCCCCGGTGTCTACGGCAAGCAGGCCAAGACGGTGAAGTTCACCATCGGCCGCAGCCAGGTCAGCACCGTCGACGTCAAGACCCACAAGATGACCGTCAAGCGGGACGGCAAGGTCCTCAAGACCATCCCCGTCACCACGGGCAAGCCGGGCTACGACACCTGGAACGGCAAGATGGTCATCAGCGAGCGCCTCAAGGTGACCCGCATGAACGGCGAGACGGTCGGCTACGGCGGCGAGTACGACATCAAGGACGTGCCGCACGCCCAGCGTCTGACCAACTCGGGCACCTTCATCCACGGCAACTACTGGGGCGGCGACGCCTTCGGCAACTACAACGCCAGCCACGGCTGCATAGGTCTGCGCGACGTGCGCGGGGGCTACGACGGCAAGGTGGCGGCGGCCTGGTTCTTCGACAACTCGATGACCGGTGACGTGGTCGTCGTGAAGAACTCGCACGACAAGACGGTCGACCCGGCCAACGGCTACAACGGCTGGAACATGTCCTGGTCGGACTGGACCAAGTAACCGGTCTCCGGCGGGCCGGGTGTGCTGTGACTCAGCACACCCGGCCCGTTGCCGTTAACGGCCACTAACCTGCTTCCATGACTGTGCATCTCGAAGTGGCCGAAGGCGTGGGCACCATCCGCCTGGACCGCCCGCCCATGAACGCCCTGGACGTCGCGACGCAGGACCGTCTCAAGGAGCTCGCCGAGGAGGCCGCGACCCGCACGGACGTCCGTGCCGTCGTGCTCTACGGCGGGGAGAAGGTGTTCGCGGCCGGCGCGGACATCAAGGAGATGCAGGCCATGGACCACGCGGCGATGGTCGTACGGTCCCGGGCCCTGCAGGACTCCTTCACCGCCGTCGCCCGCATCCCCAAGCCCGTCGTCGCCGCCGTCACCGGCTACGCGCTCGGCGGCGGCTGCGAGCTCGCCCTCTGCGCCGACTACCGCATCGCCGGGGACAACGCCAAGCTGGGCCAGCCGGAGATCCTGCTCGGCCTGATCCCCGGAGCCGGTGGCACCCAGCGCCTGTCCCGGCTGATCGGCCCCTCCCGGGCCAAGGACCTCATCTTCACCGGCCGCATGGTCAAGGCCGACGAGGCGCTCACCCTCGGCCTCGTCGACCGGGTCGTCCCCGCCGCCGAGGTCTACACGGCCGCCCACGCGTGGGCCGCCCGGCTCGCGCAGGGCCCGGCGATCGCGCTGCGCGCCGCGAAGGAATCCATCGACGCGGGTCTGGAGACGGACCTGGAGACCGGACTCGCCATCGAACGGAACTGGTTCGCGGGCCTGTTCGCGACGGAGGACCGGGACCGGGGGATGCGGAGCTTCGTCGAGGAGGGCCCGGGCAAGGCGAAGTTCCTCTGACCGGAGGGCGAACGCCACCCCTCTCGTTCCGCTGATCCACTCGCAGTTGACGCGGTGTCTTACCCGGCGTCCCCCGATGGAGCGTTTTATGCCAGCCTTAAGGCAACCTTAAGCGCACCTTGTCGGTGGTCGCCGGGCATTGCCCCCAACCGCCCCTCATCCGCAGGTCGGAAGGGTTGTCCGACCTCCTGAAATGCCTGGGGCATATGCCGATCAACGGCGTCGGAATGTACCGTTCCGGGTGGCGTATTCCTCCGGAACGGCCCCCAAGTGAGGTCGGGGCGGCCATGATGGGGGACATGGCGGGGCTGGAGGGTATCGAACAGCCGCGGCGGCACGGGAGTGCGACCGCGGCACGCTGGACGCCTGCGGTCGAGGACGAACGGGCGCTCAGGGCACTGGAGTTGTTCGGCAATCCGACCGAGGCCGAGGTGCGGCTGCCGTCCCGCCCGGAGTCCGCGGCGTCCGCGCGACGGCTCGCCCAAGTGGTGGTGTTGCGGCACTGGGGTCTCTCGCCGAAGATGACCGAGGACGCGGTCCTGCTCGTCTCCGAACTCGTGGGCAACGCCGTGCGGCACACCGGCGCCCGCCATTTCGGACTCCGGATGCGCCGTCGCCGTGGCTGGATCCGCGTCGAGGTGCGTGATCCCTCCCGCGGCCTTCCCTGCCTTCTGCCCGTCCAGGAACTGGACCTGAGCGGGCGCGGCCTCTTCCTCGTCGACAAGCTCTCCGACCGCTGGGGCGTCGACCTGCTGCCGCGCGGCAAGACCACCTGGTTCGAGATGCGCGTCGCCGACCGCTGAACCGTCCGTCGTACGCGGAAACCCCGGCCGCTGGGCAGCCGGGGCTTCGGGGCTCCGCGGAACGAATGGGGTGTGATCCGCGGTGCCGACGACAACCATGGCCCGGGTCAATGGGTGGAGGTCGCATCGCTGACTATCGCAGACCCGCCGGATTGATCCAAAACCAGGGGATGTTGGTCCCGACTCCCTCCGCGCAACCTCCACCCGATCCCCCTCGGCCCCGCCCCGCCCGAGGTTCTTCACCCCCGTCGCCTCCACCCGTCCCGCACCCGGGGCTCCACCCCGCACCCCGTCCCGCGAACGCCGGAAGGGCTGAGTCCTCCCCGCCGGACCCCCCGGCCGAGGGAACCGGGCGTGCCGCACCCGGCCCCGGTCCACCCGCCGGAGAGCACTCGGACCGCCCGGCGCGCAGCCGCCCGCAGACGGACCAATCGCCGGTTTCCAGGACGAGCACCCCTTAAATGGACCGGTGACCACGCCCGCCGAAGATCCCGCAGCCGCCCCACCCCGGCGCGCGGCCCTGCTCACGGGACTCGCGCTCACCGCAGGAACCCTCACCGCAGGCTGCTCCGCCCAGGCGGCCCCCGACGCAGCACGGACCCAGCCCCGAACAACACCCCCGACACCCCCCGCCGCGCCGAGCGCGCCCGTCGTACCCCCCGCCCCCGCCCCCCGCCGCTTCCCCGCCCAGCCCTCCGAGATCACCCACGGCCCCCGCACGAACCCCCCGAAAGTCGCCCTCACCTTCCACGGCCAGGGCGATCCCGCCATCGCCACGTCGGTTCTCGGCGAGGCCGAGAAGGCCGGCGTCCGCGTCACCGTCCTCGCCGTGGGCACCTGGCTCGACGAGCACCCCGGCATCGCCCGCCGCATCCTCGACGGCGGCCACGACCTCGGAAACCACACGCTCCACCACCTCGACATCAACGCGATGTCGCGGACGGAGGCCGCCGCCGAGATCCGGGGCTGCGCGGACCGGCTGAAGCGGCTGACCGGCTCGATCGGCACCTGGTTCCGGCCCTCCCGCAGCCCGACGGCCTCCGCCCTGGTCCAGCGCCTCGCGCAGGACGCCGGCTACCCGCACACCCTGTCCTACGACGTCGACTCCCTCGACTTCACGTCGCCGGGGGCCGCCGCGGTCACCCGGAACGTCCTGGCGACGGTCCGCCCCGGCTCCGTGGTGAGCCTGCACTTCGGCTACGCCGACACGGTCGCCGCCCTCCCCGACCTCCTGCACGAGCTCGACCGGCGCGGCCTGCGCCCGGTCACCACAACGGAGTTGCTGAGCTGATGCTGACGCCCCCCTCCTCCCCGCGCTCCGCCCGTGGCGTGCTGGCCGCCGGCGCCGCCCTCACCACGCTGGCCGTCCTGGCCGGCTGCGGCGGCCCCGGCGGGAAGCACGCCGACGAGGCCCTCGGAACGAAGGCCGCCGTCCAGCCCGCCCCCGTGAAGAAGAAGACGCCCGAGGGACTGCCCGGCATGCCCCCGCTGCTGGACCCGACGGACGTCTACGCCGCCGACCGGCCGGGCCGGCTCTCCCCGGTGGTCAAGGACTTCCCCTCCCGGGTCTACGTGCCGAACACCGAGTCCAACACGGTCTCGGTCATCGACCCGAAGACGTACGAGGTCATCGAGACGATCAAGGTCGGAGTGCAGCCCCAACACGTCGTCCCCTCCTGGGACATGAAGACGCTGTGGGTCAACAACGACAAGGGCAACAGCCTCACGCCCATCGACCCGAAGACGGGGAAGGCGGGCAAGGCGGTCGACGTGCACGACCCGTACAACCTGTACTTCACGCCCAACGGCAAGTACGCCATCGTGATGGCTTCCCTCGACCGTGAGCTGGTGTTCCGCGACGCGCACACGATGAAGCGCGTCAAGACGGAGCCGGTCAGCTGCTACGGCGTCAACCACGCCGACTTCTCCCCGGACGGCAGGTACTTCATCGTGTCCTGCGAGTTCAGCGGCGAACTGCTGAAGGTCGACACCGAGAAGATGAAGGTGGTCGCCCAGCAGAAGCTGCCGTTCCAGGGGGCCATGCCGCAGGACGTGAAGATCTCCCCGGACGGCAAGAAGTACTACATCGCCGACATGATGGCCGACGGCGTGTGGGTCCTGGACGGCGACAAGTTCACCAAACCGACCCTGCTGCACACCGGCAAGGGCACACACGGCCTCTACATCAGCCGCGACTCCCGCGAGATGTACATCTCCAACCGCGGTGAAGGCACCATCTCCATCTTCGACTTCACCCAGAACCGGCTCACCAAGAAGTGGCGCCTGCCCGACGGCGGCAGCCCGGACATGGGCGGCGTCTCGGCGGACGGCAAGGTCCTGTGGCTCTCCGGCCGCTACAACGCCGAGGTGTACGCCATCGACACCCGCACCGGTGTGCAGCTCGCCCGCATCCCGGTCGGCAGCGGCCCGCACGGCCTCGCCGTGTACCCGCAGCCCGGCCGCTACTCGCTCGGCCACACCGGCATCTTCCGCTAGAACGGCGCCTGTTGACCCGCTTGAGCTGACACGCCGTCGTACGGGTGACGGTCCACGGCCCGCCCCCGCGGAACGGAGATCGTGCTCCCCATGATCATCCATCGCCCGCGGCGGCGGGCCGCCGCCGTCGTCCTGTCCCTCGGGGCCGTCCTCGCGACGACCGCCGCCACGCCCGCCGCCCCGGCCACCCCTGCCACCAGGGCCGCGGCACCGAGCTGCCCCCAGTTCACCGACCCGGTCAAGGCCGCCGCCGACCGGCGGGTGGACGTCGGGCGCATCACGCCGGAGCCGGTCTGGCGCAGGACCTGCGACACCCTGTACCGCAGCGACACCCGTGGTCCGGCGACCGTCTTCGAGCAGGGCTTCTACCCGAAGGACGTCGTCGGCGGACAGTACGACATCGAGCAGTACGCCCGCGCCGACCAGCCCTCGCCGTACGTGGCGGCGACGTACGACCACGATCTCTACAAGGCCGGCAACACGGCGGGCTTCAACTACTACATCGACGCTCCCGGCGGCGTCGACGTCAACAAGACCATCGGCGACACCCACCGCCGGGCCGGCCAGGACGAGGTGGCCTTCCCCGGCGGCATCGCCCGCCAGTACGTCGTCGGCGTCTGCCCGGTCGACAGGAGGACCAGGACCGAGATCATGAGCGACTGCCAGAGCAACCCGTACTACGAGCCCTGGCACTGACGCCCGCCGCTCGGCGGCACCGGAACCGGCGGTCCGCTCCGGACGCCCGCTCCGCACGCTCCTTCAGACCGCCGTGAGCAGCGCCTCCGCCCCGACGGGACGGAAACCGGCCGCCTGGAACGCCCGCAGACTGCGGGCGTTCCCTGCCGCCACCTGCGCCCAGACCGGCCCGCCGGCGAGGTGCCGCGCCGCCGTCGCGAGCGCCCGGCCCAGCCCCCGGTGCCGTACGGCCTCGTCCACCTCGACCGAGGCCTCCAGGCGTCCCCCGATCCCGTGTCCGAGGACGACCACCCCGCCGTCCGCGGCCCAGGCCCGCACGCGGTCCCGCCGTCCGAGCGCACCGGCGATCCGCGGATGGCCCGTACCGGAGAGTTCCGTGAGCGTCAGAGGCGGCGGCCCGGGCAGGGGCGCGGCGACGGACATCACGTCGACGGTGTCGTGCGCGCGTCCCGTCCGTTCCATGAGCGCGGCGAGGAACCGGGGATTCATGGCCGCGGCGAGCGGATCGCAGCCGACGGCGGCCAGCGTCGCGCGCACCCAGCCCTCGTCCTCGTCGGTGAAGACCACGGAGTGCGCGGTGAAGGCGAGCACCCCGGCATCGCGCGCGCAGTGCTGCCGTACGACCGTGACGGAGCCGTCGGGCGGTGGGAAGATCCCCCCTGCCGCGGCCTCCACGACGGCCGCCAGCCTGTGTGCGGTGCCGGTCACGACCGTCCCCCTCGGCGCTTGAGTCTCCACCCACTGGAAGGCCCAGACTCGCAGACATGACCGACGACGGCACCGGCCTTCTCACCATCGGCGCACTGTCCCGGAGCACGGGCCTGTCCGTCCGGACCATCCGTTACTGGTCGGACGAGGGCGCGCTGCCCCCGGTGGCCCGCTCGTCCGGCGGCTACCGGCTCTACGACGCCGGGTCCGTGGCCCGGCTGGAGCTGGTCCGCACCCTGCGCGAGCTCGGGCTCGGGCTGGACGACGTACGGGCGGTGCTGGCCGGCGGGACCACGGTGGCGGAGGTGGCGGCCGCGCACGTGACCGCGCTGGACGCGCAGATCAGGTCCCTGAAGGTGACCCGGGCGGTGCTGTCGACCGTGGCGCGACGCGCCTCGACCGCGGAGGAGATGACGCTCATGAACCGACTGGCCCGGCTCTCGGCCGCCGAACGCGGCCGCATCGTCGACGACTTCATGGAGGAGACCTTCGGGGGCCTGGACACCGCCGACCCCGACATCAGGACGCGGCTGCGGTTCAACGTCGGCGGTCTGCCCGACGACCCGTCCCCCGAGCAGGTGGACGCCTGGGTGGAGCTGGCGGAACTCATCCAGGACCCGGCGTTTCGCGCCAGGATGCGGGAGACGGTCGAGTTCAACGCGGCCGACCGGGGCCCGGACGTGGCGCCCGGCACGTCCCTGTGGTTCATGAGCCGCCTCGTGCAGCTCGCGGGTGAGGCGCTGGAGCGCGGTGTCGACCCCGTCTCCCCGGAGGCGGACGAGGTGCTCGCCGGGCTGCTCGGCGACGCGGACGCGGCTGTGCTGCTGTCCCGCGTCGAGTCCGCGGCGCACGCCGAGCTGGCCCGGTTCCGGGAGTTGTGCGCGCGGGTCCGCGGCCTGGAGCCGCTGTCGGCGCACCGCACGGAGTTCGCCTGGGTGGTCGCGGCACTGCGGGCTCGCGCGGACCGTTAATCTGACCTCCGTACACAACGCAGTGACGCACGCAGTGATGCACGACGAAGGGGCGGATCGGTGGCCGACATCGAGGAAGCACGTAAGCAGTTCGAGCGGATCGATACGGACGGTGACGGTTTCATCACCGCCTCCGAGTTCAAGACCGCGCTCGCCCAGGGCGGTGACTGGAACGTCACCGAGTCGGTGGCGGAGGTCATCATCGCCGCCCGCGACCTCAACGGCGACAAGCTCCTCTCGTTCGACGAGTTCTGGGTCCACCTGAACAAGTGACGCACCGCGAAGGGGCGCCCACCGGTCAGTCCGGCGGGCGCCCCTTCGGCGTCACCGGACCCGGCGGGCAGCCGCCGGCCCGGCCCGAAGCAGCCGGAGACCGTGGTGTTCTCGGCCTCTTCACCCGGATGCCGCGGGGCCCGGAATAGGGCATCCGTCCCCGGGGTTGGTGATCCCCATCAGGAGCATCAACCCCGGAAGGGTCTGTCTCTCATGAAGATCGGCATCATCGGCGCGGGCAACATCGGCGGCAACCTCACCCGGCGGTTCACCGCAGCCGGGCACGACGTCTCCGTCGCCAACTCCCGCGGTCCCCAGACGCTCACCGCGCTCGCCGAGGAGACCGGGGCGACCCCCGTCACGGTCGAGGAGGCGGCGCGCGGCGCCGAGATCGTGGTCGTCACGGTCCCCCTCAAAGCGGTCCCGAACCTGCCGGACGGCATCTTGGACGGAGCCGCCGAGGGCGTCGCCGTCATCGACACCGGCAACTACTACCCCCAGCAGCGGGACGGCCGCATCGACGCGATCGAGGACGACGGTCTCACCGAGAGCCGCTGGACCGCGCAGCAGATCGGCCACACGGTCGTGAAGGCCTTCAACGGCACCTACGCCCAGGACATCCTGGACCGCGGCCGCCCGGCGGGCGCCCCCGACCGCATGGCACTCCCGGTGGCCGGTGACGACGCCGCGGCCAAGCAGCGGGTGCGCGACCTGATCGACGAGATCGGCTTCGACACCGTCGACGCGGGCGGCCTGGACGACTCCTGGCGCCAGCAGCCCGGCACCCCCGTCTACGGCCTCCAGGAGGGCCTCGACGCGGTCACGAAGGCCCTGGCCGAGGCGCCCCCGGAGCGCCCGGCGGACTTCCGCGGCTGACCCGCACGGCACGGGCCCGGAGGTCAGACGATCTCCAGGGGCCGGTGCGGCCCGTCCGGCAGCTCCACCGTCACGGAGTCGCCGGGCCGCACCGGCCCGCCGGTGAGGACGACGCTCATGATCCCCGCCTTGAAGCGGACCGCCCCGTCCTCGTCCCGTCCGACGACCTGCTTCATGAGGCCCTTGTGGAAGGTGTCGATCTGGGCGCACGGATTGCGCAGCCCGGTCACCTCGACGACGGCCTCCGGCCCCAGGTGGAGCAGGGTTCCCGTGGGCAGCGCCAGCAGGTCGACTCCCCGGGTGGTGACGTTCTCCCCGAGCTGACCCGCGGTGACCTCGAAACCCGCCGCGCGGACCTCGTCGAACAGTTCCTCGTGGATGAGGTGCACCTGCCGCAGGTTCACCTGCGACGGATCCTTCAGCATCCGGAAACGGTGCTTCACCGTCGTCCCGGCGTGCACGTCCCCCTCCACGCCGAGCCCGGCGAGGAGCGTGACGCCCGCCCGGTTCGGCTTGGTGAAGGAGTACGTCCCGTTGCTGCTGACCGCGGCGACCGTTCCGCCCATGTGTCCACTCCCCGCTCGGCCGGCGCCCTGCCCGCACCGGATGACCAGCGAAAGCGTAGGCGCCGACGGGAACGGGGCACAGGGCGCGGGACAAAAGGCGAGGGCTCGGGCGGACCGGGCGGACTTGCGGCCCTACGCCCCGCCGGCCCAGGTGCGCAGCGCGGCCTTGCTCGCGAAGTCCGCCACGTCCTTGTCCACCGGGTCGGACGTGTACTGGTGGAAGCGCCACTTCGCCTTGATACGGGGCTTGCCCGCGGAGACGTAGTCGGCGATCCACAGACCGTCCCCGGCGTACGACGTGGTGTCGATGTTCAGCCAGAAGTTCCGGTTCGTGTAGAGCACCACCCGGTTGTGCGGACGCAGCTCCTTCACCTTGCGGATGAAGCGGTCCTTCTCCGCGTTGCTCGCGTGGGTGCCCTCGCCGGTGGTCTCCCAGTCGACGGCGAGCACGTCGCCCGCCTTCTCGGGGGCCTTGCCGACGAAGTACTCGGCCTGGGCGGTGATGTCGCCGGGCCACAGGAAGTGGTAGAAGCCCACGACGCACCCGGCGTCGCGAGCGGTCTTCACCTGGGCGGCGAGCTTCGGATTGACGTACGAGCGGCCTTCGGTCGCCTTGATGAAGACGAACGACAGACCGTCGGTTCCGTACGCGGACGACTGATAGGCGCTGACGTCGATGCCTCGCAGCATGGGGAGAGCCTCCGTGCAGGGGACGGGCCACACACCGTGGTGCCCGGGGTTCGTGGGGAACAACTGCCTTTCGAGTTCCCCGACTTCACCCTTGTCACCCTCGTACGGAGGAGCGACCCGTACCCGGCGGAGGTGATCAGCACTCGATGATGTTCACCGCGAGCCCGCCCCGGGCCGTTTCCTTGTACTTGACGCTCATGTCGGCGCCCGTCTCCTTCATGGTCTTGATGACCTTGTCGAGGGAGACCTTGTGGGAGCCGTCGCCGCGCATCGCCATCTTCGCCGCGGTCACGGCCTTCACGGCGGCCATGCCGTTGCGCTCGATGCAGGGGATCTGCACGAGTCCGCCGACCGGGTCGCAGGTCAGGCCGAGGTTGTGCTCCATGCCGATCTCGGCGGCGTTCTCCACCTGCTCGGGGCTGCCGCCGAGGACCTCGGCGAGCGCGCCGGCCGCCATCGAGCAGGCCGAGCCGACCTCGCCCTGGCAGCCGACCTCGGCGCCGGAGATGGACGCGTTCTCCTTGAAGAGCATGCCGATGGCACCGGCCGCGAGGAGGAACCGCACGACGCCCTCCTCGTCGGCGCCCGGCACGAAGTTGATGTAGTAGTGCAGCACCGCCGGGATGATGCCGGCCGCGCCGTTGGTCGGGGCGGTCACCACCCGGCCGCCGGCGGCGTTCTCCTCGTTGACCGCCATCGCGTAGAGGGTGATCCACTCCATCGCGTGGGCCAGCGGATCGCCCTCGGCGCGCAGCTGGCGGGCCGAGTGGGCGGCGCGCCGGCGGACCTTGAGGCCGCCCGGCAGGATGCCCTCGCGGGCCATGCCGCGTGAGACGCACGCCTGCATCACGCGCCAGATGCCGAGGAGCCCCTCGCGGATCTCCTCCTCGGTGCGCCAGGCCCGCTCGTTCTCCAGCATCAGCGCGGAGATCGACAGGCCGGTCTCCTTCGTCAGCCGCAGCAGCTCGTCACCCGTGCGGAACGGGTACTTCAGGACGGTGTCGTCGAGCTTGATGCGGTCCTCGCCGACGGCGTCCTCGTCGACGACGAAGCCGCCGCCCACCGAGTAGTAGGTCTTCTCCAGGACGAGGCCGCCCTCGGCGTCGTAGGCGAAGATCGTCATGCCGTTCGCGTGGTACGGCAGGGCCTTGCGGCGGTGCAGGATCAGGTCGTCGTCGAAGGAGAAGCCGATCTCGTGCTCGCCGAGCAGGTTGATCCGCCCGGACGTCCTGATCTGCTCCACGCGGTCGTCGGCGCCCTCCACGTCGACCGTGCTGGGTGAGGCGCCCTCCAGGCCGAGCAGCACCGCCTTGGGGGTGCCGTGGCCGTGGCCGGTCGCGCCCAGCGAGCCGTACAGCTCGGCGCGTATCGAGGTCACCGGGGCCAGCAGCCCCTCGTTGCGCAGCCGCCGGGCGAACATGCGTGCGGCGCGCATCGGGCCCACCGTGTGGGAGCTGGACGGGCCGATGCCGATCGAGAACAGGTCGAAGACCGAGATGGCCACGGGGAACTCCTTGGTGGTTTCGCCGGACGCCGTTGTCCGGCGGGGGTGGTGCGGGACTGCATGGGACGGGGCACCGCGCTGCTTCCAGTGTGCGCGGTGCCCCGGACGCCCGTACGGAACGAACCGTACGAACAAAAACCGTACGCGGGAAAAACGTACGAACAAAAACGTACGGCCTGAAGCGTACGAAACTACTTCAGGCCGGGGTACAGCGGGTGCTTGTCGGCCAGAGCGGACACCCGGGCCTTGAGGCCCTCGGCGTCGTAGGCCGGCTTGAGCGCCTCGGCGATGATGTCGGCGACCTCGGTGAAGTCCTCCGTCGTGAAGCCGCGGGTGGCGAGCGCCGGCGTGCCGATGCGCAGCCCGGAGGTGACCATCGGCGGGCGCGGGTCGTTCGGGACGGCGTTGCGGTTGACCGTGATGCCGACCTCGTGGAGCCGGTCCTCGGCCTGCTGCCCGTCCAGCGCGGAGTTGCGCAGGTCGACCAGGACCAGGTGCACGTCCGTGCCGCCGGACAGCACGTCCACGCCCACGGCCTTCGCGTCGTCCTGGACCAGGCGCTCGGCCAGGATGCGCGCGCCGTCCAGCGTGCGCTGCTGGCGCTCCTTGAAGTCGTCGGTGGCGGCGACCTTGAAGGAGACGGCCTTGGCCGCGATCACGTGCTCCAGCGGACCGCCCTGCTGACCGGGGAAGACCGCGGAGTTGATCTTCTTGGCCAGCTCGGCCGTCGAGAGGATCACGCCGCCGCGGGGGCCGCCGAGGGTCTTGTGAGTGGTGGTCGTGACGACGTGGGCGTGCGGCACCGGGTTCGGGTGCAGGCCCGCGGCCACCAGGCCGGCGAAGTGCGCCATGTCGACCATGAGGTACGCGCCGACCTCGTCCGCGATCCGGCGGAACGCGGCGAAGTCCAGCTGACGCGGGTAGGCGGACCAGCCGGCGACGATCAGCTTCGGGCGCGACTCCTTGGCGAGGCGCTCGACCTCGGCCATGTCGACCTGGCCGGTCTCGTCGTCCACGTGGTACGCGACCACGTCGTAGAGCTTGCCGGAGAAGTTGATCTTCATGCCGTGGGTGAGGTGCCCGCCGTGCGCGAGGTTCAGTCCCATGATCGTGTCGCCCGGCTTGAGCAGCGCGAACATCGCGGCGGCGTTGGCCTGGGCGCCCGAGTGCGGCTGCACGTTGGCGTGCTCGGCGCCGAACAGCGCCTTCACCCGGTCGATGGCGATCTGCTCGACGACGTCGACGTGCTCGCAGCCGCCGTAGTAGCGGCGGCCGGGGTAGCCCTCGGCGTACTTGTTCGTCAGGACCGAGCCCTGGGCCTCCATGACCGCGACCGGAGCGAAGTTCTCCGAGGCGATCATCTCCAGGGTGGACTGCTGGCGGTGCAGCTCGGCGTCGACGGCGGCCGCGACGTCCGGGTCCAGCTCGTGCAGGGGGGTGTTCAGAAGCGACATGCGGGGACTCCTCAGCCGGCGGTGAAGGCGGCGTACTCGTCGGCGGACATCAGGTCCTCGGGCTCGTCGGCGACGCGGACCTTGAACAGCCAGCCGCCCTCGAAGGGGGCCGAGTTCACCAGCGACGGGTCGTCCACCACGTCCTGGTTCGCCTCGACGACCTCGCCGCCCACGGGGGAGTACAGGTCGCTGACCGACTTGGTCGACTCCAGCTCGCCGCAGGACTCGCCCGCGGTCACCGTTTCACCGACCTCGGGAAGCTGGGCGTAGACGACATCGCCGAGCGCGTTGGCCGCGAACTCGGTGATGCCCACGGTCGCGACGCCGTCCTCGGCGACGGACAGCCACTCGTGCTCCTTGCTGTAGCGGAGCTGCTGGGGGTTGCTCATGGCCTGAATTCTCCTGTACGCGGGGGAGTGCTGATGAAAGGGGGAGTCGGTCGTCCGGACGAGCCCGCCCGGGAGTGCCGTCGGTGCCCGCCGGGCCGGGTGGCCCGTGGTCCGTTGCGGCCCGTCATGTGCGGCCCGCACGGCCGACCGGTGTCACGGCCCGCCGGTGCGGACCGGTGTCACGGCCCACGTGCGGACCAGTGTCACTTCCGGCGCTTGTAGAAGGGCAGCGCCACGACCTCGTAGGGCTCGTGGGTGCCCCGGATGTCCACACCGACACCGGTGCTGCCCGGCGCGGCGTGCGCGGCGTCGACGTACGCCATCGCGATCGGCTTGCCCAGCGTGGGCGAGGGGGCGCCGGAGGTGATCTCGCCGACGACCTGTCCGCCGGCGACGACCGGGTACCCGGCGCGCGGCACGCGACGCCCCTCGGCGATCAGGCCGACCAGGACCCGCGGCGGGTTCTGCTCGGCACGCTCGGCGGCCTCCTGGAGCGCGGCGCGGCCCACGAAGTCGCCCTCCTTCTCGAACTTCACGACCCGCCCGAGGCCGGCGTCGAAGGGGGTCAGCGAGGTGGTCAGCTCGTGCCCGTACAGCGGCATGCCCGCCTCCAGGCGCAGCGTGTCGCGGCAGGACAGACCGCACGGGATGAGTCCGACGGGAGTGCCCGCGTCGGTCAGCGCCTGCCACACCTTCTCGGCGTCGGCGGGCGCGACGAACAGCTCGAAACCGTCCTCGCCCGTGTAGCCGGTACGGGCGATCAGCGCCGGGACGCCGGCGACGGTGCCCGGCAGACCCGCGTAGTACTTCAGGCCGTCCAGGTCCGCGTCGGTCAGCGACGCGAGGATGCCGGGGGACTCGGGGCCCTGCACGGCGATCAGTGCGTACGCGTCACGGTCGTCGCGCACGACCGCGTCGAAACCGGCGGAGCGCCCGGTCAGCGCGTCCAGCACGACCTGGGCGTTGGAGGCGTTCGCCACCACCATGAACTCGTGCTCGGCCAGCCGGTAGACGATCAGGTCGTCCAGGATGCCGCCGTCCTCCTGGCAGATCATCGTGTAGCGGGCGCGGCCCACGCCCACGGTGGCGATGTTGCCGACCAGCGCGAAGGCGAGGAGTTCGGCCGCCTGCGGGCCGGTGACGGTGATCTCGCCCATGTGCGAGAGGTCGAAGAGCCCGGCCTTCGTGCGGACGGCGAGGTGCTCGTCGCGCTCCGAGCCGTAGCGCAGCGGCATGTCCCAGCCGGCGAAGTCGGTCATCGTCGCGCCCAGCGAGCGGTGCAGGGCGTCGAGCGCGGTGAGACGGGGGGTGTTGCTGCTCATCGGTGGGGCTCCCAAGGCATGACGGCGAGGTCGTTCCTCCCCATCTGTCATCGGAACCTGAGAGGTTCATCACGACCCCGCGAAACGGTGGTCCTGATTTGCACCTTGGGTGGAGCCACCGGAGAGCGGCCCGCTTTTCAGATGTGCCTCGCCCGCGCGGTAACGGGGCCTGAGAGATTCAAGGGAGGGACTTGCTCCTTCGGCGCCCGGGTACACGTACCCAGGACTCTCCCGCGCGGATTCAAGCGGCCGGTATGCAGTTGGCGCGGCCATCATTGCACGCCCCGTCCGATCAGGGCAGTCCGCATCTGTAACCGTGCTGTGGCAGTCCGCTCACCGAAACGGGAAGCGCCGCGCATTACCTTCTCTTTACACTCGACGGGGATGGGACTCCACATCCAAGGGGAGGACGGCCACGGTGAACAGGACCACGGTGTACGCGACGACCTCGGGTCTCGCGCTGCCCGAGCAGCCAGGCGCACCGGCCCGGGAGGCGTGCGGCCCGTTCCCGGCGGCCGTCGTCCGGGATCTCAGGGACCGCGCGGGGCACAGCCCGCACGGCCTGCGCTTCGGCACCCGCGACCTCGTCGTGGTCACCGGACTGCCCGGCAGCGGCAAGTCGACGCTGATGCGCCGGGCCGTCGAGGGCGAGCGCGTCGACTCGCAGGACACCCGCGACCGCTGGGACGGCCGGATGGCCCGACTGCTGCCGTACGCGGTGTACC
The DNA here is from genome assembly GCF_040607345.1 of Streptomyces sp. NPDC005302. Classification (NCBI taxonomy): domain Bacteria; kingdom Bacillati; phylum Actinomycetota; class Actinomycetes; order Kitasatosporales; family Streptomycetaceae; genus Streptomyces; species Streptomyces sp. NPDC005302. Next base: position 43,191 of record NZ_JBEXGN010000009.1, read on the forward strand.
GCCCCTTGGTCCGCCTCGCGCACTACGCCGGGCTGCGCCGGGCGCTGCGCGGAGCGGGCGGAGTCGTCGTGCACGACTGCGGCACCCAGGCCTGGGTGCGCCGCTGGCTCGCCCGGGAGGCCCGCCGCCGGGGCGGCGCACTGCACCTGGTGCTGCTCGACGTCGCGGCGGACACCGCGCTGGACGGCCAGCGCGCGCGGGGCCGGGGCGTCTCGCGCTACGCGTTCGCGCGCCACCGCGGCGCGGTCGCCCGGCTGTTGCGTTCCGTGGAGCGCGGGAACCTTCCCGAGGGGTGCGGCTCAGCGGTCCTTCTCGACCGGGAGGCGGCGGACGTGCTGCGCAGGATCGACTTCGGCCACTGACCGGCCGGAGCGTCCCATTAACCTTTCCAGCCGGAACAGTGGTTCGAAGCAGGCGGTAGAGACAGATGGACTTCCCGGCACAGGCACACCCCCATCCGCACGGCGGCTGGCCCGGCAACGAGCTGGAGGAGGTGCTGTCCGCGGCCCTCGGTATGGGCGGAGCGGCTTCGGCCGGCGCCCGCATCGTCGAGGTGCTCGGCCGCAGCTTCGTCTGGGTGCCGCTGCCCAGCGGCGGCGGCCCCGACAGCGGCCCGCTCGATCTGCCGACGATGGAGCTCGAAGGACAGGTGTACGTGCCCGTCTTCAGCTCCGAGGAGCAGTTCCGGCAGGTCACCGGCGGCCACATGGCGTTCACCATCGCGCCCGCCGCGGAGTTCGCGCGCGGACTCCCGCCACAGGTCGGTATCGCGGTGAACCCGGACGGCGTGGTCGGTGTGCCCCTGCCGCCGATCGCCGTCGCCGAGCTGTGCCGGGCCGGACGGACCGCGCTGGACGGACCGGCGAGCGGCGGCAGGGTGCGGCTGTTCGAGCCCGACTGGCAGGAGGATCCGGTGGACTTCCTCGCCGCGGCCTCGGCGGAGTTCGCCGGGACCGGCGTCGTCGTGAGCGCCCGCCGCTGTCTGGCCAGCATCGAGGGCGACGCCCCGGTCATGTTCGTCGGCGTCGAACTCTCCCTGTGGGAGGGCGAGGCCCGCACCCTCCCGCTCGACGCCCTCGGCCGGGCCCTCGGCCGCGTCCCGATGAACATCCCGGTGAACCTGGTGCTGCTCGACGTCACACAGGACCCGGTGGGCGACTGGATGCGCGCCCAGGTCCGGCCCTTCTACCAGGCAGGTCACTGAACGGCCGCCCGCCGCCCGGCCGTCGCGCGGCGCCTTCCCGGTCGTCCGGCGGCACCCGTTCCGCACGTACCGGGCGCTCCTCGGCACCGGTCGCGGGAGGCCCGTGCCGCCCCGCCGTGACGGAAAGGAGCGCGCGACGGCGTCCCCCGGCGGAGGACGTTCGCCGCATAAGCTGGTTTCATGGCCCGGTCGAGGTGTTGACGCACGTTCTCACCGGTACCGCAGGTGTATTGGATGAGTTCGTCGTGATTTGTTCGCGAAGGGGCGGTTGAAGGGTGAGCGCGTCGGGCACGGCCGCGGCCGGGCAGGTCGAGCACATGCTGCGCCAGGTGACGCCCGGGCGTTACGACGCCTACGAGGCGCTCCTTCGCGCGCTCGCGACCCCCTCGTCCGGCCAGGTGTGGATGCTCCTCTGGCACGGCCAGGCCGGCTCCCCGGACGCGCAGTACGGCAACATGCAGGTGGACGGCTTCGGTTACGCGCCGTGTGTCACCTCCGCCCAGGAACTGTCGGCCAGCGGCTGGAACCGCTCGTACGAGGTCGTCGACGGCCTCGACGTGGCCCGCACCCTCTACCCCGACCACTTCGGTCTGTGGCTGAATCCGCACGCCCCCGGCGGCGGCCTCGGCATCCCCTGGCTCGATCTGCGCCGGATCGCCACCGGGCTGGAACGCCAGCCCGCGGGCCCGCTCCGGCTCTCCGAACCCGGCATCGAGATTCCCCAGTTCTACGCCCTGATCACGCAGAACGCGCATCTCACCCCGGCCGTGCGCTCGTTGCGCCGCGCCTGGGTGCAGCCCGCGCTCGGGGCGCCGTATCTCGCCATCGGCCTGGACGTGTACGACACCTCGCCGCCCGCCGTCGACTCGGTGCGGGCGATGATGCAGCAGTCGATCGGTGCCGTCCCGGAGGGGCTGCCCGTCTCGACGGTCGCCATGTCGGACGCGTTCGACCCGGTCGCGATGTGGCTGCGCGCCAACGCCCGGCCGTTCTACGACCGGGAGGCCCACGCGGCCCCCGCGCAGGCCCCGGTGGCGGGTGGCTACGGCTATCCGCCGGCCCGCGGCGGCTACTGAGGCCGTCCCGTATTCCGGACCGCTCGTACGATCGTGCGAGCGCTGCTGGCATCATGACCTCATGCACGGCCTTCCAGTGCCGTACGCACGATGGTGCTGACCTGCGGGGGAGCAGGCGCATGGGGTGGTTGTCCCGATTCGGGACTATTTGAGGCCAAAAGGATCAGCGTGGACCCTTCACGCCCAACTGCCCCTCGTCCGACTCGCGTTACCCACTGTTCGGATAACGGAATCCCCCTACAAGCATCACGGTTGCGCATACTTTCTCCATGAGACCTGGCACGTGATCGTGGCGGCACTGAAGACTCGCCCATCAGACACGGGGTCATCGATTCCGTGAGCGAGTGCAAGTCGAACGATCAGCCGGGTCATCGGGCCGCATCATCTGCGGCCGACTTCCCGGCGAGCAAGTGAACCAAGCCGCAGACAGCGGCAGGCGTAGGCCGGTCACCACCGGCGAGAAGGGTCGGGTCACTGTGACCGCACCGATCGAGACCACCGGGGCGGCGACGGAAGTTCAGCCAGAGGCTGTGCTCGCCGGAGTCGACAAGGGGCAGATCGAGGGTCGTTCCCTGGGACAGATCGCCTGGACGCGCTTCAAGCGCGACAGAGTGGCGGTCGCCGGCGGTGTCATCGTCGTGCTGCTCATCCTGCTGGCCGTGCTCGCCCGGCCCGTCCAGGCGATGTTCGGGCTCGACCCGAACGCCTTCCACCAGGACCTGATCGACCCCAACACCTCGCTGCCCACGGGCGGGTTCGGCGGAATGAGCTGGGACCACCCGCTCGGCGTCGACCCGAAGTTCGGGCGCGACATCGCCACCCGAGTCCTCGAGGGTTCCTGGGTCTCCCTGGTGGTCGCCTTCGGCGCCACCGTCCTGTCGAACGTGATCGGCGCGATCCTCGGCGTCGTCGCGGGCTACTACGGCGGGCGGGTCGACGCGGTCATCAGCCGGCTGATGGACACGTTCCTCGCCTTCCCCCTCCTGCTCTTCGCGATCGCCATCTCCGCCACCCTGCAGGGCGGCGCGTTCGGCCTCGAAGGGCTCCCGCTCCACCTGAGCGTGCTGATCTTCGTGATCGGCTTCTTCAACTGGCCCTACCTGGGCCGCATCGTCCGAGGCCAGACGCTCGCGCTGCGCGAGCGGGAGTTCGTGGACGCCTCGCGGGGCATGGGGGCCAGGGGCCCGTACATCCTGTTCCGGGAACTGCTGCCCAACCTGGTCGGCCCGATCATCGTCTACTCGACGCTGCTCATCCCGACCAACATCCTCTTCGAGGCGTCCCTGAGCTTCCTCGGGGTCGGCATCCAGCCCCCGCAGGCGTCGTGGGGCGGCATGCTCCGTGAAGCGGTCACCTATTACGAGGTCGACCCGCAGTTCATGATCGTGCCCGGCCTCGCCATCTTCGTGACCGTCCTGGCGTTCAACCTGCTGGGTGACGGTCTCCGCGACGCTCTCGACCCGCGCAGTCGCTGATGCCTGACGCGCACCGAGAGATCCACAAGTTTCCGACAATGGAGGGGAACCCGCCCATCATGCGAAGGTCAGCGCTGGCCGCGATTGCGGCCATCGGCTCCGCGAGTCTGCTCGTTGCAGGCTGCAGCAAGGCCGATGACAACAAGAACAACGACAACACGAAGTCAGCTGGGGCCAACGCAGCGACCACGGACGTCGTCAACGCCTCCACCCAGAAGGGGGGCACGGTCACGTACGAGTACTCGGACGTGCCGGACTCCTTCGACCCGGGCAACACGTACTACGCGTACATGTACAACCTCTCGCGTCTGTACGCCCGTCCGCTGATGACGTTCCAGCCCGGCGCCGGCGAGAAGGGCAACACCCTTGTCCCCGACCTCGCCGCGGGCAAGGGTGTCCCGAGCGACGGCGGCAAGACCTGGACGTACAAGCTGCGTTCGGGCCTGAAGTACCAGGACGGCGCCGCGATCACGTCCAAGGACGTGAAGTACGCGGTCGAGCGTTCGAACTTCGCGCGTGACGTCCTCTCCCTCGGCCCGAACTACTTCCAGCAGTTCCTCGTGGGCGGCGACAAGTACAAGGGTCCCTACAAGGACAAGAGCGCCAAGGGCCTCTCGTCCATCGAGACCCCGGACGACACCACGGTCGTCTTCCACCTGAAGACCGCGTTCCAGGAGTTCGACTACCTGGTCGCTTCGCCGCAGACCGCTCCGGTCCCGCAGGCGAAGGACAACGGCGTCGACTACGTCAAGAACATCGTGTCCTCGGGCTCGTACAAGTTCCAGAGCTACTCGGACGGCAAGCAGGCCGTCCTCGTGCGCAACGAGAACTGGGACGCGAAGACCGACCCGCTGCGCAAGCAGTACCCGGCCAAGATCGTCGTCAACCTGAAGGTCAACGCCGAGACGATCGACAAGGACGTCCTCGCGGGCGACGCGATCGACCTCGGTGGCGGCGGTGTCCAGGCCGCGACCCAGGCGCAGCTGCTCAGCTCGGCCGACAAGAAGGCCGGCACGGACAACACCTACGGTGGCCGTCTCGTCTACATGGCGATCAACACCAAGGTGAAGCCGTTCGACAAGGTCGAGTGCCGCAAGGCCGTGCAGTTCGCGATCGACAAGGTCTCGGTGCAGACCGCCGAGGGCGGCCCGGTCCGCGGCGACGTGGCCTCCACCGTTCTCCCGCCCGACATCCCGGGCTACGCCAAGGCCGACGCCTACGCGTCCGCCGGCAACAAGGGTGACGCGGCCAAGGCCAAGGAGCAGCTCAAGGCCTGTGGCAAGACGGCCATCAACACGAACATCTCCGCGCGCAGCGACCGCCCGCAGGAGATCGACGCGGCCACCGCGATCATCAACTCGCTGAAGACGGTCGGCATCAACGCCAGCCTGAAGCAGTACCCGTCGGGCAAGTACTTCACCGACTACGCGGGTGTCCCGAAGTTCACCGAGAAGAACAACATCGGTCTGATCATGATGCAGTGGGGTGCCGACTGGCCCTCCGGCTACGGCTTCCTGCAGCAGATCCTGAACGGCAGCGCCATCGGCGCCTCGGGTAACACCAACCTGTCGCAGTACGACAACAAGGACGTCAACGCCCTTCTCGAGAAGGCCATCGGCACGCAGGACGACTCTGCGCGCAACAGCCTCTACACCGAGATCGACAAGAAGACCATGGACGACGCCGTCCTCGTTCCGCTGACCTACTTCAAGGTGCTCCTGGCCCGCCCGAAGTACGCCACGAACCTGGTCTCCACGGCTGCCTTCAGCGGTCAGTACGACTACCTCAACATCGGCACCACGAAGAAGTAGTAGCCCCGGAAGGCAGGTGAAGGCATTGGTGCCCGCGGGCTTTGCGGCCCGCGGGCACCAGCGCCGATCCCCGTGATCTCGTACATCCTCCGTCGGACGGCAGCGGCAGCGATCCTGCTCCTGGTCGTCTCCGCGGTCACCTTCGCCATCTTCTTCCTGCTCCCCAGACTGGCCGGTCAGACCCCCGACCAGCTGGCCCAGCAGTACATCGGGAAGAGCCCGTCGAAGGCCGACATTTTCGCGGTCAAGCACAACCTCGGTCTGGACCAGCCCGTCTACGTCCAGTACTGGCACTTCATCAAGGGGATCGTCACAGGCGCTACCTACGACCTCGGCCCCACCACGGCACACTGCAGCGCGCCGTGCTTCGGGTACTCCTTCAAGACCCACCAGGCGGTCTGGCCGGAACTCACCTCCCGCCTTCCGATCACCCTCTCGCTGGCCGGCGGCGCCGCCGTCCTGTGGCTGGTCTCGGGTGTGACCATCGGCGTCATCTCCGCGCTCAAGCCCCGCTCGATCTTCGACCGTGCCTTCATGGGCGTCGCGCTCGCCGGTGTCTCGCTGCCCATGTTCTTCACGGGCAACCTGGCGCTGCTGCTCTTCGCCTACCAGTGGCCGATCTTCGGCACCACGTACGTGCCGTTGACCGAGAACCCGGCGCAGTGGGCCAACACGCTCTTCCCGGCGTGGTGTTCACTCGCTCTGCTGTACTCCGCCATCTACGCCCGGCTCACCCGTTCGGGCATGATGGAGACGATGAACGAGGACTTCATCCGCACGGCCCGCGCCAAGGGTCTGCGCGAGGGCAAGGTCGTGGTCCGGCACGGACTGCGCGCCGCTCTCACCCCGATCATCACCGTCTTCGGCATGGACCTCGGTCTGCTGCTCGGCGGCGCCGTGATCACCGAGACGGTGTTCTCGCTGCATGGGGTCGGGCAGTACGCGGTGCAGGGCATCACCGACAACGACCTCCCGAAGATCCTCGGCGTGACCCTCCTCGCCGCCTTCTTCGTCGTCATCGCAAATCTCCTGGTGGACCTGCTGTACGCAGCCGCCGACCCGCGGGTGAGGCTCTCGTGACCGAACTGTCCAAGACCGGCGCCGCGGTCGGCGAGCCCGTCTCCTCCCCCTCGAACGCCTCGCGCTCCTTCCTCGAAGTGCGCGACCTCAAGGTGCACTTCCCGACCGACGACGGTCTGGTCAAGTCCGTCGACGGCCTGACCTTCTCGGTGGAGAAGGGCAAGACCCTCTCCATCGTGGGCGAGTCCGGCTCCGGCAAGTCCGTCACCTCGCTGGCGATTATGGGCCTGCACCGGCTCGGCGCACGCGGCAAGAACGTCCAGATGTCCGGCGAGATCTGGCTGGACGGCAAGGAACTGGTCAACGCCGACCCGGACGAGGTGCGCAGGCTCCGCGGCCGCGAGATGGCGATGATCTTCCAGGACCCGCTGTCCGCGATGCACCCGTACTACACGATCGGCAGCCAGATCGTGGAGGCGTACCGCGTCCACCACAAGGTCGACAAGAAGACCGCCCGCAGGCGGGCGATCGAGATGCTCGACCGTGTGGGCATCCCCGAGCCGGCCAAGCGTGCCGACAGCTACCCGCACGAGTTCTCCGGCGGTATGCGGCAGCGCGCGATGATCGCCATGGCGCTCGTCAACAACCCCGAGCTGCTCATAGCGGACGAGCCGACGACCGCCCTCGACGTCACCGTCCAGGCGCAGATCCTCGACCTCATCCGCGACCTGCAGAAGGAGTTCGGCTCCGCGGTCGTCCTCATCACCCACGACCTCGGCGTGGTCGCCGAGATCGCCGACGAGGTGCTGGTGATGTACGGCGGCCGCTGCGTGGAGCGCGGCACCGTCGAGCGGATCTTCGAGCAGCCGCAGCACCCCTACACCTGGGGGCTGCTCGGCTCGATGCCGCGTATCGACCGCGAGACCTCCGACCGGCTCATCCCGGTCAAGGGCCAGCCGCCGAGCCTCATCAACGTCCCCTCGGGCTGCGCCTTCCACCCGCGCTGCCCGTACGCGGACCTGCCCAAGGGCGATGTCACCCGTACCGTGCGCCCCGAACTGCAGCTGATCGGCAGCGGCCACTACACCGCCTGCCACCTCTCGCAGGAGGACCGCACGCGGATCTGGACCGAAGAGATTGCGCCGAAGCTGTGAGTGAGACGAAGAAGACGGACGCCGCCGAGGCGGTGATCCCGCAGCAGGCAGCGGCCTCCGACGACCGCGCGGCCCGCGCGAAGTCGCTGGAGGACCGCGAGGTCCTGCTGCGGGTCCAGGGTCTGAAGAAGCACTTCCCCATCCGCAAGGGTGTTCTTCAGCGCCAGGTCGCCGCGGTCAAGGCGGTCGACGGCATCGACTTCGAGGTCCGCAAGGGCGAGACGCTCGGCGTCGTCGGCGAGTCCGGCTGCGGAAAGTCGACCATGGGCCGGGTCATCACCCGCCTCCAGGACCCGACCGGCGGCAGCATCGAGTTCGAGGGCCAGGACATCACCCGGCTCAAGGCCTCGGGGATGCGTCCGCTGCGCCGCGACATCCAGATGATCTTCCAGGACCCGTACGGGTCGCTGAACCCGCGCCACACCATCGGCTCGATCGTCTCGGCGCCGTTCCGGCTGCAGAGCGTCACGCCCGAGGGCGGAGTGAAGCGGGAGGTCCAGCGGCTCCTGGAGCTGGTGGGTCTGAGCCCCGAGCACTACAACCGCTACCCGCACGAGTTCTCCGGCGGTCAGCGCCAGCGCATCGGCATCGCCCGCGCGCTCGCGCTGAAGCCGAAGCTGGTCGTGGCGGACGAGCCGGTCTCGGCGCTGGACGTGTCGATCCAGGCGCAGGTCGTGAACCTGATGGACGACCTGCAGTCCGAGCTCGGTCTCACGTACGTGATCATCGCGCACGACCTCTCCGTCGTCCGCCATGTCTCGGACCGCATCGCGGTGATGTACCTCGGCAAGATCGTCGAACTCGCCGACCGCACCTCGCTGTACGAGGCGCCGATGCACCCGTACACCAAGGCCCTGATGTCGGCCGTGCCGGTGCCGGACCCCAAGCGCCGGGGTGCCAAGAGCGAGCGGATCCTGCTCAAGGGCGACGTTCCCTCGCCGATCTCGCCGCCGAGCGGATGCCGCTTCCACACCCGGTGCTGGAAGGCCACGGAGATCTGCAAGACGACCGAGCCGCCGCTCATCGAGCTGAAGCCCGGTCAGCAGGTCGCCTGCCACCACCCGGAGAACTTCGAGGACCAGGCTCCTCAGGACACCGTGCTGCTGTCGGCGGCGCGGGAGGCTGTCGAGCTCGTGGGCGAAGCGGTGCTCAAGGAGTCGGCCGCGGCGCCCGTCGCCGTGGCGGAGCCCGAGCCCGCGGCGGTCCCCGCCGAGAAGCCCGTGAAGCCCGCGGCGGACGACACGGTCGCCGAGACGGCTGCCGTGCCCGAGACGGCTGCGGTGCCCGAGGCGGCCGACGCGGCGGAGGACGGCAAGAAGTAGCGTCCTCGGCTGTCAGGAGTCACCGGCCTCCCAGCCCGTGACGACTTGGCAAAGTCATGAACATGCCCGAACGGGAGAGTGCAGAGTCCTGCGTGTCCGTCTGATCGAAGTTGATCAGCACACGTACGAAAGGGACGCGAAATGGCACTCTCCCGTTCGGCACGTTTAGGGGCCCTCGCCACCGCGGCGGCCTCCTTCTTCCTTGTCGCCGCCTCCTCCGCCCCCACCCCGGGCGCCGACGGCATCGGCGACACCTACTTCCCCCAGCTCGGCAACGGCGGCTTCGACGCCCGCCACTACGCCCTCGACGTGGCGTACGACCCGGCCACCGACCGCCTCGACGGCCGGACCACCCTCACCGCCCGCGCCACCCAGAACCTCTCCTCCTTCGACCTCGACCTCCAGAAGCTGGATGTCACCAAGGTCGAGGTGAACGGCAGACGCGCCCGCTTCACGCGGTCCGGCGACGAGATCCGCATCACCCCGCGGGGCCCGCTGGCCAAGGGCCGTACCTTCACGGTCGCCGTCACCTACGGCGGAGTGCCCGAGGCACTCAGCGGCCCCATCGTGTTCGGCTCCGACTACGGGTGGATGAAGACCGCCGACGGCGTCTTCGTCGCCTGCGAACCCAACGCCGCCTCCACCTGGTTCCCCTCCAGCGACCACCCGTCCGACAAGGCGACCTACGACATACGCATCACCGCGCCCAAGGGCCTGACGGGCGTCTCCAACGGACGCCTCGTATCGACCCGCGACCACGGCGCGAACACGGTCACGCACTGGCGCGAGAGCCGGCCGATGGCCACCTACCTGGCGACCGCGACCATCGGGAAGTTCGACGTGAAGACGGGCCGGACGCCCGCCGGGACGCCGATCTACGTCGCCATCGACCCCGTGCTCGCCAACAGCAACAGCGTCGACGTGTACGCCGTCACCGCCGCCGCCACCGACTACTGGTCCCAGGTATTCGGCCCGTACCCGTTCGAGGAGACCGGCGCGATCGTCGACGACATGCCGCAGGCCGGCTTCTCGCTGGAGGTCCAGTCGAAGCCCGCGTACTCGGCGGTGCGTTCGGAGTCGACCATCGTGCACGAGCTGGCCCACCAGTGGTTCGGCGACTCCGTGTCGGTCGCCCACTGGAAGGACATCTGGCTGAACGAGGGCTTCGCCACCTACGCGCAGTGGCTGTGGGCGGAGCACCAGGGCGTCCGATCCGCCCACGACTCGTTCGTCGCCGGCTACGACTCCCGGCCCGCGGACTCCTCCTTCTGGCAGACGACCGTCGGCGACCCGCAGCGGGACACGATGTTCGCCTCCGCCGTCTACCAGCGGGGCGCGATGACCCTCCAGATGCTGCGCGAACGCATCGGCGACGCCGCGTTCTTCAAGCTGCTGCCCGCCTGGACCAAGCTGCACCGCTACGGCAACGCGAGCACCGCCGACTTCATCTCCCTCGCGGAGCGCGTCTCCGGCAGGCAGCTCGACGACCTCTTCCAGACCTGGCTCTTCACCACCGGTAAGCCCGCCGTCTAGACCTTTCTTCGTAAGGCGCACGCCCCGCGGCAGGTGAGAATGTGGGGGTGCTTCTGCAACTCTTCAGCCCCTCCGTCCAGCACACGCTCGACCTGATCGGCATTTTCGTCTTCGCGATCTCCGGCGCGCTGCTGGCCGTCCGGAAGAACTTCGACGTCTTCGGCATCGCCGTTCTCGCGGAGATCACCGCGCTGGGCGGAGGGCTGCTGCGCGACATCATCATCGGCGCGGTACCCCCGGCCGCCTTCACCGACCTGGGGTACTTCACCACACCGTTCGTCGCCGCCCTGCTCGTGTTCTTCCTGCACCCCCATGTGGAGCGCATCCAGGTCGGCGTGAACGTCTTCGACGCGGCAGGACTCGGACTGTTCTGCGTCACGGGCACCGTGAAGGCGTACGACTACGGGCTGGGCCTCACCGCCTCGGCCGCCCTCGGTCTCGCGACCGCCGTCGGCGGCGGTGTGCTGCGCGACGTCCTCGCCAACGAGGTTCCCTCGCTGCTGCGCTGGGACCGTGACCTCTACGCGGTTCCCGCGATCGTCGGCGCCACCATGGTGGCGCTGTGCATCCGCTACGACGCGCTCACCCCGTTCACCAGCGGCCTCGCCGTGGTCACGGCCTTCGTGCTGCGGCTGCTCGCGATGCGGTTCCACTGGCGTGCTCCGCGGGCCTGGAACCGCCGTTCGACGGTGAGGGAGGAAGAGACCCCCTGACCCGGCCGGCTCCGACGACGTCCCGGGAGCCCTCGGAGTCGCCGGTTTCCACGAGGTTGCCGGTGCCGCCGGGGCCGCGGACACCGTCCCCGGGCGCGCCCGGCGCGCCGCCGGCGGCGGCCCGCGTGCGGAAGCGGTCCGTCAGCCAGCGGAACACCTCCGGCAGCTGCGGCCGCCACAGGCCCATGTCGTGGCCGCCCGCGCTGCGCGGCAGCAGCACCACGTCCACCCGCGTGGGCGCCTTCGCGATCCGCTGGATCGCCGCGCCCGCCTCGTAGCCGTCGCCGGACTCGCCGGAGAAGTAGAGCGCGACGGGCGGGGGCACACGGTCGGCGCGCAGCCGTACGGAGGGATCGTTCCGCAGGCGCAGCTCCGGGTTCCGGCCGGCGAGCGAACTGCGTTCCTCCCGCGGGTCGTTGTACCCGGACATGCTCACCGCGGCCCCGTAGCGGTCGGGGTGGGCGACGGCCAGCTTGGTCGCGCAGTGCGCCCCGGCCGAGTACCCGGCGGTGGCCCAGCCGTCGGGCGCGGCCTCGGCGCGGAAGTTGTCCCTGATCATCCTCGGCACGTCGACGCTGAGCCAGCTCTCCGCGTTGACCGTGCCGGGGACGTTCGCGCAGCCCGTGTCCGCCCGGGCCAGCAGGTTGGTGCGCGGCGCGACCAGGATGAACGGCGCCACACGGCCGTCGCGCATCAGCGGCACCAGCTGCCGGTGCACCTTCAGCGAACCGAACCAGGCCCTCGCGGAGCCCGGGTAGCCGGGCAGCAGCTCGACGACGGGGAACGAGCGGTGGCGGAACGCGGGGTCGCCGTACTGCGGCGGCAGCCAGACGTAGACCTCGGCGTTCACGCCGGAGACCCGTCCCCTCAGCTCGGTGACGCGCACCCCGCCCGCCTCGCGCATACCCGGCCCGACCGCCGGCTCGAAGGTCTGCCGCACCCGGGGCAGGCTCTCCGGCGCGATCCCGCCGGTGCCGTCCGCGCCCAGGTCGGCGGCCCGCTCCACGTGGTCGCCGGTGCCGAGGAGGTCGGCCCAGTCGTCGTAGAGGCTGTTCGCGTTGTTCACCAGGACGAAGACCACGCTGATCGCGGTGGCCTGCGCGAACAGCAGCATCAGCAGGCGTGCCGTGCCGCGCACCGGCCGCGGTCCGGGAACCCGGGACCACAGGGTCAGGGGCAGCACGATCGCGACGGCACACAGCGCGATCGTGGTCAGGAGGAACGGCGTCCCGGTGAGACTCATGTCCTGTCAGAGGAGCACCCGGACCGATTGGTCACGGGTGATTCCGGACACTTGCCGAGAAAATGGCGAACGATCACCCACCTGGACGGTCACTCGGAGGGACCGGCGTCTCGGGGCGGCCGGCCGCCGGTGTCCGGGGTGGGGGCCCGCGTGGACCGGCGGGCGAACGCGTGGGCCGACGTGCGCTCGCGTGGCTCCGCGGGCGTCCGCGGGCGTTCATCCCCCCGAAACAGTAAAAGCTACCGCTTAGTAATTTCCTGTTGTACCGTTCAGGTATGCCAGAAGCAGCTTCGGTACAGGCCACGCGGGCCACGATCGGCGACAGCGAGTTCGACCGCGACACCGCGGTCACCCTGCGCGCCCCGGGCGTCTACGACGTGGACCTCTCGCCCGGGTGGACGATCATCACCGCCGTCAACGGCGGCTATCTGCTGGCCCTCCTCGGCCGCGCGCTCGCCGACGCCCTGCCGCACTCCGACCCCTTCACGGTCTCCGCGCACTATCTCACCGCGTCCCAGCCGGGCCCCGCGGTCGTGCGCACGGACGTCGTCCGCACCGGCCGGACGCTGTCGACCGGCCAGGCGTCCCTCTTCCAGTACGACGACGAGGGCCGCGAGGTCGAGCGGATCCGCGTCCTCGCCTCGTACGGCGACCTCGACGCGCTGCCCGACGACGTCCGGACGACCGCGCGGCCGCCCGCGATCCCGCCCATGGACCAGTGCTTCGGCCCGCAGGACGCGCCCGCGCCGATCCCCGGCAGCTCGGCGATCACCGACCGGCTCTTCCTCAAGCTCGACCCCGCGACCCTGGGCTGGGCCCTCGGCGCCCCCTCCGGGAAGGGCGAGATGCGGGCGTGGTTCGGGCTCGCCGACGGCCGTGACGCCGACCCGCTCTCGCTGCTCCTCGCCGTCGACGCGCTGCCGCCGACCGCGTTCGAGATCGGGCTGTCCGGCTGGGTGCCGACCGTCGAACTGACCGTGCACGTGCGCAGCCGTCCGGCCCCCGGCCCGCTGCGGGTGTCGATCACCACCCGCAACCTCGCCGGCGGCTTCCTGGAGGAGGACGCCGAGGTGTGGGACAGCGCGGACCGGCTGGTCGCCCAGTCCCGCCAGCTCGCGCGCGCACGGCTCGGCTGACCGAGCACCTCTCTCGGGGGTACGACCCGGTCGAGCCGGGCCCCGGTCGGGGGGCCCGGCTCGACCGATCGGGACCGCCGGCCGGCTGTCCGGCGGTCGGCGAGCGAGACCGGCCGGCCGCGGACTCCGGGTAGGAGCGCGGCTCGGCCGCGCGCGATCTCCTCACGGTCCGGCTCGCTCGCGCGCGATCCCCGGGCGAGGAGTACGGCCGCGCCGGGTCCGGCGTCCGGTCACGCGACGACGAACGGCCGACGGCCCGTCCAGGCCGCCAGCCGGCCGTACGCGTCCGCCCCCTCCGGCGCCGGGAGCGCCGGGCCGAAGGGCAGCTCGGGGTCCTCGCGGCCCTCGTCGGGCAGCACCCGGCAGGCGGTCGCGAGCGCGAACTCGGCGAGGGCCGGGTCGAGTTGGAGCGGCCGGCCGAGCGCCTCCGACAGGTCCCAGGTGTGGATGACGGCCTCCATGACGTACCCGGCCAGAGCCTGGCGCCCGGGAGTCTCGCCCCACGGCACCCGCACGAGCGCCTCCAGGCGCGCGTCGTCGGCCCACGCCGTCCGCACCTCCGTCCTGACCTCGTCGTACGCGGCGGCCCAGCCGTCGTCCGGGACGCCGTCGACGAACGGCCGCACCGCGAGCCCGTCGCCGCCCGCGCCGATCACGGCGATCCGCCGGGTGCCTCCGACCAGGTGCGACAGCAGCAGGCGGACGTCGAAGCCGGCGCACGGCGTGGCTCCGGAGAGCTGATCCGGGCGGACGGTCCCGATGAGTTCGGCGATCCGTCCTGCGGCGCGGGTGTACAGGGGGCGGGGGTCCATGGCGTTCATGAGCGACCTCTTCCGTGTCTCGGTGTGCCCCCACCGTGGACGCATAACCTGACAACCTCCGTCAGCATTTGCCGGGCCCCCGGGCGAGCGCGATCCTGGGCCCGTGAAGTCCGACCGCCTGCTCTCGATCCTCCTGCTGCTCCAGACCCGGGGCCGGGTCCCCGCCCACGAACTCGCCGACCGCCTCGAGGTGTCGGTGCGCACCATCTACCGGGACATCGAGGCCCTCTCCACCTCCGGCGTCCCCGTCTACGCCGAGCGCGGCCGGCACGGCGGCATCGAACTGCTCGCCGGATTCCGTACGGACGTCACCGGACTGACCGCCGACGAGTCCCGCGCGCTGTTCATCCTGGCCGCGCAGGGCGCGCACGCGGCCCTCGGCCTGGACGCGGCGCTCGACTCCGCACTGCGCAAGGTGATGGCCGCGCTGCCCGCGCCGTTCCGGCCGGCCGCCGAGGTCACCGGCAGGCGCATCCTCGTCGACGCCACGCGCTGGAAGGGCGGCCCCCGACGGACCGTCGACCTGGACGTGCTGCAGGACGCCGTGTTCAGCGACCGCAGGCTGCGGCTGCGTTACCGGCACGGCGGGGAGACCGAACCGCGCACGTACACCGTCGACCCGTACGGGCTCGTCTCCAAGGCCGGGGTCTGGTACCTCGTCGCCGACCGGCGCGGCACCCCGCGGCTGTTCCGCGCCGACCGGATCGGCGCGGCCACCCTCCTGCCGGACCCGGTGCGCCGCCGTCCTGGAGTGGAACTCGCCCATGCCTGGAAGGTGTTGCGCCGCCAGGTGGAGGAGCGGCCCGGAGGCGTCGAGATCACGGTCCGGGTGCGCCGCACCCACCTGGACATGTTCGTGCGCCTCAACGCGGCCGCCCTCACCGAACTGCCCGAGGACACCGGGGCCGGGGAGTGGGTGACGGCGCGGCTCTCCCACGGCTCCGTGCGCGAGGCCCGGACCCTGATGGCCTTCGGGGACGCGGTGGAGGTCCTCGCCCCGGCATCGGCCCGGGCGGAGCTGGCCGCGACGGCCGCGGCCATCGGCGTGCTGTACGCGGGGGGTTGAGCCCAGGATCGGCACTCCCGCCGTACAGGGCTGCGCACAGCAAGCCACAGCTCCGGCACAGCGCGGACCTACGTGGATCTGGTCCTCTGGCCACCGCTCGACCGGCTCTCGTCGGCCGGCCCGACCGGGGCGGCCCTCGCCAACGGGCCTGTGCACACGCGTCGTCCGCCGGCCGGCGCCGGTCCGACGTCGACCGGCCCACGCCGGGCGCTCGGGCCGACCGGCCTGTCGTCGGGCGGCCCTGGCCACCCGGCTTCGTCGACCGGCCCTCGCCGACGGGAGGGCGGGTCGACCGCCGACGTCGGTCGGTCACGTCGACCGGCGGTCATCGCGTGCCGTCCGCTCACCATCTCGCCCGATCCGACTGGGAGTTACCCATGAATCCTCGCGCACGGCTCGTCCCCGCCGTCGTCCTCCTCGCCCTCGCGCCCCTGCTGGCGGCCTGCGGCTCGGACGACGCGACGTCCTCGGACAGCGGCACCTCCGACGGCCGGAACTGCACCCGCCCCTCCGGCATGCCGAGCGGTGGCGCCTCCGGCCGCCCTTCGGGAGCACCGTCCGGCATGCCCTCCCGCTCCGGCGCCCCCTCGGGCATGCCCACCGGCAAGGCGCCGTCCGGCAACCCCTCGGGCATGCCGAGCGGCGCTCCCGGCGGCGGCATGGGCGGCGGCCAGGGCGGCTGCGGCGGCCCCGGAGGAGGGCAGGCCGGACAGGCGGGTGAGGGGCAGCAGGCGAATCAGGGCTGAGCCGCCGGGCGCGGGGCGCGCGGGGCGTGGTGCGATGCCGGGCGCGGTGGGGGAGGGGGCGATCTTCGGGGCGGGCAGACAGGCGGGCCGGTGCGGTCGCCGGGTGGCCGTGGTGAGGGGAGCGCCCGAACCGGCGGGGCTACGAGGTGTGCCGCGTCGGCGCGTTCAGGTGGGCCGCGCCGGTGCCTTCAGCCGGGCGGCCGCGCTCACCGGGCCGGCGCCCGTGCGGGCTCGGACGCTCGGCGGATGTCACCAGGCCGGAGGCTGGGCTCAGTTGGCCCGAGTCGGGTCGTGACGTCGGTCGGTGTCCAGCCCGGATGACCGCGCCCAGCCGCCCCGCGTACGGGCCTCGCCACGCGCTCGTCGGGTGCCATCAGGCCGGAGGCTGGGCTCAGTTGGCCCGAGCCGGGTCGTGCCGTCGGCCGGTGTCCAGCCCGGATGACCGCGCCCAGTCGCCCCGCGTACGGGCCTCGCCATGCGCTCGTCGGGTGCCATCAGGCCGTTGGTCGCGCTCAGTTGGCGCCTGCCCGGCCGGATCGTGTGGTCGGCAGGGTTCGCTTGGCGCCGGATGGGGTGGTCGTTCGGGCTGGCGCGGCGCCGGGTCGGGTGGTCGTTCGGGTTCGTGCGGCGCCGGGTCGGGTGGTCGTGCGGGTTCGCTTGGCGCCGGATCGGGCGGTCGTCCGGGTTCTCGTGCGCGGCCGGGTCGGGCGGTCAGCAGGTTCGTGCACGGCCGTCGCTCGGGCGGACGCAGGTCTTGGTGCCGGTGCCGGTGCCGGTGCCGGTGTCGGCGGCGGGCGGGTCGTCGGGCGGCCCGTGTCCCGGCTCGGGCCGGAGCTCATGCCCGTCCCGGGTTGTGGGGCCCCGTCCGCCGGGCCGGGGATCAGGGGTCAGCCGAGCCAGTGGCGACGGCCGAGGCTGATCAGACGCATCTGACGGCCGGCCACCCGGGCCACCCGCTCGCGCTCCGCCTCGGGGGCGTCCAGCGCCTCCAGGAATGCCGAGGCCGCCATCAGCATGTGGTCGACGTAGAGGCCCGCCAGCATGAGCAGGTCGTCGTCGCTCCACCCCCGCGACTCGGGGTGTTCGGCGAGCGCGTCCCGCACCTCCTCGGCGAACCGGGCCAGTTGCTCGCGGATCGCGTCCCGCACCGACTGCACCCCGCCGTGCCGCTCGCGCGCGATGAAGCGGACGTGCGCGGGGTGCGCCGCGACGTGATGGTCGATCAGTTCCACGGCGCGGGCGATGCGTTCGTCGCTGTCTCCGGCCGCGGACACCGTGTCCTCGATCATCGGGTGCAGGCTGCCGAGCGCCTCCTCGACGAGGGCCACGCCGAGATCCGCCGTCGAGCGGAAGTGCCGGTAGAAGGCGGTCGGAGCGACGCCCACGGCACGCGTGACCTCCCGCAGGCCCAGGCTGCTCAGGCTCTGGTCCTCCAGAAGCAGCAACGCGGCGTCCAGCAGCGCCTGTCGGGTCTTCTGCTTCTGCGCCTGCCGGATGCCGAGAGTGTGACTCATGCCATGCAGTTAACAACTGTTCTCTGGATTTTTAAAGCCGCCGGACGCGCTAGACTCCAAAGTCAGTGAACAAGTGTTACTACAACCGTTCACTGAGTCGTCAAGTCCCGGAAACAATCGGGCCTCACCGTCGAGGCACGGGTGGTCCGGGACCGGACCACGAGACTTCTTCGAGAGGCATCCCATGCTGTTCCTCGTCGCCGCACTCCTTCTGCTCGGCGTCGTCATGGGCACCGTGGCGCACGCGCCGCTGCCCGTCACCCTGGTCGCCGCGGCCGTCATCGGCACCTGGCTGGTCGTCTTCGCGCTGCGTGAGCGCGGCGCCCGCCGCCGGCACACCTCCGCCGGCTGACCGCATGCACACCTCCGCCGGCTGACCGCCGGCCACCGCACCCTCGCCGACCGGCCCGTGGTCCCCTTCCTTCACCAACTGACCGTTGGGAGCTGACATACGTCATGGCACTCACCACTCACACCGCCGGCACCACCCGATCCGCCGGTAACACCAGCAGCGCCGACTCCACCAGCACCGCCGACACCGACTTCGACACCGCTCGCGGCGCGGAGACGGCTCCCGGCACGGACACCGCCCCCGGCGGGCGGACCGTGCGTACCGAGGGCGCCGCCCGCTCCACGGAATCCACCCGGGACGAGGCGACCACGCGCGCCGCGCTCGCCCGCCGTGTCCGGGACGCGGACGGCATGGCCGTGGCCGCGTTCATCCTCGGGCTGGTCGGCCTCCTGGTCCTCAACGTCTTCCTCGGCCCCATCGCCATCGTTCTCGCCTCCGTCGCCCTGTGGCGCGGGACCGCCCGTCGCGGCCGCGCGTTCCTCGGCCTCGGCCTGGGCATCGCCGACCTGGTCGTCCTGATCGCCGTCATGCACGTCGACAGCACGGTGTCCTGGAGCTTCTGACGCCGGACGTCCGAGCGGCGCACGGTGGCCCGAGTCCGGCGAGGCGCCCGTTCCGGTGCGGGGAGGACGCCCCCGCCGGTCCGCGCGCGGCCCGCGACGACCGTCATGGCGGTGGGGGCAACCGCTGGGGAACCACGGGCCCGTAGAATCGGGCCCACCATGGCTTACCTCGACCACGCCGCGACCACCCCCATGCTCCCCGAGGCGGTAGAGGCACTGACCGCCCAGCTGAGTGTCACGGGCAACGCCTCCTCCCTCCACGCCGCCGGCCGCCGCGCCCGGAGGACGGTCGAGGAGTCCCGCGAGACCCTGGCGGACGCCCTCGGCGCCCGTCCCAGCGAGGTGGTTCTCACCTCCGGCGGCACCGAGGCCGACAACCTCGCGGTGAAGGGCCTCTACTGGTCCCGCCGCGACGCCGACCCCGCCCGCACCCGCGTCCTGTCGAGCCCCGTCGAGCACCACGCCGTCCTCGACGCGGTCCACTGGCTCGGCGAGCACGAGGGCGCCACGGTCGAGTACCTCCCCGTCGACGCGTACGGCCGCGTCCACCCCGACGCCCTGCGCGAGGCGATCGCCCGCAACCCCGACGACGTCGCCCTCGCCACGGTCATGTGGGCCAACAACGAGATCGGCACCCTGATGCCGGTACGTGAACTGGCCGACGTCGCCGCCGAGTTCGGCATCCCGCTGCACGCCGACGCCGTCCAGGCCTTCGGCCAGGTCCCCGTCGACTTCGCCGCCTCGGGCCTCGCCGCCATGACGGTCTCCGGCCACAAGATCGGCGGCCCCTACGGGATCGGCGCGCTGCTGCTGGGCCGTGAGTACACCCCCGTGCCCGTGCTGCACGGCGGCGGTCAGGAGCGGCACGTGCGCTCCGGCACCCTCGACGTACCCGCCATCGCCTCCTTCGCCGTCGCCGGGCGTCTGGCCGCCGAGCAGCGCGAGTGGTTCGCCCGCGAGATCGGCTCCCTGCGCGACGAGCTCGTCGACGCCGTCCGCAAGGCCGTGCCCGACGCGATCCTCGGCGGTGACCCGGCCCCCGGCGGCCGGCTGCCCGCCAACGCCCACTTCACCTTCCCGGGCTGCGAGGGCGACTCACTCCTGCTGCTGCTCGACGCGCAGGGCATCGAATGCTCCACGGGCTCGGCCTGCACCGCGGGCGTGGCCCAGCCGAGCCACGTCCTCCTCGCCACCGGCACCGATCCGGACCTCGCGCGCGGCACGCTGCGCTTCTCGCTCGGCCACACCTCCACGGAGGCCGACGTCGACGCGGTGGCCCGGGCGATCGGCCCCGCCGTGGAACGAGCGCGGAGCGCGGGCCTCACCTGACCGACCCGGCGCGCGCCCTCGGCCCGCCTCGCGGTCGAGGCCGTTCCCCGGGTGCGACCGGCCTTCAGGCCGCGCTCACGCCGCCGCCGTCCGCGCCCGCCGCACCAGACGCAGATACCGGTCCCAGTCCCAGTACCGCCCGGGGTCGGTGTGGTCGGTGCCCGGCACCTCCACGTGGCCGATGATGTGCTCCCGGTCCACGGGGATGTCGTACCGGCCGCATATCCCGGCCGTCAGCCGGGCCGACGCCTCGTACATCGCGTCCGTGAACGACGAGGCGCGGTCCACGAAGCCCTCGTGCTCGATGCCGACACTGCGCTCGTTGTACGCGCGGTTGCCCGCGTGGAACGCCACGTCCAGCTCGCGGATCATCTGTGTGACGTGACCGTCCTTGCGGACGATGTAGTGCGCCGCCGCCCCGTGCCCCGGGTCCTGGAAGACCCGCACCGCGCTCGCGAAGCTGCCCTGGGTGACATGGATGACCACCCGGTCTATCGAGTAGTCGTCCGGCCGGTCCGCCCGCCGCCAGTTCGCCGTCGACGCCGCCACCCACTGGGCTCCCCGGGAGTCCACCGCTCCCGCGACCCTCTCCTTCTCCACGCCGGGAAGCCGCCACCACAGGTGCGTCAGCACGTCCCGGGCGATCGCGGCCGTGCCCACGGCGGCCGCCACACCGCCGACGAGCAGCACCCGGCGCCCGACCGCCGCGTCCGCGTCCTTGGCCGCCGCCTTGCCACCGCGGCCCTTCGGCTTCCCCTTTTTCTCCCCCATGCGATCTTCAACGGATACTCGCGGGATCCGGTTCCCGCCGCCCCGTACTCTGGAGGGGTTATGACTGACACCTCGCAGCGCCCCCTCCGCGTCCTCGCCGCCATGTCGGGCGGCGTCGACTCCGCCGTAGCCGCCGCCCGCGCCGCCGAAGCCGGACACGACGTGACGGGCGTGCACCTCGCCCTGTCGGCGAACCCCCAATCGTTCCGGACCGGCGCGCGGGGCTGCTGCACCATCGAGGACTCGCGCGACGCCCGACGCGCGGCCGACGTCATCGGCATCCCCTTCTACGTCTGGGACCTCGCCGAGCGTTTCCGCGAGGACGTGGTCGAGGACTTCGTCGCCGAGTACGAGGCGGGCCGCACCCCGAACCCCTGCCTGCGCTGCAACGAGAAGATCAAGTTCGCCGCCCTGCTCGACAAGGCGCTCGCGCTCGGCTTCGACGCGGTCTGCACCGGCCACTACGCGCAGGTGATCGTCCGCGAGGACGGCACGCGCGAACTGCACCGCGCCTCCGACATGGCCAAGGACCAGTCGTACGTCCTCGGTGTCCTCGACGACCGCCAGCTCGCCCACGCCCTGTTCCCGCTCGGCGACACCGTCACCACCAAGGACGAGATCCGCGCCGAGGCCGAGCGCCGTGGCCTCGCCGTCGCCAAGAAGCCGGACTCGCACGACATCTGCTTCATCGCCGACGGAGACACCCAGGGCTTCCTCGCGAACCGCCTGGGCAAGGCCGAGGGCGACATCGTGGACGAGGCCGGAGCGGTCGTCGGATCCCACGAGGGCGCGTTCGGCTTCACGATCGGCCAGCGCAAGGGGCTGCGCATCGGCACCCCCGCCCCGGACGGCAAGCCGCGCTACGTCCTGGACATCTCGCCGGTGGACAACACGGTGACGGTGGGCCCGGCCGCGTCCCTGGACGTGTCCGCGCTGACCGCCCTCAAGCCCCGCTGGTGCGGCGCCGCCCCCACCGGACCCGGCACCTACACGGCCCAGCTGCGCGCCCACGGCGGTGAGACGGAGGTGGCCGCCGAACTGGTCGACGGCTCCCTCCAGGTCACCTTCACCGAGCCGGTCCGCGGGGTCGCCCCCGGCCAGGCGATCGTCCTGTACGACGGCACGCGCGTGGTGGGCTCGGCGACGATCGCGACGACCACGCGCGCGACCGCGGGCGTCTGACCCGACGGTCGCCTCGCGCGGCCGTGCGCGGCGAGGCCCGGCCGGGCGAGGCAGCCGTCCGGGGCGGTCAGCCGTTCGCGTCGAAGAACTCCGCCAGCACGGGGGCGAGCGCCAGGGGGTCGACCATGTGGGTCTGCCCCTCCAGCGTGCGGTACGAGCCGTGGGGCGCCGCGTCCGCGACGACACGGGCCGCCTCGCGCATCCACCCGGGGCTGGCGTCGCCCGCGACCGACAGCAACGGCACGGGTACGGCGGCCAGTCGCTCACGCGGCACCGCACCGTCGCCCAGGGCGGCGTTGTCGTACGCCAGGGTCGCGGCGATGGCCTCCATGCCGGCCCACACATGGGACAGCCGGATTCCGGCGATCGTCGCCGGCGGCGTGCCGACCCGTGACAGGAACAGCTCGACGGCGTCACCCCGCCGGTCCTGCCCGAGCAGCTCCGTCAACCGCTCGGTGTACTCGGCACGCTCCTTGCCGCCCCGGTCGTCGACGGCGAACGGCGTCTCGTAGAGGGCGATTTCGCGCACGGGCAGCCCGCTCGCCACCGCTCTGAGGGCCAGCGCGCCGCCCGACGAGATGCCGTAGAGCGCCGCGCTGCCTCCGGATGCCTCGATCAGCGCCGCGATGTCCTCGACCTCACGAGCGACCGCGAAGGGCGCGGTGTCGCCGCTCGCGCCGCGACCCCGCCGGTCGTAGGTGACGGCCCCGAAACGGTCCGACAGGGCCGCCGCCAGGGGCGCCAGAGTGGCGCCCGTGCACATGGCCCCGCCGACCAGGACGACCGCGGGGCCGTCACCGAAACGTTCGTACGCGATGGGGGTCCCGTCGCGCGAGATGGTCTTGTTGTCCATGCCTGGGAAGACTGCCGGGTGGCCCGGAAGTCATCGCGTCGCCACGCCCGCGTGGGCGCGGCGTCAGGACACGTCCTGCTCGTAGAAGCAGAAGTGGTCCTTGATCCCGGCGACGTCGGGCTTGGGGTCGGGGTAGGCCCACACGAGGTCCGCCCCGTCCGGGCGCGACCAGTACGACGCGGTGCCCTTGAAGGGGCAGTACGTGTGGGTGTCGGAGGGCGTCAGCAGGTCGAGACGGACGTCCTCGGGCGGGAGGTAATAGCGCACCGGACAGCCGGTCTCGCGCAGCAACAGGGGGCGGTCGCTCTCCGCCAGGACCTGGTCGCCGTGCACGACGCGGACGTGCTGGGTGCCCTGCTCGATGGTGATCGTGTGTCCTTCAGCCATACCGGGAAAGCGCTCGCGGGCCCCGATTCGTTCCCGCGTACGGTGAGGACATGAACATCTGCGTCTTCCTTTCGGCCGCCGACCTCGACGAGCGCTACACCCGCCCCGCGCGGGAGTTCGCCGAACTCCTCGGCAAGGGCGGCCACACCCTGGTGTGGGGCGGCTCCGACGTCGGACTGATGAAGGTCGTCGCCGACGGCGTCCAGGAGGCGGGCGGACGGCTCGTCGGCGTCTCCGTGGACTTCCTGGCCGCCAAGGCCCGCCCCGGAGCCGACGAGATGGTCGTCGCCGGTGACCTCGCCGAGCGCAAGGCGCTGCTGCTGGCGAAGGCGGACGCCGTGGTCGTCATGGTCGGCGGCACCGGAACCCTCGACGAGGCGACGGAGATCCTGGAGCTGAAGAAGCACGGGAAGACCGAGAAGCCGGTGGTCCTGCTGAACACGGCCGGGTTCTACGACGGCCTCAAGGAGCAGTTCCGCCGCATGGACACCGAGGGCTTCCTGCCCCGCCCGCTGACCGACCTGGTCTTCTTCGCGGAGGAGCCCGTGGGGGCCGTGGCCTACCTGGAGGAGAGCCTCGGCACCCAGTGAGGCGCGTGCGGCCGAGGTGCCGGCACGCGGTGACGGGCCGGCCCCTGTGACGTGTCGGCCCCTGTCACGCGTCAGGACCCGGTGGGGGGCCCGCGCCCGGTGATGCGAGCATGGCGTCCATGGCTACACATGTGATCACCGGGGCCGGCTCCGGCATCGGCACGGCCGTCGCCCGCCGCCTGCACGCGCGCGGGGACGACCTCGTGCTCCACGCGCGCGACGCGGGCCGCGCCAAGGAACTCGCCGTCGCGTTCCCCGGCGCGAAGACCCTGGTCGGCGACCTGGCGGACCCCGACAAGCTCTCCTGGGCGTTCTCCCACCAGACACTCCCCGACAGCGTCGACTCCCTGTTGCACATCGCCGGCGTCGTCGACCTCGGTCCCGTCGGCGACCTCACCCCGAAGACCTGGCGCCACCAGCTCAACGTCAACCTGATCGCCCCCGCCGAGCTGACCCGCCACTTCCTGCCCCAGCTCCGCGTCGCCCAGGGACACGTGCTGTTCGTGAACTCGGGCGCCGGCCTGAGCGCCCACGCCGACTGGTCCGCCTACGCCGCCTCCAAGCACGGTCTGAAGGCCCTCGCGGACTCCCTGCGCCACGAGGAGCACGCCGCCGGTGTCCGGGTGACCTCCGTCTACCCCGGCCGCACCGCCAGTCCCATGCAGGCGAAGGTCCACCAGCAGGAGGGCAAGGACTACGACGCCGCACGCTGGATCGACCCCGAATCGGTCGCGACCACCATCGTGATGGCGCTCGACCTGCCGCGCGACGCCGAGGTCAACGACCTGACGGTGCGCCCGGGGGGCTGACCTCCCCACGGCATTCCGTACGCTTCCGGGGTGAGCGAAAACAGCGTGTTCAGCTTCGGTGCGGCCACCGGGGTCGGGTCCATGCCGGGCGGCGACGCCCGGGAGGCCGCGAAGACCGTCACCGGTTCCCTGGAGGACTTCCCCCACCTCGCCGAACTCCCCGCCCGCGGGCCGGGCGCCGACATGATCGGCCGGACCGCCGGGATGCTCGTCGAGCTGTACGCGCGCGTGGAGCCCAGCGGCTGGCGGATCGGCGACCGGCCCGGCCGGGACACCAGGCGCGCCCGGTCCTGGCTGGGGGAGGACCTCGACGCCCTGGAGGAGTTCACCCAGGGCTACGAGGGACCTCTGAAAGTGCAGGCGGTCGGCCCCTGGACGCTGGCCGCCGCCCTGGAACTGAGGAACGGCGAGTCGGTGCTCTCCGATCCGGGCGCCTGCCGCGACCTGGCCGGCTCGCTCGCGGAGGGACTGCGCGTCCACCTCGCCGACGTACGCGAGCGGATCCCCGGCGCCCAGGTCGTCCTCCAGCTCGACGAACCCTCCCTCATCTCCGTGCTGCGCGGACAGGTGCGCACCGCCAGCGGCTACCGCACCCACCGCGCCGTGGACCGCCAGCTCGTCGAGGGAACCCTCCGCGACGTCCTCGGCGCCCACGCGGGCGGACCCGTCGTGGTCCACTCCTGCGCCCCGGACGTCCCCTTCGCCCTGCTCCGCCGGGCGGGTGCGACGGCGATCTCCTTCGACTTCTCGCTGCTCACCGAGCGTGACGACGACGCGATCGGAGAAGCCGTCGAGAGCGGCACGCGTCTGTTCGCCGGTGTCGTCCCCGGCGTGGACGGCCCGTTGTCGGACCCTGCCGGTAGCGTCATGGGTGTCAGGACGCTGTGGCGCAGGCTGGGGCTGCGGCCGGGGCTGCTCGCGGAGGCCGTCACCCTCACTCCGTCGTGCGGGCTCGCGGGGGCTTCCCCCGACTACGCGCGCAAGGCGCTCGCCCACTGCGTCCGGGCGGCGAGATCCCTCGCGGACAACCCTGAGTAACGGGAGGACACAACGGTGGCCGGCGAAAAGCACGCAGAGCCCACATCGGTACCCGCCGAGGCACGGGAGAAGCACGCGCAGCTCGCTGAGCAGATCGAGGAGCACCGCTTCCGGTACTACGTGAACGACGCGCCGGTCGTCAGCGACGCCGAGTTCGACAAGCTGCTGCGCTCCCTGGAAGCCCTGGAGGAGGAACACCCCGAGCTGCGCACCCCCGACTCGCCGACCCAGAAGGTCGCGGGCGCGTACGCCACGGAGTTCACCTCGGTCCAGCACCGCCTCCGCATGCTGTCGCTGGACAACGCCTTCTCCGATCTGGAGCTGGCCGCCTGGGCGGAGCGCGTCGCCAAGGACGTGGGCACCTCCGACCACCACTTCCTGTGCGAGCTGAAGGTCGACGGCCTCGCGGTCAACCTGACGTATGAGCGCGGCCGTCTCACGCGCGCGGCGACCCGCGGCGACGGCCGGACGGGCGAGGACATCACGCCCAACGTCCGCACGATCGCGGAGATCCCGGACCGCCTGGCCGGCGACCGCGTCCCGGACCTCGTGGAGATCCGCGGCGAGGTGTACTTCCCGATGGAGAAGTTCGAGGAGCTCAACGCCCGCCTGGTGGAGGCCGGCGACAAGCCCTTCGCCAACCCGCGCAACGCGGCGGCCGGTTCACTGCGCCAGAAGGACCCGCGCGTCACCGCGTCCCGCCCGCTGCACATGGTCGTCCACGGCATCGGCGCCCTGGAGGGCTTCGACGGTCTCGGCCGCCTCTCCGAGGCCTACGAGTTGCTGCACTCCTGGGGCCTGCCCACCACGCGGTACGCCAAGGTGGTCGACGACCTCGACGGCGTACGGGAGTTCATCGCGTACTACGGGGAGAACCGCCACTCCGTGGAGCACGAGATCGACGGCGTGGTCGTCAAGCTCGACGAGATCCGTCTCCAGGGCCGCCTCGGTTCCACGGCCCGCGCTCCACGATGGGCCATCGCCTGGAAGTACGCGCCGGAAGAGGTCAACACCAAGCTGGTCGACATCAAGGTCGGCGTCGGCCGGACGGGGCGCGTCACTCCGTACGCACAGGTCGAGCCGGTCACCGTGGCGGGCTCGGAGGTCGAGTTCGCGACCCTGCACAATCAGGAGGTCGTGAAGGCCAAGGGCGTCCTCATCGGGGACACGGTCGTGCTGCGCAAGGCCGGTGATGTCATCCCGGAGATCCTCGGGCCGGTGGTGGATCTCCGCGACGGCACCGAGCGGGAGTTCGTGATGCCGGCAGAGTGTCCGGAGTGCGGGACGTCGCTGCGCGCCATGAAGGAAGGCGACATCGATCTTCGCTGTCCCAACGGCCGTGGCTGCCCGGCCCAGTTGAGAGAGCGGGTCTCCTATCTCGCGGGCCGGGAGTGCCTCGACATTGACCACTTCGGCAGCGTGGCCGCCGCGGCGCTGACCCGTCCGCTGGAGCCCGCCGCCCCGCCGCTCGTCGACGAGAGCGACCTCTTCGACCTCACGATCGAGCAGTTGCTCCCCATCAGGGCCTACGTTCTCGACCAGGACAGCGGCCTGCCCAAGCGGGACCCGAAGACCGGCGAGGAGAAGATCGTCACGGTCTTCGCCAACCAGAAGGGCGAGCCCAAGAAGAACGCGCTTGCCATGCTGGAGGGGATCGCCGAGGCGAAGAGCCGACCCCTCGCCCGTTTCATCAACGGACTCTCCATCAGGCACGTGGGCCCGGTGGCCGCAGAGGCGCTGGCCCGCGAATTCCACTCCATCGACCGCATCGAGCAGGCCACCGAGGCGGAGCTCGCCGCGGTCGACGGGGTCGGCGGGATCATCGCGACGTCCCTCAAGGAGTGGTTCGCCGAGGACTGGCACCGCGAGATCATCCGCAAGTGGCGGGCCGCCGGGGTCCGGATGGAGGACGAGGGAGCGGACGAGGACCGGGGACCGCGCCCCCTCGAAGGCCTCACCGTCGTCGTCACGGGAACGCTGGAACACCACACGCGGGACGGGGCCAAGGAGCAACTCCAGAGCCGTGGAGCGAAAGTGACCGGTTCTGTTTCGAAGAAGACGTCATTCGTTGTGGTGGGTGACAATCCTGGTTCGAAGTACGACAAGGCGATGCAGCTGAAGGTTCCGGTTCTGAACGAGGACGGCTTCGCGGTCCTGCTCGAACAGGGGCCCGAAGCGGCGGCGGACGTCGCACTTCCGATCGAGGAGTAGCGGTTGAAGGCCACCCGTTCGGCGCATATCAGATGCATACGGGTGGCCGGGTCGCATTCGGGCAACCGTAGACGACCGCTGCCCGTGGAAGCCTTCTGCGGCCTACTGTTGACGTGTGCGCCTGCCGTGCCCAGTTGCGGCCGGCGCACCCCCTGCTCCACGGGAGCGGGGGGAAGGGTTTTCCGACGTGGCTCCGTTGGCAGTTGTCGCCGGCGACGGACCGCGTGGCGTGGGCACCGCCGGCTGTGAGAGGGACGGGAATGGAACCGACCGAGAGCGCTCCCCCGGACTCCCGGCTGCGACTGAGCCGGATGACCGGCGCGTGGCTGGCGGGACTCCGGACCGGACGGTCCGCGCAGCGTCCCGCGCCCAGCGGCCTCGGCGCCGCACCACTCGGCGCTCCCGCTCACTCCGGCGCCGGCCCGCTCACCGCCGGGCGCGGCACCGGTCTGCCCGGCCACGACCCCGAACGCCACCCGTCCTGGCCCGCGCTGCCCGCCGCGGTCGTCGCCGCGGCCGGCATGGTCCTGGGCGCCGGTTTCTACCGGGCGTTCAGCGACCACCACGCGCTCTTCCCGTGCGGCACCGTCGGCTGGGCCCTCGCCCTGCTGACCGGCATCATCGTCGGCCACCTCGTCGCCCTCGGCCGCGCGCGCTGGTGGGGCGGCACCGGCTCCGGCGCCGCGCTCACCCTCGCGGTCCTGCTGCTCTACGGCTGGGTCCCCGCCGGGATGGTCAGCCTCACCGTCGTCGTCCTGGTCGGGGCGGCCCGCCGCAACCGCTGGCGGCAGGGCGTGCTCCACGGCGCCGCCGACATCCTCGGCATCGGGGCCGGAGCCCTCGTCCTCACCTCGTTCGGGCGGTACCCGAGCGTCGAGACGCCCTGGGACGCCACGACCTGGACGCTGTACGCGGCCCCGCAGGTGGTGCTCGTCGCCGGTACCTACCTCGCCGTCACGCGGGGAGTCCTCTGGTACCTGCAGGCCCCCCGCGGCGGCGGGCTGCCCACCGTCGCCCGCACGGCCCTGGTCAGACAGGGACTCGTCGCCGTCGCGCTGCTCGGTATCGCGCCGCTCGTGTGCGTCGTCGCGATGTCCCAGCCGATGCTGCTGCCCCTCTTCTCGATCCCGCTGATCGCCCTCGACTCCACCCTGTGGATAGCCCGCGCGCGGGCCGAGGAGCAGCTTCGCGACCCGCTCACCGGACTGCCCAACCGCCAGTGGCTGCTGGAGCGGACCTGGACGGCCCTGGACGACGCCGAGCGCATCGGCGCACGGTCCGCCCTCCTGCTGATCGACCTGGACCGGTTCCGGTCGGTGAACGACACGTTGGGGCATCTCGCCGGTGACCGGCTCCTCCTCCAGATAGCCGACCGGCTGCGGCTCGCCCTGCCGCGCGGTGCGGAGGCCGCGCGACTCGGCGGGGACGAGTTCGCCGTATTACTGCCGGTCGCGGACTCCACCACGTCGGCCACCCGCGTCGCCCGCAACCTCGTCACCGCCCTCGGCTCGCCGCTCGACCTCGACGGGCTCACCCTCGTCCTGGAGGCCAGCGCCGGGCTCGCCGTCTTCCCCGACCACGCGCTCGACGCCGAGGGGCTGCTGCGCCGGGCGGACGTCGCGATGTACCAGGCAAAGCGCGACCGCACGGGCGTCGAGGTCTACGAGTCCAAGCGGGACTCCAACACCCCCGACCGGCTCGGCCTGTTGGGCGACCTGCGCCGCGCGCTGGACGCCGGCGACGTCGAACTGCACTACCAGCCCAAGGTCCGCTTCGACGGACAGGTGGCCGGCCTGGAGGCCCTGGTCCGCTGGGTGCACCCCGAGCGGGGCAAGGTGCCGCCGGACGAGTTCATCGCCATCGCCGAGTCGTCCGGGCTGATGCCCCACCTCACCGAGTACGTGCTGGAAACCGCCCTCGCGCAGGTCGCCCGCTGGCGCGCCCAGGGTCTGTTCGTGCCCGTCGCGGTGAACGTGTCGCCCCGCGACGTCCACACGCCCGGCTTCGCCGGCTCCGTCGCCGCGCGCCTCGCCCGGCACGGCGTCCCCGCGGGATCGCTCCAACTGGAGATCACCGAGCACGTGCTCCTGGAGGATCCGCAGCGGGCCGCCGACACCCTGGCCGCGCTCACCGGGCACGGCGTGAAGATGTCGCTGGACGACTTCGGCACCGGGTACTCCTCTCTCGTGCATCTGCGCAGGCTCCCCGTGAGCGAGCTGAAGATCGACCGTTCGTTCGTCGCGCGGCTCGCCATCGACACCGAGGACGCGGAGATCGTGCGCTGCACCGTCGATCTCGCGCATTCGCTCGGGCTGCTCGTCGTCGCGGAGGGCGTCGAGGACGACGAGACGTGGGAACGGCTGCGGGATCTGGGGTGTGACGCCGTGCAGGGGTGGCTGGTGGCGGCGGCGATGCCTCCGGAGGAGGCCACGGCGTGGCTGCTGGCGCGTGGGTCGCGGGGCTGGCAGCGGCCTCGCGCCGCGCTGCCCGCCGCGGAGTAAGTCCCCCTTCCTGGAAGGGGCCGCCCTCCGACCTGATCTCTCCCACCCGCGCACGGCCCGTGACTGTGTCCCGACTGGCTCGGCTCGCCTGTGGTGTCTTAGCGCCGTCGGCGTGCGCCGGTTGCAGGATCTCTCCCACCCGCGCACCGCCCGCGACTGTGTCCCGACAGGCTCGGCTCGCCTGTGGCGTCTTAGCGCCGTCGGCGTGCGCCGGTTGCAGGATCTCTCCCACCCACGCACCACCCGCGACTGTGTCCCGACAGGCTCGGCCCTCTCGTGGTGCCGTCTCGCCGTTGGCGGGTGGCGTCGGTCCTGGCGGCGGGCGGGCGCCGATGGTGGGAGGGCCGTGCGGGAGGGCTGTGGCTGTTCCGTGGGGTCACGGGTGGTGCGTGGGTGGGAGGGATCCGGCCGGAGGCCGGCCTGCGTTGTGCGCGTGCCCGGCGGGAGACGGTGACGCGTGGTGCGGGGGTGGGAGACACGCGGCCGGAGGCCGGAGAGCGGCCGACGGCAAACCCGGGCGCGGGCATGGGCGTGGGACCCATAGGATTGGGCCAAACCACACACACTCACCCCAGAGGATCGCTGCATGCCTGGCATCACGCGCGAGGAGGTCGCCCACCTCGCACGGCTGGCGCGTCTGGAGCTGAAGGGCGAAGAGCTCGACCACTTCGCCGGCCAGCTCGACGACATCATCGGCGCGGTCGCCCGCGTCAGCGAGGTCGCCGACCAAGACGTACCGCCGACCTCTCATCCGCTGCCGCTGACGAACGTCATGCGCGCGGACGAGGTCCGTCCGTCGCTCACCCCCGCGCAGGCGCTCTCCGGCGCCCCGGCCCAGGAGCAGCAGCGTTTCAAGGTGCCGCAGATCCTGGGGGAGGACTAATCACCATGACGGACACCAACGTCAACATCATCAAGCTCACCGCCGCCGAGATCGCCGAGAAGATCGCGGCGGGCGAGCTGACGGCCGTCGAGGTCACCGAGGCCCACCTCGCCCGGATCGGGGCCGTCGACGAGAAGGTGCACGCCTTCCTGCACGTCGACCGTGAGGGTGCCCTCGCGCAGGCCCGCGCCGTGGACGCCAAGCGCGCGGCCGGCGAGAAGCTCGGCCCGCTCGCCGGTGTGCCGCTCGCGCTGAAGGACATCTTCACCACCGAGGGCATCCCGACCACGGTCGGTTCCAAGATCCTCGAAGGCTGGATCCCGCCCTACGACGCGACGCTCACCAAGCGGCTGAAGGCCGCCGACGTCGTCATCCTCGGCAAGACCAACATGGACGAGTTCGCCATGGGGTCCTCCACCGAGAACAGCGCGTACGGTCCGACCGGAAACCCGTGGGACCTCACCCGTATCCCCGGCGGCTCCGGCGGCGGTTCGTCCGCGGCCCTCGCCTCCTACCAGGCGCCGCTCGCGATCGGCACCGACACCGGCGGTTCCATCCGCCAGCCGGCCGCCGTCACCGGCACGGTCGGCGTCAAGCCGACGTACGGCGCCGTGTCGCGGTACGGCATGGTCGCCTTCTCCAGCTCCCTCGACCAGGGCGGGCCCTGCGCCCGTACGGTCCTGGACGCGGCCCTGCTCCACGAGGTCATCGCCGGCCACGACCCGCTGGACTCGACGTCCATCGACGCCCCGGTCCCGCCGGTCGTCGAGGCCGCCCGCAACGGCAGCGTCGCCGGAATGCGCGTCGGCGTCGTCAAGCAGTTCCGCGGCGAGGGCTACCAGGCCGGCGTGGTGCAGCGCTTCGACGAGGCCGTCACCATGCTCAAGGAGCTGGGCGCCGAGGTCGTCGAGCTGGACTGCCCGTCCTTCGACCTGGCGCTCTCCGCGTACTACCTGATCGCCCCGTCCGAGTGTTCGAGCAACCTCGCGCGCTTCGACGGTCTGCGCTACGGCGCGCGCGTCGGCGACGACGGCACGCACTCCGCCGAGGAGGTCACCGCCCTCACCCGTGAGGCCGGCTTCGGCCCCGAGGTGAAGCGCCGCATCATGCTCGGCACGTACGCGCTCAGCTCCGGCTACTACGACGCGTACTACGGCAGCGCCCAGAAGGTCCGTACGCTCATCACCCGCGACTTCGAGAAGGCGTTCGAGCAGGTCGACGTGATCGTCTCCCCGACCACGCCCACCACCGCCTTCCCGATCGGCGAGCGCGCGGACGACCCGATGGCGATGTACCTCGCGGACCTGTGCACCATTCCGACCAACCTGGCCGGCAACTCCGCGATGTCGCTTCCCTGCGGCCTCGCCCCGGAGGACAACCTGCCGGTCGGTCTGCAGATCATCGCCCCGGCGCTGAAGGACGACCGCCTTTACAAGGTCGGAGCCGCAGTCGAGGCCGCCTTCGTGGAAAAGTGGGGCCACCCGCTGCTTGAGGAGGCTCCGTCGTTGTGAGCAAGGCAATGTCCAAGGCCAAGGGATTCAAGAAGTCCAAGTCCGGCACGTACCTGTCCATGGCCGGTACGGCGTTCGGTGCGCTCGGTGTCGCGAAGCAGGTCAGGAAGGCCCGCTCCGAGAACGACACGCTGCGCCTCATCGACGCGGCCGTGTCCGCCGCCGCCATCGTCACCGGCCTCGCCATCCTCTACCGGGAGCTCAAGCGCCTGGGCGACGACGACGTCCTGCTGGGCTGAGAGGGAAGTTTTCACCGTGACCACCACGACCGACCTGGTGTCGTACGAGGACGCACTCGCCTCGTACGACCCCGTCATGGGCCTCGAAGTCCATGTCGAACTCGGCACCAAGACGAAGATGTTCTGCGGCTGCTCGACCGAGCTCGGGGCCGAGCCCAACTCGCAGACCTGCCCGACCTGCCTCGGCATGCCCGGCGCCCTCCCGGCCGTCAACGCGATCGGCGTCGAGTCCGCCATCAAGATCGGCCTCGCGCTGCACTGCGACATCGCCGAGTGGTGCCGCTTCGCCCGGAAGAACTACTTCTATCCGGACATGCCGAAGAACTTCCAGACCTCCCAGTACGACGAGCCGATCGCTTTCAACGGCTATCTGGACGTCCAGCTGGAGGACGGCGAGGTCTTCCGCGTGCAGATCGAGCGCGCCCACATGGAGGAGGACACCGGCAAGTCGCTGCACGTCGGCGGTGCCACCGGCCGTATCCACGGCGCCTCGCACTCCCTGCTCGACTACAACCGCGCGGGCATCCCGCTCATCGAGATCGTCACCAAGCCGATCGAGGGCGCGGGCGAGCGGGCCCCCGAGGTCGCCAAGGCGTACGTCGCCGAACTGCGCGAGCTCATCAAGGCGCTCGGTGTCTCCGAGGCCCGCATGGAGCAGGGCCAGATGCGCTGCGACGTGAACCTCTCGCTGCGCCCGCACGGCCGCGAGAAGTTCGGCACGCGCTCCGAGACGAAGAACGTCAACTCCCTGCGCTCCGTCGAGCGTGCCGCCCGCTTCGAGATCCAGCGCCACGCCGCGGTGCTGAACTCCGGCGGCACGATCATCCAGGAGACCCGCCACTTCCACGAGGACACCGGGTCCACGACCTCGGGCCGGGTGAAGGAGGAGGCCGAGGACTACCGGTACTTCCCGGAACCCGACCTCGTCCCCGTGGCCCCGTCCCGTGACTGGGTCGAGGAGCTGCGCGCCGGGCTGCCCGAGCAGCCGCTGGCCCGCCGCAACCGGCTGCGCGAGGAGTGGGGCGTGGGCGCCCACGACATGCAGTCGATCCTCAACGCCGGCGCCATCGACCCGATCGTCGCGACGATCGCGGCCGGGGCCGACGCCGCGTCCGCCCGCAAGTGGTGGATGGGCGAGCTGGCGCGCAGCGCCAACGAGTCCGGCAAGGCGCTGGAGGACCTGCCGATCACCCCGGCGCAGGTCGCCCGGGTGGCCGAGCTGGTCACGTCCGGCGACCTGAACGACAAGCTGGCCCGCCAGGTCATCGAGGGCGTTCTCGCCGGCGAGGGCACTCCGGACGAGGTCGTCGAGAAGCGGGGCCTGAAGGTCGTCTCGGACGAGGGCGCGCTGACCGCCGCCGTCGACGAGGCCATCGCCGGGAACCCGGGCATCGCCGACAAGATCCGCGGCGGCAAGCTCCAGGCCGTCGGCGCGCTCGTCGGCGCGGTCATGAAGGCCACCCGCGGCCAGGCCGACGCGGCCCGCGTCAAGGAGCTCATCCTGGAGAAGCTGGGCGTCAGCGAGGGCTGAGGTCACGTTTTCCCACGTCCCAGGGGGTGCATCGCCGAGCGATGCGCCCCCTGCGGTCTGTCCCGGCCCCTCCGGTCCCGTCCGGCTCCTTCCGGGACCGCCGTGACACGCGTGGGGCGCCGGAGTTCACGCGTATGCCCCGGGACAGGGGTCACAGATCTGTGAGTAAGCCCACGAATGCGACAAAGGATCATTTCCGGCTGTAAGAGTGATGGCGCATGAGTCATGCGTTCTTTGCGGGCAGTTCCCGATAAAGATCCCCAAATCCCCCAGGGAGCTCGTCCGTGGCAGCCCTCGCACGTTGGTGTGTCCAGCACCGCCTCGTTGCCGTACTGCTCTGGCTGGTCGCCTTCGGCGGCGTGACCGCTGCCGCCGCCGTGACGGGTTCCTCGTACTCGAACGACTACGAGGCCCCGGGAACCGAATCCGGTCGCGCCACCCAGCTCCTCGGCGAGGGCTTCCCCGGCCTCGGTGGCGACAGCGACACGGTCGTCTGGCACACCGGCCAGGGCGCCAGCGTGCGTTCCCCCGCCGTCGAGCAGTCGATGACCCGCACCCTCGACAAGATCGCCGAGCTCCCCGGAGTCGCCTCCGTCGACAGCCCGTACGGCCGCGGTGGCGCCGACCGGATCAGCGACGACGGCCGCACCGCGTACGCCAACATCACCTTCGCCGACCGGGCCGAGACCATCGACAAGGGCGAGGCCCGCGCCGTCGTCGACACCGCGAAGGCGGCCGGGACCGAGGGGCTCGACGTGGAACTGGGCGGCAGCGCCGTCGCCCTCACCCAGTCGTCCGGCGGGCACGTCGCCGAGATCGTCGGCGTGGTCGTCGCCGCTCTCGTCCTCTTCCTCGCCTTCGGCTCCCTCGCCGCCTCCATGCTGCCCATCGCCACCGCCCTGATCGGCGTGGGCACGGCGTACTTCGGCATCGTGCTCCTCGGGCACGCCATGACCGTCGCCGACTTCGCCCCCATGCTCGGCATGCTCATCGGGCTCGGTGTCGGCATCGACTACGCCCTGTTCATCGTCACGCGACACCGGCGCGGCCTGAAACGCGGGCTGCCGGTGGCCGAGGCCGCCCGGAACGCCGTCACCACCACGGGCCGCGCCGTCGTCTTCGCCGGCGCCACCGTCTGCATCGCCCTGCTCGGCATGCTCATCCTGCGGCTGGGCTTCCTCAACGGCGTCGCCATCGCCGCCTCTCTGACCGTCGTCCTCACCGTCGCCGCCTCCGTCACGCTGCTGCCCGCACTGCTCTCCTTCATCGGGCCCCGCGCCCTGAGCCGCCGCGAACGGCGCCGGCTGGAGGAGCACGGACCGCAACCGGAGCTGCCCACCGGGTTCGCCGCCCGCTGGTCCGCCTTCGTCGAACGCCACCCCAAGGTGCTCGGCGGCGTCGCCGTCGTCGTGATGGCACTGCTCGCCCTGCCTACGTTCTCCCTCCATCTGGGCACCTCCGACCAGGGCAACGACCCGCGGACGACGACCACCCGACAGGCCTACGACCTCATCGGCAAGGGCTTCGGACCCGGCGTGAACGGGCCCCTGACCCTCGTCACCAAGGTCGGCGGCGCCGAGGACCGCCTCGCACTCGACAACCTGGACCTCTCGCTGCGGCTCACCCACGGCGTCGCCTCGGCGACCCCGGTCACCTACAACACCGCGGGCGACACCGCCTACCTCACCGTCGTCCCGTCCTCCGCCCCGCAGGCGAAGGACACCAGCGACCTCGTCGACCGGCTGCGCACCGAGGTCCTGCCGCGCGCCGAGGCGGGCACCTCCCTCGACGTGCACGTGGGTGGGGTGACGGCGAGCTACGACGACTTCGCCGACGTCATCGTCGGCAAGCTGCCGCTCTTCGTCGGCGTCGTGATCAGCCTCGGCTGCGTCCTGCTGCTCCTCGCGTTCCGTTCGATCGGTATCCCGCTCAAGGCCGCCGTGATGAACATCGCCGCCGTCGCCGCCGCCTTCGGGGTCGTCGTCGCGATCTTCCAGTGGGGCTGGGGGAGCGACCTGCTCGGCCTCGGCCGCGCGGGACCGATCGAGCCCTTCCTCCCCGTGATCATGGTGTCGGTGCTCTTCGGGCTCTCGATGGACTACCAGGTGTTCCTGGTCAGCCGCATGTACGAGGAGTGGCTGGAGACGGGCGACAACCGGCGGGCGGTCCGGGTCGGGCTGGCCGAGACCAGCCGGGTGATCAACTCGGCGGCCGTCATCATGATCTCGGTGTTCCTCGCCTTCGTCCTCAGCGGCGACCGCGTCATCGCGATGTTCGGCGTCGCCCTGGCCGCCGCCGTCGCCCTCGACGCCTTCGTCCTGCGCACGCTCCTCGTCCCCGCCCTCATGCATCTGCTGGGCGGCGCGAACTGGTGGCTGCCCGGCTGGCTCGACCGCCGGCTGCCCCGGGTCAGCATCGAGGCACCGGAGTGCCGTGCCGCCCATGAGAGGCTGGCCGAGGTGACGGACGCCGGTGTGGCGGACGTCCTGGACGCCGCCGACGCGGCGGACCTGATGGCGAAGGAGCGGTAACCGGATGTACGCGATATCCCTGGGTGACGACGGGGCGGAACTGCGGCCCCTGGAGCCGTGGCACGCCGAGGAGTTCCTCGCCCACCTGGACCGCGGCCGCGAGTTCATCGGACAGTTCATCCCCTTCGGATCCCAGTCCACGGACGTGCCGTCCACGCGGGCCCACCTCCAGCGGTACGCCGACATGCGCGCGGCGGACACCGGCTCCCTGCACGGCCTGTGGCTCGACGGCAAGCTCGTCGGCGGTGTGCTCTTCCTCAACTTCGACGCCGAACAGGGCAACTGCGAGGTCGGCTGCTGGCTGGAACCCGCCGCTTCCGGCCGCGGTCTCGTCACCCGCGCGATGCGCGTGCTCATCGACTGGGCGGTCGAGGGCCGCGGGATCCACCGGATCGAGTGGGTGGCCGCCGCCGGCAACGTGCCGAGCCTGAACGTGGCCCGCCGTCTGGGCATGACCCAGGACGGTGTTCTGCGCGAGAAGCACCCCTACCGCGGGGTCCGGCACGACCTGGAGGTGTGGTCCTTGCTGGCCCCCGACTGGCGCGCAGCCCGTGCGCGCGAGGCGCACAAGGATCATTAAGGAACTTCTCAGACAGCGTCCGTACGGTGCGGGGCATGGGAACCAAGACAGTTGACGAAGCCGGGGCCGAGACCGGCACCGAGGCGCAGCGCGACGACCAGACCGTGGACGTCACCAAGACCGACGCGACCACGGACGACGTGACCGGCACCGAGGCGGAGGGCGCCCGGGCCGAGGAGCAGGACGAGGCCGACGCGGCCCTCGTGGACGGCGACGACACCACCGCCGCCGAGCAGGCGACCGGAGTCGGCCAGGGTGCCGCCGCCGTGGTGTCCGCCGGACTCGGCATCGTGTCGCTGACCGGCAGCTGGGTCTCCACCGTCGCCGCCGCGCGCGAGACGCTCGTCGGCCAGCTCAGGACCTCGTCGAGCGCGAGCGTCGCCCAGCAGGTCAAGGAGGTCTACGGCGATGCCTGGGCGACCACCGCGCTGATCGGCGGCCTCTTCGCACTGGCCGCGCTGATCGTCGGTGTCGTCGTCCTCGTCCGCCCCGCGTTCGGCGCCCCCGGCAAGCCGCAGGCCGCCTGGATCAAGTCGGTCGCCTGGGCGGGCGTCTCGCTCGGCGTCGTCGGGCTGGTGCTGGCCGTCGCCAAGTACTCCGACCTCCTTCTCGGGCTGCCCTCCACCAGCTGAGAACCGACCACTCTGAGGGGCCTTAGGGCCGGCGCCGTACAACCGGCGTCGCCCTAAGGCCCTTCGCGTGCCCAAGATGCGGAACTCTCCCGATGTGGCGCACCCCCCTCGGAGACGAAGGTTGAGACATCGCAGACAGCGAGGCCGAGACCGACTCTTCACCAGGGGTACGAGATGTTCGAGTACGAGCTTCACCAGATCCGGACCGCGGAACTGATCCGCGAGGCCCAGAACCACCGGCTCGCCCGGGAGGCCCTCCAGGGCCGCAGGGCCGCCCGACGCGCGGCCCGCCGCGAGTCCGTACAGCAGGACACGGAGGGGCGGGCCCATAGCCGCCGTCCCCGCCGGTATCCGTTCACCCGCGCCGCGTGAACGCCACGGCACCCGGCGCCGGCCGTACCGCGTACGACCGGCTGCCGGGTGGGCAGGAGGGCGGCCGTACAGGGGGCGGCCGCCTCCTGCCGGACACCGCACGTCCCGCCGGGGCACCGACGGCCCACCGGATAACCGGTGCCGCGCCGTCGGTGCCCTGTGCGATGCTCGGGCCCGTGGAGACCAGGTCCGTGAGCCCCGTGTTCGTCGGACGCACCGCCGAACTGGGGGTGTTGAACGACGCGCTCTCCCGTGCCGCCACGGGAGAGCCACAGGCGTTGCTGCTCGGCGGCGAGGCCGGCGTCGGCAAGACCCGCCTCCTGGAGGAGTTCGCCACCGCCGCGGCCCGCGAGGCCGCCGTCGTCGCCTGCGGCGGCTGCGTCGAGATCGGCGCCGACGGCCTCCCCTTCGCCCCGTTCTCCACCGCCCTGCGCGCCCTGCGCCGCATCCTGCCCGACGAACTCGCCGCCGCGGCCGCCGGACAGGAGGAGGAACTCGCCCGCCTGCTGCCCGAACTCGCGGACACCAACTCCGGACGGCGCTACGACGAAGAGGGCATGGCCCGGCTCTTCGAGCTCACCGCCCGCCTCCTGGAACGCGTCGCGGCGGACCGTACGGTCGTGGTCGTCCTGGAGGACCTGCACTGGGCCGACGCCTCCACCCGCCATCTGCTCGCCTACCTCTTCCGCACCCTGCGCAGCGGCCGGCTCGTCGTCATCGCCACCTATCGCGCCGACGACATCCACCGCCGCCACCCGCTGCGCCCCCTGCTCGCCGAACTCGACCGCCTCCGCACCGTCCGGCGTCTCGAACTGGGCCGCTTCAGCCGGGCCGAGGTCGGCCGCCAGATCGCCGGAATCCTCGCCCGGGAGCCCGACCCGGCCCAGGTCGACGAGATATTCGCCCGCTCCGACGGCAACGCGTTCTTCGTCGAGGAACTCGCCGTCGCCGCCCACGAGGGCTGCCGCACCGGACTCACGGACTCCCTGCGCGATCTGCTCCTGGTGCGTGTCGAACGGCTCCCGGAGAGCGCCCAGCGGATCGCCCGGACCGTCGCCGAAGGCGGCTCCACCGTCGAGTACGCGCTGCTCGCCGCCGTGGCCCAGCTCGCCGAGGACGATCTCATCGAGGCCCTGCGGGCCTGTGTGGGAGCCAACATCCTGATCGCCTCGCCCGGCGGCGACGGCTACCGCTTCCGCCACTCCCTGGTCCGCGAGGCCGTCAGCGACGACCTGCTGCCCGGCGAGCGCTCCCGCTTCAACCGCCGCTACGCCGAGGCACTGGAGGCCGCTCCCGCGCTCGTCCCGGCCGACGAACGCGTGACCCGGCTGGCCAGCTACTGGTACCACGCCCACGACGCCGCCAAGGCGCTGCCCGCCGTCCTCGACGCCTCCGTCGAGGCCCGCCGCCGACACGCCCACTCCGAGCAACTGCGGCTCCTGGAACGGGCGATGGAGCTGTGGGAGGTCGCCCCCGACACCGTGCGCGCCGCGCTGCGGCCCGTCGACTACGCGGAGGCCTACCCGGCCTGCGGCTGCGATCCCGAGACGACCCCGCTGAGCTACCTCG
Organism: Streptomyces sp. NPDC005302; assembly: GCF_040607345.1. Classification (NCBI taxonomy): domain Bacteria; kingdom Bacillati; phylum Actinomycetota; class Actinomycetes; order Kitasatosporales; family Streptomycetaceae; genus Streptomyces; species Streptomyces sp. NPDC005302. The sequence goes on from NZ_JBEXGN010000009.1 coordinate 83,459, forward strand.
ACCTGATGGCCGAGGCGGCCGTCGCCGGCCGACTGTGCGGAGAGCGCGAGCGCGCCCTGAAGACGACCCGGCGCGCCCTGCACCTCCTGGAGGACACGGGCGATCCGCTGCGCGCCGCCTGGTTCTGGCTCCAGCGCTCCCGGCTCGTCCAGTCGCAGGTCCGCGGCGACGGATGGGAGGAACTCGCCACCGCCCAGGAACTGGTGCGCGGCCTCCCGCCCTCCCAGGTGCACGCCGAGGTGCTGTCCATGGTCGCCGCCTGGTGCATGCTCCACGAACCGGGCCACGGCGCCCTCTCCGCGGCTGAGCGGGCGGTGGAGTACGCGCGCATGGTGGGCGCCCGGGACATCGAACTCAACGCCCGGCTCACCCTCGGCGGCCTGATGGTCGACTCGGGGGACGTCGAGGCCGGACTCGCCGCGATGTACCAGGTCAAGGAAGCGGCACACCGGCACGGCGCCGCCTACGTCGTCGGCCGGCTGCACATCAACCTGCCCTCCCACCTGGAGTCCGTCGGCCGTTCCCGCGAGGCCGTCGCGATCCTGCGCGAGGGCGTCGAACTTGCCCGCAGGAACGGCCTGTTGGACACCCTCGCCTGGGTCTGGGGGAACCTCTCCGAGTCGCTGTACGCCCTCGGCCAGTGGGACGAGGCCGTCGACGCCGCCCGGAACGCGCTGGGCGTGGGACTCAGCGGCAAGGCTTCCGGGGTGGGCGCCGCCCGTCTCGCGCCTGTCGCCCTCGCCCGCGGCGACCTCGCCGAGGCGACCCGCCAACTGACCGCCGCCCGGGGCCACTTCGGAACCCACGATCCGATGCCGCAGCACTCCCTGCCGCTGCTCTGCACCAGCGTCGGTATAGCCGCCGGCGAGGGCCGCCTCCTCGACGCCCGCGCCACCCTGGAGCAGGCCCTGGAGGTGGGCTTCCCGCCCGGCACCCAGCGCTACGGCTGGCCCCTGCTGCTCGCCGCCGCCACCGCGGAGGCCGACGCCCGCGGCCTGCCCGTCGCCGAACCGGGCCGCGCCCCGGCTCTGGATCGCATCCGCGTGACCGCGAAGTCGCTGGCGGCGGGTGCGCCCGTCTGGCTCGCCCACGCCGAATGGGTCCGCGCCGAACTGGGCCGGGCCGAGGGCGACAGCTCTCCGGACCAGTGGTCCGACGTGGTCAGCGCCCTCGAACGCCTGGAGCGCCCCTACGACCTGGCGCGGGTCCGCCTCCGCCTCGCCGAGGCCCTGCTCGTCTCCGGCACGGACGACGACGAGCGCGACCGGGCGACGGAACTCCTCCGGCTGGCCCGTGCCGCTGCCGACCACCTCGGCGCCCGCCCGCTCACCGACGCCGTCGCGCTCCTCGCCCAGCGCGCCCGCCTTCCGCTGGAGCACGCCCCCGAGCGGTCGGCGGCGCCCACGGACCCCGCGCTCGCCCTCGGTCTCACCGGCCGCGAGCGTGACGTCCTGCGGCTCGTCGCCGCCGGCCGCAGCAACCGCCAGATCGCCGGGGAACTCTTCATCTCCCCGAAGACGGCCAGCGTCCACGTCTCGAACATCCTGGCCAAGCTGGAGGTCTCGGGACGGGGTGAGGCGGCTGCTCTGGCCCACCGGCTGCGGCTCTTCCCGCCGGAGACCACCTCGGTGCGGGCGGCGGGGCGAGGTCTAGGCTGAAAGGGATTCGGGCCGAGGGAGGCGCCGTGTTCAACATGTTCGAGGAACTCTTCGCACCGGGCCGCAAGCACACCGACGACGAACGCAAGCGGCTGGAGCTGAGCCGCGTCGACCTGAACGACGGCGACCCGGGCCGCGGCCCCATAGACCTGACCTCGGGCAAGGTGGTCGTACGGGCACCTCGGCATGACGAGGAGCAAGCGCAGGACGAAGAGCAGGCGCAGGACGAGGAGCAAGCGCAGGACGTAGAGCAGGCGAAGGACGTAGAGCAGGCGCAGGAAGCGGACCAGCCGACGGCCGCGGTCCAGGACCAGAGCGCCGCCCATGACCAAGACGCTGCCCAGGACCGGAGCGCGAGCCCGGGACGGGACGCGGCGCGGAACCCCGGTCCCTCGCAGGCGCCGTAGCCCGCACGACCGCCGCCTCGGCCCTCCGCCCGCTTCCCCCGCCGCAAGCTCCCGCTATTTCACCTCGATCTCCAGCAGCCGGTCGTCACCCTTCCCGGGGCTGCCCCGGCCGTCGGTCTCGCTCGTCATCAGCCAGAGCTTGTCGCCGCCCGCGGAGACGACCGTGCGCAGCCGGCCGTACTTCCCCTGGAGGAACGCCTCGGGTTCGGCCGAGGTCTTCGTGCCGTTCAACGGGATGCGCCACAGCCGCTCGCCCTTGAGGCCCGCCATCCATATGGATCCCTCGGCATACGCGATCCCGCTCGGCGAGGCGTCGTCCGTGTGCCACTGGGCGACCGGGTCGTGGTACTTCGCGTCCTTGCCGATGCCCTCGACCACCGGCCAGCCGTAATTGTCGCCGGGCTTGATCTGGTTCAGCTCGTCCCAGGTGTCCTGGCCGAACTCGGAGGCCCACAGCCGCTGTTTGTCGTCCCAGGCGAGACCCTGGACGTTGCGGTGTCCGTACGAGTAGACGACGGAGCCGGGGAACGGATTGCCGGGCGCGGGCTCGCCGTCCGGGGTCATCCTCAGGATCTTGCCGCCGAGCGCCTTCTTGTCCTGCGCCTGCCCCCGGTCGCCCGTCTCGCCCGCGCCCGCGTACAGCATCTTGTCCGGGCCGAACGCTATCCGCCCGCCGTTGTGGATGATCCCCTTGGGGATGCCCTTGAAGATCGTGTCCGGTGCGCCGAGCTGTTCGCCGGAGGGCTTCTTCGCGTCGTACAGCATGCGGACGATGCGGTTGTCGGAGGCCGTGGTCACGTACGCGTAGATCATGTGGTCCGAGGCGTAGGCGGGGGAGAGGGCGATGCCCAGCAGACCGCCCTCGCCGGCCGGGGCCGCTCCGGGGACGTCGCCCAGCTCGGTCTTCCTGCCGGTCTTCTCGTCGATCCGGGTGATCGTCCCCTTGTCCCGCGAGGACACCAGCAGGCCGCCCTCCGACAGCGGAGCCAGGCCCCACGGGCTGTCCAGGTCCTCGGTCACGGTGCGCACGACCTTCACCGACCCCTTGGCCGGCGGGGTCGGCTCGGGAGAGGCGCCGCGGGCGGACGACGACTGCGGCGCGGGGCTGCTCCCGAGGCCCGGGAACGCGCCTCCGTCGTCCGAGCCCCCTCCACCGCCGGAGGAACAGCCTGCCGTCACCAGAAAGGCGGCCGTGACCAACACGGCTGTCACTGCTCGACGTTGCACCATCTGTGTCCCTTCGAAGCGGCGGTCCCACTGTTCATACACCGCTCGCGTTCCTCAGGTTCCCGATCACGGACCGGAGAATCCGCACTCCGGCCCGCGGACGTGCCTCACTCCCAGGATCCCAGGGCCCCCGGCAGACCCGCCACCTCCGCCAGATCCTCCGGCGTCAGCCGCAGTCCCGCCGCCCCCGCGTTCTCCGTCACCCAGCGTTCCCGCTTGGCCCCGGGCACCGGAACCACGTGCGGGCCCTGCGCCAGCACCCAGGCCAGCGCCACCTGCGCGGGCGTGACCTCACGGCCCGCCTCCGAGTGGCGCCGGGCGATGCGCCGCAGACCCACCACGATGGGCTGGTTCGCGGCCATCATCTCGGCGGTGAAGCGGGGATGCCGGGCCCGTACGTCGTCCGGCTCGAAGCCCTCGCCGGGGGTCAGCGTCCCGGTCAGGAAGCCGTTGCCCAGCGGCATCGCGGCGAGGAACCCGACCCCGCGCGCCGCACACCACGGCAACAGCGCGTCCAGCGCCTCCGTCGACCACACCGACAGCTCGGCCTCCACGGCGCTCACCGGGAACACCTGCTGGACCCGCTCCAGCTGCCGGATCGTTCCGTCGTGCAACCGCGCCCCCGAGCGCCGGCCGGACCGGGCCCCCAGCGCGCACAGCCCGAGCGAGCGCACCTTCCCCGCCGACACCAGCTCGGCCATCGCGCCCCAGGTCTCCTCGACCGGCACCTCCGGATCGGCCCGGTGCAGCTGGTACAGATCGATCACGTCCGTCTGGAGCCGGCGCAGCGAGGCGTCGCACGCCCGCTTCACATACTCGGGACGGCCGTTGGCCACGATGTGCTGCTCGCCCGCCAGCAGACCGACCTTGGTCGACACGAAGGCTTCCGGGCGGCGCTCCCTGAGCGCCCGCCCGAGGAGCAGCTCGTTGGTGAAGGGGCCGTACATGTCGGCCGTGTCGAGCAGCGTCGAGCCCCGGTCGAGCGCCGCGTGCACCGCGCGCAGCGACTCCTCGCCGCGCTGTCGCGATCCCGTGTAGGCCCAGCTCATCGGCATGCACCCGAGGCCGACCGCCCCGACACCGAGCGCCGCGGCCCCGATCGTTCTGCGCTCCACCTGGTCGTGATCCTCCCTCTGCCGGCACCCCAACCTAACCTCTGCGCGAACGGGCGCCTGGCATAGCCTCCTGACCATGACTTCCGATGTGTGGCTGCCGTTTCACGCCGACGAGATCGAGGGGCTCCCAGAAGGCCCCGCGTACCGCTTCTGGGACGGCGACCAGGACTTTCCCGCCGACCCGGCGGAGTGCGCGTTCTACGTCGTCCCCTATATGAAGCCGCCCGCCGTGTCACAGCGTCCGCTGTCGGCGATGACGTCGGTCCGGGTGGTGCAGACGCTCTCCGCGGGTGTCGACCACGTCCTGCCGAGCCTCAAGTCCCTGCGCCCCGGCGTGGTGTTGTGCAACGCCCGCGGTGTCCACGAGGCGAGCACAGCGGAGTTGACCCTCACACTGATCCTCGCCTCGCTGCGCGGCGTCCCCGACTTCGTCCGCGGCCAGGACGCCGAGGAGTGGCGCTCGGGCTTCCGGCCCTCGCTGGCCGACAAGTCCGTCCTCATCGTGGGGTACGGCTCGATCGGGTCCGCCATCGAGGACCGGCTCGCGCCGTTCGAGCTCGCGCGGGTGGCGCGCGTCGCGCGCTCCGCCCGCACCACGGAGCGCGGCCCGGTGCGCCCACTCACGGAACTCCCGTCGCTGCTGCCCGAATCCGATGTCGTCGTGCTGTCCACACCGCTCACGGAGAGCACCCGTGGGCTGGTGAACGCCGACTTCCTGTCCCGGATGAAGGACGGCGCCCTGCTGGTCAACGTGGCGCGCGGCCCCGTCGTCGACACCAAGGCGCTGCTCGCCGAACTGGAGAGCGGCCGCATCACGGCGGCCCTCGATGTGACCGACCCCGAACCGCTGCCCCCGGGCCATCCGCTGTGGCACGCGCCCGGTGTCCTCATCAGTCCCCATGTCGGCGGCCCCACCTCGGCGTTCTGGCCGCGCGCCAAGCGGCTGCTCGCGCAACAGCTGACGCTTTTCGTGAACCGGGAGCCGCTGCGGAACGTGGTTCTCACCACCGGCACCTGAGCACCGCTCCGTTCGTCCTCCGTCCGCCTCGAACACCCTCCGCAGTTCCCCGAACGCGGGCAGTTCCGGCATAGTCCCTGGTCGTCACGGAGCGTAGAGGAACTATGTCCCTGAGTGACGAGACTGGTGTATCGTCCCGACAGGGGCTGCGCCGCGCACCGTTCGGCGCCGGGGATGGACATTGAGACTGCGAGGGGGGCGACGGGCGATGCACGGCCTATGGACCAACGATCCGACGCGGCGGGGCCGCCGCCGACGACCCTGGCGCGCGGCCGCACGCGGACGCGGCCACGGCTGCCATCACCACCGCAGGCATCCGAGCCGTCGCAGGCATGCCCATCCGGCGCACCGGGACCAGTTGGACCCGGGGGCACGGACCGGGTGGGCCCGGTGAGCTCCCCCGGAGCGCTGTTGGCCCGCCGTCCGGTCTTCGACGGCGGGACGGGCCTGTTCTCGCAACTCGTCCTGGCCCTGGTGTGCGGGGGATACGCCGTCGGTTCCGCGCTCGGCTGGGGCTCCGCGAGTCTCGCGCTGGTCATGGGCGACTTCGGGCTGAGCATCGCGGCGGGCACCGCGGCCGTCTCGTGCTTCCTCTACGCCCGTAGCCGGAGCAGCCGCTTTCGTCCCGCCTGGCTGCTGTTCTCGCTCTCCTCGGCGATGGCCTCCCTCGGCAATCTGGTCTGGGGGTGGTACGAGGTCGTCCTCGAACGCCCGGTGCCCAGCCCGAGCTACGCCGACCTGTTCTTCCTCTGCTTCGCGCCGCCCGCCATCGTCGGCCTGCTGGTGCTCGCCAAGAGGCCCGTCACCAGGGCCGGTTGGGTGTGCCTCGCGCTCGACTCCTGGCTGATCGGCGGTTCGCTGCTCACGCTGTCCTGGTCGCTGGCGCTCGCCCAGGCGGCCAAGTTCGACGGACCGAGCGTCGCCCACACCGCACTGTCGCTGGCGTACCCGCTGCTGGACATCGCTCTGGTCAGCATGGTCCTCGCCCTGCACTTCCGGCGCTCGTCGGTGAACCGTTCGGCGGTGAACACCGCGATCGGGGCGCTCGCCCTGACCGTGATGTGCGACGCCCTGTTCACCTCGCCCCTCCTGCACAACAACTACCACTCGGGCCAGCTCCTCGACGCGGGCTGGTTCGCCGGCTCCCTGCTCCTCGCGTACGCCCCCTGGGCGGCCACCCGGCACGGACACCCGGAGGCCGAGGAGCACGGTCCGCAGGGGCACGCCCCGGAGGGGCCCGTGCGCGGGATGCGGGAGCACATCCCCGGCCAGCGCCGGGAGGGCCGCTTCGGTCCGCCGGGCTCCGACGGGCGGGGCGGACCGCGCGGCGGCCACGAGCCGTCCGGGCCGGGAGGCCCGCGGGGCCCCGGAGGCCACGAGCGCCGGGGCGGGTCCGGTGCGCAGGAGGAGGAGCACGGGTACGAGCGGGAGCAGGACGGACACCCGCAGCCCGCCCCGCAGGGCCCGGGGCACGGCCGGTACCCGGTGACGCGTCCGATCGCCGGATCGATCGCCGCGCTGACGCCCTATCTCGCCGCCGCCGTCTGCACGTTGGGGATCCTCTACAACATCCTGAACGGGCGCCGGGTGGACCGCGTGGTGCTCCTCACCGCCGGCCTCGTCGTCCTCGCCCTCGTGGTGCGCCAGGGCATCATGCTGCTCGACAACATCACCCTCACCCAGGAACTGGCGCAGAAGGAGAACCACTTCCGCTCCCTGGTGCAGGGCTCCAGCGACGTCATCATGATCGCCGCTCCGAACGGCATCCTGCGGTACGTGAGCCCGGCCGCCGCCGGGGTCTACGGCCGCGATGCGGAGGACCTCGTCGGCTCCGAGCTCGCCTCGCTCATCCACCCCGAGGACCTCGGCTGCGTGGTCCACGAGGTGCGGCGGTTCCTCGCGGCCAGCCACGTGGAGGAGCCGACCACCCGGATCGAGTGCCGGTTCCGGTCCGGCGACGGCGGCTGGCTGAACGTGGAGTCCACCGTCAACCGGCACCACGGCGGACTGATCTTCAACAGCCGTGACGTGACCGAACGCGTCCGCCTCCAGGCGCAGTTGCAGCACAACGCCGAGCACGACCCGCTCACCGACCTGCCGAACCGCGCGCTGTTCACCCGGCGCGTCCAGCAGGCACTCTCCGGGCGTCGTTCCTCCGACCGGGGCACCGCCGTGCTTTTCATCGACCTGGACGGCTTCAAGGCCGTGAACGACACGATCGGGCACCAGGCGGGCGACGAACTGCTCGTCCAGGCCGCCCGCCGGCTCCAGGACTCCGTACGGCACGGGGACACCGCCGCCCGTCTCGGCGGGGACGAGTTCGCGGCGCTCATCGTCGGCGACGGCGGCCGCGACCGCACGGCCCGCGAGCAGCAGATAATGGAACTGGCCGACCGGCTGCGGATCAGGCTCTCCCAGCCGTACTGCATCGACGGCAACGATGTCCGCGTCGCCGCGTCCATCGGTGTGGGTTTCGCCGAACCGGGTCTGGGCGCGGGTGAGTTGCTGCGCAACGCCGACCTGGCCATGTACCGCGCCAAGGCGGCGGGCAAGGGCCGTGTCGAGCTGTACGCGCCGCAGATGCAGCAGGACGTGGTCCGCAAGGCGGAGCTGGCGACCCGGCTGCGCTCCGCGCTCCAGGAGGGTGAGTTCGCCCTGCTGCACCAGCCGGTGGTGTCGTTGGAGAACGGCCGGATCTCGTCGGTCACCGCACAGGCGCGCTGGCGTTCCTCCCAGGGAGTGCTCTTCACGCCCGCCGAGTTCCTGCGGGTCGCCGAGGACAGCGACCGCACCGCCGAGCTGAGCCGCTGGATGCTGGACGAGGCCGTCGGGCAGGCCGCCGAGCGCACCGCCGCCGGCATCGCGGTGCCGGTGGCCGTCCGGATGACCGCCCGGCGGCTGCTGGACCGTTCCCTGCCGCTCGGTTCCGTCGAGTCCCTGCTCACCCGGCACGGGCTCGCGTCCGGCGGGCTGGTCATCGAGCTGTCGGACACCGATCCACGCGTCCCTCTGGACGAGCTGGAGCGCCGTCTGAACGCCCTCAGACGCCTCGGGGTCCGGATCGCCCTGGACGGCTTCGGCAGCGGCTACGCGGCCATCACAGCGCTCCGCCGGCTCCCCGTGGACATCCTGCGCCTCGACCGCAGCCTGGTCGAGGGAGTCGTCGAGTCCGCCCGGCTGCACAAGATCACCAGCGGGCTGCTGCGGATCGCGACCGACCTGGGGCTGCAGTCCGTGGCGGACGGGGTGGATCTCCCGGAGCAGGTGATCGCGCTGCGGGCGATGGGCTGCACGCACGGGCAGGGCATGGCGTTCTCCGGACCGCTGGACGAGTACCGGCTGCGCCGGGCGCTCTCCTCCGGCCACTTCCCCGTACCGAACGGGCCGGTCGAGCCCGTCTTCGCGGGCGGTGGAGCGGGGGTGTACACCGGTGGTGTGCCCGCTGTTCTCGGGGGCGGAACGGCCCTCCGTTCACATAATGAGACTCCCGTCCCACCTACTTGACAGTCGGTGCGTGCCGGGGGGAGGGTCAATGCCATGCGCACCCGAATTCTCGTACTTGGAAAGCGCGTCGGCTGAAGCTAGGTGGTCACCGGAGGATCCGGTAACACCCAGCGACCGCACCCGGCGCGCTCCCCTCGCTTGCCTCACGGCACGAGGGGTTTTTTGTTGCACAGACGCCTGTCGACCAGCACACGCACACCGCACAAAAGTCGCAAAAACCCTCAGCATCGAGAAGAGAATGCCGATGACCGAGCAGGCCACCGGGGCCCACCATCCGCAGCCGCGGCCCCGTTCCGGAGGACAGCAGTCCGCCCCCGAGCACGTCACGGGTGCGAAGTCCCTCATCCGCTCGCTCGAGGAGGTCGGGGCCGACACCGTATTCGGCATCCCCGGTGGGACGATCCTTCCGGCGTACGACCCGATGATGGACTCGAACCGGCTGCGCCACGTGCTCGTCCGTCATGAGCAGGGTGCGGGTCACGCGGCCACCGGCTACGCGCAGGCCACCGGCAGGGTCGGTGTCTGCATGGCCACGTCGGGCCCGGGTGCGACGAACCTCGTGACGCCGATCGCGGACGCCATGATGGACTCCGTCCCGCTGGTCGCCATCACCGGCCAGGTCGTCACCAAGGCGATCGGCACGGACGCCTTCCAGGAGGCGGACATCGTCGGTATCACGATGCCGATCACCAAGCACAGCTTCCTGGTCACCAGGCCCGAGGACATCCCGAAGGCGATCGCCGAGGCGTTCCACATCGCCTCGACCGGCCGTCCGGGCCCGGTCCTCGTCGACATCCCGAAGGACGTGCTCCAGGCGCAGACGACGTTCTCGTGGCCGCCGCAGAGCGACCTGCCCGGCTACCGTCCGGTGACCAAGCCGCACGCCAAGCAGATCCGCGAGGCCGCCAAGCTCCTCAGCCAGGCGAAGCGGCCCGTGCTGTACGTCGGCGGAGGCGTCCTCAAGGCCCACGCCACCGCCGAGCTGAAGGTCCTCGCCGAGCTCACCGGAGCGCCCGTCACCACCACACTGATGGCGCTCGGCGCATTCCCCGACAGCCACCCGCTGCACGTGGGAATGCCGGGCATGCACGGTGCGGTCACCGCCGTCACCGCGCTGCAGAAGGCCGACCTGATCGTCGCCCTCGGAGCCCGCTTCGACGACCGTGTCACCGGCAAGCTGGACAGCTTCGCCCCCTTCGCGAAGATCGTCCACGCCGACATCGACCCGGCCGAGATCGGCAAGAACCGCGCCGCCGACGTGCCGATCGTCGGTGACGCCCGCGAGGTCATCGCCGACCTGGTCCAGGCCGTGCAGAAGGAGCACAGCGACGGCAACACCGGCGACTACAGCGCCTGGTGGAAGGACCTCAACCGCTGGCGCGAGACGTACCCGCTCGGCTACGAGCAGCCCGACAACGGCTCGCTCTCGCCGCAGCAGGTCATCGAGCGCATCGGCCAACTCGCCCCCGAGGGAACGATCTTCGCGGCGGGCGTCGGCCAGCACCAGATGTGGGCCGCGCACTACATCCAGTACGAACAGCCCGCGACCTGGCTGAACTCGGGCGGCGCCGGAACGATGGGCTACGCGGTCCCGGCCGCGATGGGCGCCAAGGCCGGTCAGCCGGACCGCACGGTCTGGGCGGTCGACGGCGACGGCTGCTTCCAGATGACCAACCAGGAACTCACCACCTGCGCCCTGAACAACATCCCGATCAAGGTCGCCATCATCAACAACGGCGCCCTCGGGATGGTCCGCCAGTGGCAGACCCTCTTCTACAACCAGCGCTACTCCAACACCGTGCTGCACAGCGGCCCGGATGCGGACGGCAAGCAGCCGAGCGCCGGCACCCGCGTCCCCGACTTCGTCAAGCTGTCGGAGGCCATGGGCTGTTACGCGATCCGCTGCGAGTCCCCGGACGACCTCGACAAGGTGATCGAGGAGGCGAACTCGATCAACGACCGCCCGGTCGTGGTCGACTTCATCGTCCACGAGGACGCGATGGTGTGGCCGATGGTCGCCGCCGGCACCTCCAACGACGAGGTCATGTTCGCCCGGGACGTCCGCCCCGACTTCGGCGACAACGAAGACGACTGAGAGAGAGCCGAGTCAGAACCATGAGCAAGCACACCCTCTCCGTCCTCGTCGAGAACAAGCCCGGTGTCCTCGCCCGGATCACCGCCCTGTTCTCCCGGCGCGGCTTCAACATCGACTCCCTCGCCGTCGGTGTCACCGAGCACCCCGAGATCTCCCGCATCACCATCGTGGTGAACGTGATCGAGGCACTCCCGCTCGAACAGGTCACCAAGCAGCTCAACAAGCTCGTCAACGTCCTGAAGATCGTCGAGCTGGAGCCCGGCGCCGCCGTTCAGCGCGAACTCGTTCTGGTGAAGGTGCGCGCCGACAACGAGACGCGCTCCCAGATCGTCGAGATCGTCCAGCTGTTCCGCGCCAAGACCGTCGACGTCTCCCCGGAGGCCGTCACCATCGAGGCCACCGGAGGCGCCGACAAGCTGGAGGCCATGCTCAAGATGCTGGAGCCCTTCGGCATCAAGGAGCTCGTCCAGTCCGGCACCATCGCGATCGGACGCGGATCGCGTTCGATCACCGACCGGTCGCTGCGCGCGCTCGACCGTTCGGCCTGAGCACCGACGGACGACACCGGTACACGGGCGGGCGGCACCCGCGGCCCGCCCGTATACCGAGACCCGAGAACTTCCCTTCCCCAGCCCGCCGTACGGTGGGACGCAACACCGGCAATACCGGATAACAAGGAGAACCCCAGTGGCCGAGCTGTTCTACGACGACGACGCCGACCTGTCCATCATCCAGGGCCGCAAGGTCGCGGTCATCGGCTACGGCAGCCAGGGCCACGCCCACGCGCTGTCGCTGCGCGACTCGGGTGTCGACGTCCGCGTCGGTCTGCACGAGGGCTCCAAGTCCAAGGCGAAGGCCGAGGAACAGGGCCTGCGCGTGGTGACGCCGTCGGAGGCCGCCACCGAGGCCGACGTCATCATGATCCTGGTGCCGGACCCGATCCAGGCCCAGGTCTACGAGGAGTCCATCAAGGACAACCTCAAGGACGGCGACGCGCTGTTCTTCGGCCACGGCCTGAACATCCGCTACGGCTTCATCAAGCCGCCGGCCGGCATCGACGTCTGCATGGTCGCCCCCAAGGGCCCGGGCCACCTCGTGCGCCGTCAGTACGAGGAGGGTCGCGGCGTCCCCTGCATCGCGGCCGTCGAGCAGGACGCGACCGGCAACGGCTTCGAGCTCGCCCTCTCGTACGCCAAGGGCATCGGCGGCACCCGCGCCGGCGTCATCAAGACGACCTTCACCGAGGAGACCGAGACCGACCTGTTCGGTGAGCAGGCCGTCCTCTGTGGTGGCACCGCCGCCCTGGTCAAGGCCGGTTTCGAGACGCTGACCGAGGCCGGCTACCAGCCGGAGATCGCGTACTTCGAGTGCCTCCACGAGCTGAAGCTCATCGTCGACCTCATGTACGAGGGCGGCCTGGAGAAGATGCGCTGGTCGGTCTCCGAGACCGCCGAGTGGGGCGACTACATCACCGGCCCCCGCATCATCACGGACGCCACCAAGGCCGAGATGAAGCAGATCCTCGCCGAGATCCAGGACGGCACGTTCGCCAAGAACTGGATGGACGAGTACCACTCGGGTCTGAAGAAGTACAACGAGTACAAGAGCCAGGACGAGAAGAGCCTCCTGGAGACCACCGGCAAGGAGCTGCGCAAGCTCATGTCGTGGGTGAACGACGACGAGGCGTAAGCCGTCCGACGAGGGGCCGGGGCGGCACGCTCCGGCCCCTTCGTCGAACCCCGGGTAACCCCCGGGGCCGCGGTGTTGTCCATCCCGTCCAGCCACGGACGGGTGATCCTTCCGCGGAGGCGCAGGACGACCGCTTCGGCGCCACTACACTGCTGCACATCACCAACGCGTCAGGCCCACAGCGTCGTGCGTCTTCCACGCGGCTCGAGCGACCCCACCCCCTGTGCAGGCACGCCCCAGGGGCCGCTACAAACCCTCCACCGCCTGCGGCCGTCGGGACGGCCGTCCGCAATGGACTTGTGAGGACTCACGTGAGCTCGAAACCTGTCGTACTCATCGCTGAAGAGCTGTCGCCCGCGACTGTGGACGCCCTGGGCCCGGACTTCGAGATCCGGCACGCGAACGGCGCCGACCGCGCCGAGCTGCTGCCCGCCATCGCCGACGTCGACGCCATCCTGATCCGTTCGGCCACCAAGGTCGACGCCGAGGCAGTCGCCGCCGCCAAGAAGCTGAAGGTCGTCGCACGAGCCGGCGTCGGCCTGGACAACGTCGACGTCTCCGCCGCCACCAAGGCCGGCGTGATGGTCGTCAACGCCCCCACCTCGAACATCGTGACCGCCGCCGAGCTGGCCTGCGGCCTCCTGCTCGCCACCGCGCGCCACATCCCCCAGGCCAACACCGCGCTGAAGAACGGCGAGTGGAAGCGCAGCAAGTACACCGGCGTCGAGCTCGCCGAGAAGACCCTCGGCGTCGTCGGCCTCGGCCGCATCGGCGCGCTCGTCGCGCAGCGCATGTCGGCGTTCGGCATGAAGGTCGTCGCCTACGACCCGTACGTCCAGCCCGCGCGGGCCGCGCAGATGGGCGTGAAGGTCCTCACCCTCGACGAGCTGCTCGAGGTCTCGGACTTCATCACCGTGCACCTGCCGAAGACCCCCGAGACCCTCGGTCTCATCGGTGACGAGGCGCTGCACAAGGTCAAGCCGACGGTGCGCATCGTCAACGCCGCGCGCGGCGGCATCGTCGACGAGGAGGCGCTGTACGCGGCGCTCAAGGAGGGCCGCGTCGCCGGCGCCGGCCTCGACGTGTACGCCAAGGAGCCCTGCACGGACTCCCCGCTCTTCGAACTCGACGAGGTCGTCTGCACTCCGCACCTCGGCGCCTCCACGGACGAGGCCCAGGAGAAGGCCGGTATCTCCGTCGCCCGCTCGGTGCGCCTCGCCCTCGCCGGTGAGCTCGTCCCGGACGCGGTCAACGTCCAGGGCGGCGTGATCGCCGAGGACGTCAAGCCCGGTCTGCCGCTAGCCGAGAAGCTCGGCCGCATCTTCACCGCGCTCGCGGGCGAGGTCGCGGTCCGTCTCGACGTCGAGGTGTACGGCGAGATCACCCAGCACGACGTCAAGGTGCTCGAACTCTCCGCTCTCAAGGGCGTGTTCGAGGACGTCGTCGACGAGACCGTCAGCTACGTCAACGCCCCGCTGTTCGCGCAGGAGCGCGGCGTCGAGGTCCGTCTGACCACCAGCTCCGAGTCGCCCGACCACCGCAACGTGGTCACCGTCCGCGGCACCCTCAGCGACGGCCAGGAGGTCTCGGTCTCCGGCACGCTCGCCGGCCCCAAGCACCTCCAGAAGATCGTCGCCGTCGGCGAGTACGACGTGGACCTCGCCCTCGCCGAGCACATGGTCGTGCTCAGCTACGAGGACCGTCCCGGTGTCGTCGGCACCGTCGGCCGCATCCTCGGTGAGTCCGGCATCAACATCGCCGGTATGCAGGTCGCCCGCGCGGCCGTCGGTGGGGAGGCCCTCGCGGTCCTCACCGTCGACGACACGGTCCCGCAGAACGTGCTGACCGAGGTCGCCGAGGAGATCGGCGCCACGTCGGCGCGGTCCGTCAACCTCGTCTGAGGTCGGAAGAGGCCTGAACAAGGCCTGTCCGCCGGGGTTTTCGCCCAGCGGCCGAGGGCCGGGTCACCCGAGGGTGACCCGGCCCTCGCGCGTTGTCCGGGTCACCCGGACCGCGCGGACTCCTCAGGTGGAGGCGGTCGTCTCCGGCTCGATCAGACCCTCGCGGTAGGCGATGGCCACGGCCTCGGTGCGGCTGGCCGCGCCCAGCTTGGCGAGGATGTTCGACACGTGGACGCTCGCCGTCTTGCCGCTGATGAACAGCTCCTCGCCGATCTGCCGGTTGGTGCGCCCCCGGCCGAGCAGCCGCAGGACATCGCTCTCGCGGGCGGTCAGCGCGGCGATGCGGTCCGCGGCGGCCGGGGCGTCGGAGAGGCGGCCGCGCCGGACCAGGGTGTCCACCGCCTCGCGCAGCGGTACCGCGCCCAGGCGTACGGCGGTGTCCCGGGCCGCGCGGGCCTGTTCGGCCGCGTCCTCGCGGCGGTCGGCGGTGAGGAGCGCCTCCGCCAGTCTCCTGCGGCAGCGGGCCAGCTCGTACGGATCGCCGTAGCCGAACGCCGTCACGGCCCGGTCCCAGACGTCGACGTCCGGACCGGTGGCCGCGCGCACTCCCTCGGCCTCGGCGCGGGCCAGCCAGGCCAGTCCCTCGGGGCCCTGCTCGGTGCCGTCCTCGCCGCGCGCGGCGGTGCTCCGGGCCAGTTCCACCAGGTCCGCGGCGGTCGCCGCGCAGCGCTTCGCGGCCACCGGGTCACCGCTCAGGCGGGCCTGCTCCGCCGCGTCCGCGACCGCTGCCAGCGTGAGCGCGGCGAGCCGCACCACCACGTCGGGCCGCTCGGAGACGGAGGCGTCCGTGAGCGCCTCGACCGACGCGCTCATCCGGCGGACGGCCTCCTCGGCGTCACCGCGCAGTGCCGCGGCGTCGGTCAGCACCACGCTCGCGACGAGCGTCGCCATCCAGTCGAAGGGGCGGTCCAGCAGGGCGTGCGCCCCGGCGGTGGCGGCGTCCAGCTCGCCGCGCGCCAGAGCGACGTACAGCGCGGGTCCGGTCGCGAACCCGCCCGCGGACGGGAGGAGTTCGGCGTCCTCGGCGGCGGCTCGCACGCACTCGTCCCAGCGGCCCAGCGTGTACAGCAGCAGGGACTCCAGATAGCGCAGTTCCAGGGCGTACGGCGAGGAGAGGAGTCCGGCACGGCGGGCGCGGTCCAGGCCGTCGCCGATCCAGGTCAGGCATTCGTCCAGGGCACCGGACTCGTAGCATCCGATGGCCAGGTTGAACAGGGCGCGCATCTCCACCGGGAGGTTCCCGGCGGTGCGGGCCAGCTCGCGGGCCCGGCGCAGCCGGTCCCGGCCCTGCGCGGTCCGCCGGTTGTGCGGCTCCATGCCGACCAGCGAGATCATCAAGTCGGCCTGGGCGTCGCCCAGTCGGAGCCGCTCGGCGATGTCCAGCGCCTGCCGGGCGACCCGCTCCGCGTCCTCTTCGTGTCCCACCTGCCGGGCGGCCATGACGTGGGTCGCCGCCGCCCACACCCAGGTGTGCGAGGGCGGTTCGGCCGGGATCAGGGCGAGGGCCTCGCTGCTGTACGTGAACGCGTCGTTCAGGCTGTCGATCCGGATGAGGTTGCCCGCGAGGGTGTAGCGCACCCGCGCGGCCAGTTCGGAGTCGGTGTCGGCGCCGGCCCGGGCCAGCGCGGAGCGGGTGAGCTGGACCGCGCGATGGGGTTCACCGGCGCGGGCGGCGGCGGCCGAGGCGCGCAGCGTGAGCGTGACGGTGTCGCCGCTCTCGGGGCGGGCGGAGGCGTCGACCACCGCCCAAAGTTCGAGCGCGGTCTCCAGATGGCGCAGCTCCTCGGCGGGCGCCCCGACGCGCTGGGCGTGGTCGGCGGCTTCGAGGGAGGCGGTCAGCGCGTCGGCGAGGTCGTGGCTCTCGCGGGAGTGGTGGGCTCGCTCCGCCGCGCTCTTCGCCGAACGGCCGTCCGCGGCGAGGAGTTTGGCGAACAGTCCGTGCAGCCGGACCCGCTCGCCGGGCAGCAGGTCCGCGTACACGGCCTCGCGGGTGAGGGCGTGCCGGAACGAGTACGCCGCGTCGTCGCCGGGCAGCAGCAGCTGGCGTCCGACCGCCTCGCGCAGCGCCGACTCCAGCTCCTCCTCCGGCAGTTGTACGGCGTCACGCAGCAGGTCGTGTCCGACGCGGCGCCCCGCGACGGCCGCCGTGCGCAGCACCTGCTGGGCGGTCTCGGAGAGCTGCTCGATCCGGATGAGCAGGACGTCCGCCAGGCCGCTGGGCATGGCGGGGGACCCGGACGCGTCGTCGCCGGGCAGTGCGGCGAGCAACTCCTCGGCGTAGAAGGCGTTTCCCTCGGCGCTGTCGACGATGCGGCGGACCGTGCTGTCGGAGACGGGGTCGGTGCGCAGCGCGCGCACGAGCCTCGCCACGTCCGCGTCGGCCATCGGCCGCAGTTCCAGCCGGTCGACGGCGGGCAGCCGGATCAGCTCGGCGAGCAGCGGCCGCAGGGGGTGGCGGCGGTGCAGGTCGTCCGCGCGGTACGAGGCGAAGACGGCGAGGCGGCGGGGCGGGCCGCCGGGGGAGGGCCGCTGGAGGACGCCCCGGCTGAGCAGGAAGCGGAGCAGGTCGCGGGAGGACTGGTCCGCCCAGTGGAGGTCTTCGAGGACCAGCAGGAGCGGGGTCAGGTCCGCGAGGTCCGCGAGGAGTCCGGCGATGCCCTCGAAGAGCTGGAGGCGGCTGCCGGGATCGGGTGCGCTGCCGGTCCCGGAGGCCGTGCCGATCAGGCGGTCCACGGCGGGGTGCGCGGCGAAGGCCGGGGCGAGCCGGTCGTCGGCGGCGGCCGCGCCGAGGATCTCCGTGAACGGGAGATACGGCAGGCCCACGTCACCGAGGTCCACGCAGTGGCCGGTCAGGACGGTCATGCCGGCGGCGGACGCGTGCGCGGCGGCCTCCGTCAGCGTGCGGGTCTTGCCCACTCCCGCGTCGCCGGCCAGCAGGACGGCGCGCGGGTCGCCGGCCGCGGCCCGCTCCAGCACGCTGGTGAGCCGGGCGAGTTCGTCCTCCCGGCCGATGAACGGCGTACCGAATGTCTGTGCCACGTGCCCATCCTGGCACGCCCGCCGACCACGCCCGGTGGGTTTCCCGCGCACCCGGACCGGGACGGCGCGGTGCCGGGCGGGGCCGGAGTGCTCCGGCCCCGCCCGGCGGGCGGGTGGCGTCCGGCGCGGAGCCGGCGCGAGGGGGTCAGGCGGTCACCTCCCCGGCCGCCTGCTCGGTGGCCAGGGGCTCGGGTGCCGGCGCCCCGGACGCGGTTCCGGCCGCACCGGCCGCGACCTTGCGGAGGGTGGCCTCGGCGAGCAGCGCGGCGGCCAGCAGAAGGACCGCGCCGGACACCGCCGCCGCCTGCATGCCGTGGGTGAAGGCCTCCCGTGCGGCGGCGGTCAGGGCCCGGCCCGCGTCGCCCGGCAGCTGCCCGGCGACGGCCAGCGCGCCGCCCAGCGTCTCGTGGGCCGCGGCGGGGGCGCCGGCCGGGATGTCGTGGCGGTAGACCGCGGTGCCGACGGAGCCGAGGACGGCCATGCCGAGGGCGCCGCCGAACTCGGCGCCCGTCTCCAGCAGGGAGGCCGCGGAGCCCGAGTTGCCGAGCGGGACGGTGCCGAGCGCCAGGTCCATCATCTGGGACATCACGGTGACGATGCCCGAGGCGAGCACGCCGGCGCCGGCCAGGACCAGCCAGAGCGAGTCGCTGCCGGCGAGGGCCAGCAGGGCGTATCCGCAGGCGGCGACGGCGAAGCCACCGGCGACGACGTGGGCGCGGTGCACGCCCTTCTCGACCAGTTGAGCGGCGACGGGCGCGGCCACACCGACGAGGACCGTGGGGAGCAGCGACCAGAGGGCGGCCGACATGGAGCTCTTGCCCAGCACGGACTGGAGGTACTGCGTGGTGAAGAAGGCCGAGCCCATCATGCCGAACGAGGAGACGAGGTTGAGGACGACAGCGGGCGCGAATCCCCGGCCGCGGAAGAGGGCGGGGGAGATGAGAGGGGACCGCGCGGTGCGCTGCCGGTGGACGAAGAGGGCGGTGAACAGCAGTCCGACGGCGATCGAGACGACGTACCGCACGTTCCAGCCCTCGGAGGGGATCTCCTTGATGCCGTAGATCACCGGGAGGACGGCCGCCATCGACAGCGGCACGCTGACCAGGTCGAAACGGCCGGGCTCGGGGTTCCTGGACTCCGGCAGCAGGAACGGGCCGAGGACCAGCAGCAGCACCATCGCGGGCAGGTTGACCAGGAAGACCGAGCCCCACCAGAAGTACTGGACGAGGACGCCGCTCATCACCGAACCGAGCGCGATACCGCCGGTCATGACGCCCGACCACAGTCCGATCGCCTTCGCGCGCTGCCCGGGGTCGCTGAACATCGTGCGGACGATCGCCATGGTCGACGGCATCAGGGTCGCGCCGCCGACTCCGAGGAGCGCGCGGGCGGCGATGAGGGTCTCGGCGCTGTTCGCGTAGGCGGCCAGGGCGGAGGCGGTGCCGAAGGCGGCGGCGCCGATCAGCAGCAGCTTGCGGCGCCCTATCCGGTCGCCCAGCGAGCCCATCGTCATCAGCAGGCCGGCGAGCACGAACGCGTAGATGTCGAAGATCCAGAGCTGCTGGGTCCCGCTCGGCTCCAGGTCCGCACTGATCGCGGGGATCGCGAAATACAGGACGGAGACGTCCATGGAGACCAGGAGCAGCGGAAGCATCAGTACGCCGAGGGCGGTCCACTCGCGGCGGCCGGCCAGGGCGCCGGGGGCGCCGGGGACGGGAGTCGTGCTCGTCGGGTTCGTCATGGCAGGGACTGTACGGATGTCATAAACGCTTGTCTAGTACGTTCGTATAAGACAATCGTTTGGGACGTCGGTATAGGACGGTTGTCTGAATCGCGGTACGCTGGCCGGCATGGGACACCGTGAGGATCTGCTCGAAGGCGCCAAGCGCTGCCTGCTGGAGAAGGGCTTCGTGCGCACCACGGCGCGCGACATCGTCAAGGAGTCGGGGACGAACCTGGCGTCCATCGGCTACCACTACGGGTCGAAGGACGCGCTGCTCGCCACGGCGTACGTGGATCTCATCGCCAACGTCGGTGACACGTTCGGCGCGTTCGCGACGACCGACACCGCGAGCGCGCCCGGATCCCTGGAGCGCTTCCAGGAGGCATGGGAGAACATCACCCGGTCGTTCGTCAAGGAGCGGCCCATCTGGATGCTCACCTTCGAGGTGATCACCAACTCGGACCGGCTGCCCACGGTCCGCGAACACCTGGCGAAGGCCTCCGACGAGGGCCGCCGCGGACTCGTCCCCATGCTGGCCGGCGGAGTGGAGGCCGACGTGGACGACGCCACGCTGCGCTCGCTCGGCGGCTTCTACCAGGTCCTGCTCAACGGGCTCAGCGTGCAGTGGCTCTTCGACCCGGCCTCGGCGACCGACGCCGCCGAACTGACCGAGGGGCTGCGCCGGGTGATGGACGGGGTGGCACGGTCCGGGAGCTGAGTGTTCGTCAGTCCGACGTGGGTGAAGGGGACTTGGTTGTCCGCGGGACCGGCAGCGGGGGAGCGGCCGTCGCTCCCCGGTCCCGGAAGGCCGGGATCAGGGCGGCCGTCATCAGGACGCCGGTGACCGCGAACGCCGCCGGGTAACCGGTCGCCCCGGCCAGCGTGCCGAAACCGACCGCCCCGACGCCCATCCCCCCGTCGTACGCCAGGTTCCACAGCGCGCTGACGGTGCCGTAGCCGGAGGCCGGGACCCGGGTGTACATCAGGGTCAGCGTGGCGTTCTGGGCGACACCGAAGCCGGTGCCGAAGACGGCGACTCCCGCGAGGACGGCGACCGGGTCGGCGGTGAACGCGGTGATGACCATGCCGCAGGCCGACAGGAGCAGCCCCGGCACCACGAGCCGCGCGGGCCCGTGCCGGTCCCCGAACCGGCCGGCCGCCCAGCGGGCCGCCGTCGACGCGGCGGGCTGTACGAAGAGGGCGGTCGCGACGATCCCGGAGGACGCCGCGGGAACGGCGAGCGGCAGGAACGTGACGATGATCCCGGCCGCCAGGGCCGTCGTCGCGAAGACGACCGCGGGCCGCGCCAGGGCCCCGGTACGCAGCGCGGCCACCATCCCCACCGGCTTCTCCGACGCGGCCTCCCGGCCGGGCAGACCCGGCACCGACGCGACGGCGGCCAGCGCGGCGACGCCCGCCGCCACGGCGACCGGGGTGAAGCCCACGTGCGCGGCCAGCCAGACGCCCAGCGGCAGGGCGATCAGCGACGGCACCCCGGAGACCACGCCCACCAGTGCCAGCCCCTCGCCCCGTCGCCCGGCCGGAATCAGCGTCGCGGTCGGCGCACCGCCCGCGACCAGCGTGAGCGCGAACCCCAGACCGCGGACCAGGCAGATCAGCACGATCCACACCAGGGAGTGCGAGAGCGTCAGCACCAGGGCGGGAGCGCCGAGCAGGCAGAGGCCGGCGACCAGCGCGACGCGGTAGCCGTAGCGGGCGACGAAGCGCGGAGCGGCCAGTTCGCCGAGAACCGTGGAGAGCATCAGCGCGCCGGTGGCCGGGCCCGCGCCGGACGCCGTGGTGTAGGCGGGCACGACGGACAGCAGCAGGAAGAAGCTCACCGAGGAGCCGACGATGCTCACGAAGCGGAGCAGCAGGGGCCGGGTGACCAGCGGCGGCCGGGCGGCGCCGGGTTCGGCCGAGGGCGCCCCGGCCACCCGCGCCGTCCCGTCCCCGGAGGCCGGGACCTTCGGGGGAGTGGCCGGGGCCGGAACCGGGTTCTGCGGGGGCGGTTGCTGCTCCGGAGACGTCGTCATGGCTTCACGCTAGGTTCCGGCCGGACCGCCGGTAAGCTCCAATTCCATGCCGCCGCAGTGGGCCGGTCTGTCACCCGAGCTGCTCCTGTCCGTCGACCGGGACAGTGGCGAGCAGCTGCGCGCCCAGCTGGAGCGACAACTGCGCGACGCGATCCGCACCGGCCGTCTCGACGCGGACGAACGCCTCCCCTCCTCCCGTGAACTCGCCCGCGAACTCGGGCTGTCGCGCGGCCTCGTGCAGGACTGCTACGCCCAGCTCCAGTCCGAGGGATACCTGGTGACCCGGGCCGGCTCCGCCACCCGGGTCGCCGCCGGTGCCCACGTCCCGCCCGTGCCCGCCGCCGCGCGACCTGCGGCCCCGCGGCTCATCGCCGACTTCCGGCACGGCGTCCCCGACCTGGGCAGCTTCCCGGTCGCCGACTGGCTCCGGGCACTGCGCGAGGCGGGCCGCGCCATGCCGACCGCGGACCTCGACTACGGCGATCCGCGCGGGAGCCGGGTGCTGCGCGAGGTGCTGGCCGGCTATCTGCGCCGGGTGCGCGCGGCCGCCGCCGACCCCGAGCGGATCGTCGTCTGTTCCGGATACGCGCAGGGGCTCGGGCTGGCTCTGCGCAGCCTGGCCGGCGCCGGGGTGCGGGTCGTCGCCCACGAGGATCCCGGCGGCCCCGCCACCGTGACGGCCGCCGCCGGGGCCGCGGGCCTGACGGCCGTGCCCGTCCCGGTCGACGAGGACGGCATCGACGTCACAGCGCTCGACGCGAGCGGAGCCCGGGCCGTCGTCGTCACCCCCGCGCACCAGTGGCCCACCGGGGTCGTCCTCGCCCCCGCACGCCGGCTCGCCCTCATCGACTGGGCCATGCGCCGGGACGCGTACGTCATCGAGGACGACTACGACGCCGAGTTCCGCTACGACCGGGAGCCGGTGGGCGCGCTCCAGGGGCTGGCCGCGGACCGGGTCGTGTCGATCGGCACAGTCAGCAAGTCCCTCGCCCCGGCGCTGCGCATCGGGTGGCTGCTCTGCCCGCCCGCGCTGCTCGCCCCGGTCACCGAGGCCAAGCGGCTCACCGACCGCGGCTCACCGACCCTGGACCAGCTCGCGCTCGCCCGGCTGATCGAGTCCGGCCGCCACGACCGCCACCTGCGCCGTATGCGCACCGTGTACGCGGCCCGGCGTACGGCCCTGGTCGACGCGCTCGCCGCCCACGCCCCGGAGGTCCGGCTGACCGGACTCGCCGCCGGGTTCCACGCGGTCCTCCACCTCGCGGAATCGGCCGACGAACGGTCCGTCGTCGCCGCGGCCCGGGCACGCTCCGTCGGCCTGTACGGCATGAGCGACTGCCGCGCCGGTCACGGGACCACACCGCCCCGGCTGGTGCTCGGCTTCGGCGACGTGGGGGAGCGGGCGATCACCGAGGGCGTGGCGGCCGTCGGCGACCTCCTGACCGGCGCCTGATACCGCCCCCGCTCGCTAGAGCCTGGCCCCCTTCAGCGCCATGTGCAGCAGCAGGCGGTCCTCGCCGTCGTCCAGGTCGAGGCCGGTGAGCTGTTCGACGCGGGACAGGCGGTAGTAGAGGGTCTGGCGGTGGATGCCCAACTCGGCCGCCGTGCGCCCCGCCTGGCCCGCGAGGTCGAGGAACACCTCGGCAGTGCGCGCGAGTTCGCGGTGGGCCGGGGCCAACAGGGCCTGCACGACGGGATCGTGGGCCGCTTCCGGAGACAGGGCGGTGAGTAGGCGGTAGGGCCCGATGGCGCCCCATTCGGCGACCGGTCCGAGCCGTGGTTCGGCCAGCGCGGCGCGCGCCGCGGAGGCGGCCTCCTGCCAGGCGCCACCCAGCTCGCCGAGTCCGACCCGCGCTCCGGAGACCCCCGCGGCGGCCCGTCCGCCCCCGCCGGCCGGCCCCGCGCCGGCCGCGCCCTCGCCCCGTCCGCCCTCCGCCTCCCGTACGAAGCGGTTGGCCGCGGTCAGCGCCGGCGTCAGGACGTCCGCGGAGCGCAGCCGCACCAGCAGCGCCAGACTCTGGCCGGTGGTGCCCCACGGGACGGTGCACAGGGCGGTCGCGCCGGGCACCGTGCGGGCCGAGGGGGCGTCGTCCGGATCGGCCGAGGGCCACGGCGCGACGCACACCACCGTGTGCAGACCCTCGCCGCGCGCCCCGAGCGCGGTGCGCAGCTCGGCCACCGCCATGTCGCGCTGCCAGCCGCGCTCGGCGGTCAGGACGGCGCGCAGCTCACGGGTGAGGTCGGCGCCCGCCTGCGCCTCGTCCGCGAGGAGGGCGCCGATGCGCGAGGTCACCTGCATGGCCGCGGCCAGCTGCGCTTCGGTGGGTCCCGGGTCGTCGTCGAGCAGCCAGACGTAACCGAGCACGACACCCCGATGGCGTACCGGCAGACAGATCCGGCCCCGGTAGACCCCGGCCTCCGGGGTGGGCGGGATACGGACGGGGCCGGAGGCGCGGGTGATGCCGAACCCCTCGAACCAGGTCCGCACCGTGGTGGTGGAACGGCGCGTGAGGATCGAGCGCGTGCGCACCGGGTCGAGCGCCGACGGGTCGAGGTCGCCCTCACTGTCGTACGCGCCGAAGGCGATCAGCTCGAAATCGCGGTTCTCCAGCGTCGCGGGCACGCCGAGGAGCGCCGAGATCTCGTCGACCAGCTCTTGGTAGTCGCCTCTGTATTCACCGCTCACCCGGGCATTCTCCCGCATTTCAGCGAGCCCTTCATACATTTGTCTGAGATCCGGGGAACGGATGCGTGACAGGTGTCGATGGCCCAGGATCGAAGAGATCCCTAGGTTTCACGGTGGTTCTCCGTGCCGTACCCGAATCGTCGGGATTCGGCCTCCTGCTGGCCTTGTTGTGGAGGTGCCCCGTGCTGGGTCCCGTGATTCTCGCCGCTTCGCGCAGCGACAAGATGCGCCGTCTGATCTCGGCCGCCCCGGTGACCAAGCCGGTCGTCGACCGTTTCATCCCGGGTGAGACCGTCGACCAGGTCGTCCCGATCATCAAGGACCTGACGGCCAAGGGCCTGGAACTCACCATGGACGTCGTCGGTGAGGACATCACGACGCCCGAGCAGGCCGCCGCCGCCCGGGACGCCTACCTGGCGCTCGTCGACCACCTGAAGGAGCTGGACCTCGGCACCCGTGCCGAGATGTCCGTCAAGCTCTCCATGTTCGGCCAGGCGCTGGAGGGCGGCCACGAGCTGGCTCTCGCCAACGTCCGCCCGGTCGTCGAGGCCGCCGCCGCCATCGGCACCACGGTCACGCTGGACGCCGAGGACCACACCACCCTCGACTCGATGTTCGCCATCCACGAGGAACTGCGGAAGGACTTCCCGCAGACCGGCTGTGTGATCCAGGCCTACCTGTTCCGCACCGAGTCCGACGCCCGCCGCCTCGCCGAGAGCGGCAGCCGCGTCCGTGTGGTGAAGGGCGCCTACAAGGAGCCCGCGGAGGTCGCCTACCAGCAGAAGGCCGAGACCGACAAGGCGTACGTCCGCATCCTGAAGATCCTGATGGAGGGCGAGGGCTACCCGATGATCGGGTCCCACGACCCGCGGATCATCTCCATCGCGCAGGAGCTCGCCCGCAGGGCAGGGCGCAAACTGGACGAGTACGAGTTCCAGATGCTGTACGGAATCCGCAGCGACGAGCACCTGCGGCTCGCCGCCGAGGGCCACCGCATGCGCGTCTACACGGCGTACGGCACCGACTGGTACGGCTACTTCATGCGGCGTCTCGCGGAGAAGCCGGCGAACCTGCTGTTCTTCGCGCGTTCGATCCTCACCAAGGGCTGACGGATGACGGCCGTACGGACCATCGGCCGGGGGTCCGGGGGTTGTCCCCCGGGGAGGCGCAGCATGCGGCGTCTCGCGGAGAAGCCGGCGAACCTGCTGTTCTTCGCGCGTTCGATCCTCACCAAGGGCTGAGCACCGGCCCGAGCCCCACCGCTCGACACCGAAACACCCGCCCGACTCAAGGAGTTACGGAACTCATGGACGCTGTGACCCAGGTCCCCACCCCCGTCAACGAGCCGGTGCACGGCTACGCCCCCGGCTCGCCCGAGCGTGCCCGGCTGGAGGCCAAGCTCAAGGAGCTGGCCGAGAACCCGATCGAGCTGTCGATGACCATCGGCGGCGAGAAGCGGCTCGGCGGCGGTGAGCGCTTCGAGGTCGTGCAGCCGCACAACCACAAGTCCGTCATCGGCACCGGCGCGCACGCCACCCGGCAGGACGCCCAGGACGCGATCGACGCCGCCCTCGCCGCCGCCCCGGCCTGGCGCGCGATGTCCTTCGACGACCGTGCCGCGATCATCCTGCGCGCCGCCGAGCTGCTCTCGGGTCCCTGGCGCGAGACGCTGGCCGCGTCCACCATGCTCGGCCAGTCGAAGACCGCCCAGCAGGCCGAGATCGACACCCCCTGCGAGCTCGTCGACTTCTGGCGCTTCAACGTCCACTACGCCCGCCAGATCCTCGCCGAGCAGCCGCCGGCGAACTCCCCGGGTGTGTGGAACCGCATGGACCACCGCCCGCTGGAGGGCTTCGTCTACGCGATCACGCCCTTCAACTTCACGGCGATCGCCGGCAACCTGCCCACCGCTCCGGCGCTCATGGGTAACGTCGTCGTCTGGAAGCCGTCCCCGACGCAGACCCACGCCGCCGTGCTGCTGATGCAGCTCCTGGAGGAGGCGGGCCTGCCCAAGGGCGTCATCAACCTCGTCACCGGTGACGGCATCGCGGTCTCCGAGATCGCCCTGGAGCACCGCGACCTCGCGGGCATCCACTTCACCGGCTCGACCAAGACCTTCCAGTACCTGTGGAAGACGGTCGGCAACAACATCGAGAAGTACCGCGCGTACCCGCGTCTCGTCGGTGAGACCGGTGGCAAGGACTTCGTGGTCGCCCACCCGTCGGCCGACCGCGCGGTCCTCAAGACCGCCCTGACCCGCGGTTCCTTCGAGTACCAGGGCCAGAAGTGCTCGGCGAGCTCCCGCGCCTACATCCCGGCCTCCATCTGGAACTCCGGTTTCAAGGAGGAGTTCGCGGCCGAGGTCGACTACCTGACCATGGGTGACGTCACCGACCTGTCGAACTTCGTCGGCGCGGTCATCGACGAGCGGTCCTTCGCCAAGAACAAGGCGGCCATCGACCGCGCGAAGGCCGACCCGACCTGCACGATCGTCGCGGGCGGCACGTACGACGACTCCGTCGGCTACTTCGTGCGCCCGACCGTCGTCGAGTGCTCCGACCCGGAGAACGAGGTCTTCACGACCGAGTACTTCGGCCCCTTCCTCGCCGTGCACGTCTACGAGGACGACAAGTACGACGAGATGCTGACCCAGATGGAGTCGGCCTCCGACTACGCGCTCACCGGCGCGGTCATCTCCGGCGACCGCGCGGCGACCGCCCACACGATGGAGAAGCTCCGCTACGCGGCGGGCAACTTCTACATCAACGACAAGTCGACCGGCGCCGTCGTCGGCCAGCAGCCCTTCGGCGGCGGCCGTGCCTCGGGCACCAACGACAAGGCCGGCGCCCCGCAGAACCTGATGCGCTGGACGCTGACCCGCGCCATCAAGGAGACGCTGGTCGCGCCGACCGACTACGGCTACCCGCACATGGGCTGACACCCCGCCACCGACTCCGCCCCCGCCCACGGTCTCCCCCGTCCGTGGACGGGGGCGGTTCCATGTCCGCACGCGACGGCGCGACGAAGTCCGCGGCGAGGGGGCCCGATTCCCCTCCGCCATCGGAATACTGGCCGCATGGCCATCCGACTGAGGACCGCCCACACCGCGGACCTCGCCCCCGCCGAGCTCCGCGCCGCCCGCACCCTCCTGGAGGACGCCTTCGACGGCGACTTCCGCGACGAGGACTGGGACCACGGACTCGGCGGCCCGCACGTCCTCGTCCACGACGACCGGGGTCTCGCCGCGCACGGCTCGGTGATCCAGCGGCGCGTCCTGCACGCCGGACGCTCGCTGCGCGTCGGCTACGTGGAGGCGGTCGGCGTCCGCGCGGACGTGCGCCGCACGGGGCTCGGCGGGCGCGTGATGGCCGAGCTGGAGCGGATCATCGAGGGCGCCTACCCGCTCGGCGCGCTCTCCGCCAGCGAGGACGGCGCCGCCCTGTACACGGCGCGCGGCTGGCAGCTCTGGCCGGGCCGCGTCTGCGTCCTCGCCCCGGACGGCGTCGTCCGCCTCCCCGACGAGGAGGGCACCACCTTCGTTCGCCCCGGCACCGCCCTCGGCACCCTCGACCCGGCACGCGACCTGGTCTTCGACTGGCGCGACGGCGACGTGCTCTGACCGGCGCGGACGCGGACACCCGGTCCCGGCGAGGGGCCCCCGCCGCCTCCGGTCAGGACCCGCCGGACTCCGACGCCGGGCCGAACTCCGCCGCCAGCCGGGTGAACGACCGCCGCAGCCACCGGTGCGCCGGGTCCGTGTCCAGGCGTACGTGCCACGCCTGCGCCGATGTCACCCGCGGCAGGTCCAGCGGGATCTCCAGGACGGCGAGCGGCATCACCCGGGCCGCCTCCGTCGCGACCTCGACCGGGACCAGGGCCAGCGCGTCGGTGCGCAGGGCGAAGAAACAGGCCGCGCCGTAGGTGGGGGCGGTGGCCAGGACGTCGCGGCCCAGGCCCAGTTCGGCGAGCCGGTCGTCCACCACGCTGCGCGTGCGGCCCCGCCGGGTGACCGTGATGTGGGGGAGCGCGGCGAAGGACGCGGCGGTCAACGGGCCCCGCGCGAAGGAGGCGTCGGCGCGCGCGACGGCCACATACCGGTGCACGTGCAGGACGGCGCTGCGCACGTCGTGCGGCAGTCGCTCCGGCAACTCGCCCACGTCCAGGTCGATATGGGTGCGCAGATCCGCCGGGTCCTCGTCGCCCTCCGGCAGCAGTCGCAGCCGTACACCAGGCGCCTCTCGCGCCGCCAGCGCGAGCAGCGGGGCACCCAGTGACATGGCGACCCCGTCGTTCGTGCGGATCCTGAACTCCCGCTCCAAAGTGGCGAGTTCGACGTCCAGGGGTGGATGCAGGGCGGCCACGGCCGCGGCGAGCGCCGCTTGCACCCCCGGCCGCATCTCGTGCGCGCGGGGGGTCAGTGTCAGGCCCCGGCCCGACGGCACGAGGAGCGGGTCGCCGACGACCCGGCGCAGCCGGCCCAGCGTGCGGCTCATCGCCGAGGGGGAGACGCTCAGCTCGGCCGCCGCGCCCGCGACGCTGCCCGCGCGCAGCAGGGCGTCCAGCGCGGGGAGCAGGTTCATGTCCGGAAGGGGCGCCATCGCGTCGGGCGGAGCCGAAGCCGATCGTGAATGCTGCATGAGACGCAAGGCTACGTGAAGCAATCAGACCTTGTGTGCAGCAATGGTGCTCCCCGAGTCTGGACGCATGATGGATTCTCGTCAGCGCGGCACCGCGCTCCTGGTCGCGGGCTGCTTCTTCATGGAGATGCTCGACGGCACGATCGTGTCGACCGCCGCTCCCCGGATAGCCGACGACCTGCACACCACCCCCGCCTCGGTCGGCCTGATCATCACGGCCTATCTCGTCACCCTCGCCGTCCTCGTCCCCCTCTCCGGCTGGCTCACCGCCCGCTTCGGCCCGCGCCGCGTCTTCCTCGCGGCGATCACCCTCTTCACCCTCGCCTCGCTGGCCTGCGCCTTCGCCCCCGGCCTCGGGGTCCTCGTCGTGACCCGGGTCCTCCAGGGCGCCGGCGGAGCGATGATGGTGCCGGTCGGCCGGCTCGTCGTGGTCAGCGGCATCGCCAAGCAGGACCTTCCCCGCGCGGTCGCTCACATCGTGTGGCCCGGCCTCGCCGCCCCGGTCGTCGCGCCGCTGCTCGGCGGCGTGATCACGACCTACGCCTCCTGGCACTGGATCTTCCTTCTCAACGTGCCTCTCGGGGCCCTCGCCCTGATCGTCGCCCGCCGTCTCATCGCACCCGGCACACCCGGCGGCGCGCCGCCCCTCGACGTGCCCGGCATGCTGCTCGCCGGCACCGGGCTCGCCGCGCTGACCTGGACCGCGCACCTCGTCTCCGAGACCGGGCGCGGGCCGGAGGGGGCGGCCGTGAGCGGCGCCGTCGCGGTCGTCGCCCTCGCGGCTGCCGTACGCCATCTGTTGCGAGCCCGGCATCCGCTGGTCAACCTCCGCACCCTGCGCGTGCCGTCATTCCGGGCTGCCGCGCTCGACGGCGCCCTGTGCATGGCCGTCGTCTCCGCCGTCCCCTTCCTGCTGCCCCTGCTCTTCCAGGAGGTCTTCGGGTGGAGCGCGGTGAAGTCGGGCGCCGTCGTGCTGTTCGTGTTCGCCGGCAACATCGGCATCAAGCCGGCCACGACGTATCTGATCAACCGGTTCGGCTTCCGGCCGCTGCTGCTCGTCGCCACACTCGGCCTCGCGGTCACCACGGCGGGCTGCGCCCTGTTCACCGCCGCGACGCCGGTCGCGGTGATCGCCGTCGTGGCGGCGGCGGGCGGTGTGGTGCGTTCGGTCGGGCTGAGCGGCTACGCGACGATCGCGTTCAGCGAGACCGGCGAGGAACGGCTGCGGGACGCGAACGCCCTCTTCGCGACCTCGCACCAACTGGCCGCGGGGCTCGGCGTCGCGATCGCCACCGTCGCGCTGCGCGGGGGAGCGGTCCTGACGGACGGGGCCCGTTCGGCGTACGCGGTCGCCTTCGTGGTGCTCGGTGCGCTCTGTCTGCTGCCCGCGGTGGGCGCGCTGCGGCTGCACCCCGCGGCGGGTGACGCGGCGCGGACCGTCGGCCCCGCCGGGACGCGAACTGTCGCCCCTGGTCGGAGCGGTGTGACCCGGTCCACCGTCTCAGATAGTAGGAAGTCCGAGTAATCGTAGAGACAGATGCCCGGTCCTCGCCTAGTTTTGTAGGAGCCGAACGTCTCGCTCGACCAAGCGAATGGCGGTCGTGAGCCGGAGCCCCTGGCAGGCAACCCCTGCGGCCCCGCTCCCCGCCCCTTCCGGCGTCTCGTAAAGACCTCACCGCACTTCCGGGCGTCCCCGTGCGGGCCCCACCGGAAGGTAAGGAGTCGATTCATCATGGCCGAGACGACCGTCCGCCGAGTCCGTCACCACTCTCGTTCGAGCAGCGAATCCGACCGCAAGAACGCCGCCGCTGCCCTCCAGCGCGCCCTGGACCGCCGGGACAACGGCGGCGAGACGGGTCACTAGGCAAGGACCTGCCCGTCCGTCCCCTCAAGCCGGGAGCCGCCCGCAGAGGTGCGGCGCGAGGCCGATGCCCCGCGCCGCACCTCGGGCTGCCGTCCGCCCCATCGGTGCCGGGGTGGTCACGTCCTGCCGCCGCCGGTCACTTCCCGCGCCGCACCACGAAGTGGTCGATCCGTTCGCCGCTCTGCGCCAGCGCCGACACCGTGAGCCGCGGTGAGGGACCGGTCTCCGCCTCCACCGAGAGGAAGGAGTAGCCGGTGTACCGCACCCGCGACCACGTGACGGTGTCCGGCTTCTGCTTCTTCGACTTCGTCCAGTGGAAGGTCTCCACGGACTCGCGGTCCTTCACCTTGCCCTCGTAGCTGTCCTTCACCCCGATGGGGAACCGGTACAGGCTCTTGCCCGCCCCGCCCGCCGTGACGTAGACGATGCCGTCACGCGTCGGGTCGGTCGTGGCGCCCACCGGCACCTGCCGGCCCACCGTGCCGCCCTTGATCGCGTCGGTCCGCTCGTAGACGTGGTTGTGTCCGTTGATCACCAGGTCCACCTGGTGCTTGGCGAACAACGGCACCCACGCGTCCCGCACCCCGCCGTCGGAGGCGTGCGTGGAGGTCGAGTAGGCGCAGTGGTGGAAGAAGACCACGACGAAGTCGACCTGCCCGCGCAGCTCCCCGAGCCGCCGGTCGAGCCAGGCGGTCTGCCGGCCCCCGGAGTAGCCCTTGTTGGCGGGGATCTCGTACGACACGTCGTTGGCGTCCAGCGCGACGACGCCGACGTTGCCGTAGACGAAGGAGTAGACGCCCGGCGCCCGCTCCGCGTCGAAGCCGTTGTCCGGGAGCGACCAGCGCGCGGACTGGCCGCCATAGCCGTTCGGCGAGTACCAGGCCTCCATGTCGTGGTTGCCGGTCGTCACCATCCACGGCACCGACCGGGCCACGGTCTCCGTCTGCTTCAGGAACAGGTCCCAGGCGGCCGGGTCGTAGATGTCCGACGCCTCGCCGTGGCCGATCCCGTCCGCGTAGCAGATGTCACCCGCGTGCAGGTGGAAGGCCGGGCCGCGGCCGAGCAGCACCTTGTCGTTGGCGAGGGCGTCGGGAGTGACGCCCTGGTCGCCGAAGGCGGTGAACACGAACTTCTCCGGACGCGCGGGCGCCGTACGGAAGTGGCCGACCGTCGCGTGCTGTTCCTTGCCGGCCGGGTCGAAGCCCTCGTGGCCGACGCCGTAGTAGTACGTGGTCCCCGGGCGGAGCCGGTCGAGCGCCGCGTGCAGGTAGTACTGGTCGAGCGCCCCGCGCTGCCCGGCGAGTCCCGGCGTGTGCAGGTCGCGGACCTCGGCCTCGATCCGCCGGCTCAGCGCCCAGGGCGTCATGCCCACCCGGACGTACGGCTTCCTGACGGCGAACGGGACCTGCCAGGAGATCCGCATCTGGGTCTTCGGGTCCGCGCCGAAGGCGAGATGGCGTCCGAACGGCGTGACGGCGGAGCCCGGCACCCGGCTGGTGGCCGGGTTCGGCGTCGAGCCGGACGTCCGCGCAGGGCTCCCGCCGCCCGGCCCCGCGCAGCCGGCCAGCAGGCCGCCGCCCGCGAACGCGCTCGCCGACACCAGCGCGCGGCGCCGCGTGAGCTTCGTCCGCAGGTACTCGTACTGCTCCGCCATGCTCATGTTGCCCGCGAGCTCGTGCGGGATGCCGACGTCGGGGACGGGATGCCCGGGGGGAGTCACCCTGGAAGGAGCGGTCATGTCTGGAAAGTTCCCACCGCGCGCCAACGGCCGTCATACATACGGGTGAACACCGGTCGAAGCGTACGCGTGCTCCGGGACTCGCGTGTCCGCATGGCGGACATCGTGTGTCATCCCATGGGACAAGGAGTACGGTGCCGTCATGTCTCGCAGCATCGATCTCGCAGTGATCCCCGGTGACGGCATCGGCCAGGAAGTCGTGGCCCAGGGGCTCAAAGTCCTCTCCGCCGTCCTTCCGCAGGACGTGAAGCTGGAGACCAAGGATTTCGACTTCGGCGCCCGGCGCTACCACGCCACCGGTGAGACCCTCACCGACGCCGACCTCGACGCGCTGAAGCAGCACGACGCCATCCTCCTCGGCGCGATCGGTGACCCCTCGGTCCCGTCCGGCGTCCTGGAGCGCGGCTTCCTGCTCAAGCTCCGCTTCGCCTTCGACCACCACGTCAACCTGCGTCCGTCGAAGCTCCTGCCGGGTGTCGAGACCCCGCTCGCCGGTCAGCCCGCGATCGACTTCGTCGTCGTCCGTGAGGGCACCGAGGGCCCGTACACGGGCAACGGCGGCACCATCCGCAAGGGCACGCCGCACGAGGTGGCCACCGAGGTCTCCGTCAACACGGCGTTCGGCGTCGAGCGGGTCGTCCGTGACGCCTTCGCCCGGGCCCAGGCCCGCCCCCGCAAGAAGCTGACGCTGGTCCACAAGAACAACGTGCTGACCTTCGCGGGCCACCTCTGGACGAACGTCTTCAACCGGGTGGCGACGGAGTTCCCCGAGGTCACCACCGACTACATCCACGTCGACGCGGCGACGATCTACCTCGTCACCCAGCCCGAGCGCTTCGACGTGATCGTCACCGACAACCTCTTCGGCGACATCATCACCGACCTCGCCGCGGCCGTCTCCGGCGGCATCGGCGTCGCCGCCTCGGGCAACATCAACCCGAGCGGCGAGTTCCCCTCGATGTTCGAGCCCGTGCACGGCTCGGCGCCCGACATCGCGGGCCAGGGCAAGGCCGACCCCAGCGCCACCGTCCTGTCCGTCGCCCTCCTGCTGCGCCACCTCGGCTACGAGGCCGAGGCCGCCCGCATCGAGGACGCCGTCTCCGCCGACCTCGCCGAGCGGGTCGGCAAGGCCGCCCGCAGCACCGAGGAAATCGGCGACGCGCTGGCCGTACGAGTAGCCGGCTGACCCGCCGCACCGCCTACGTCTCGTAGCAGCCGCCGGGTCGCATCCGCACCCGGCGGCTTTGCTGTGCCCTCGCCGGGTGCCACCATCAATCCCTGGGCCTCCCCCGGGCCGCATACACGCCGTTTTCTCCCACGGTCCTCCGCTGGGCGATAATCGAACGCGGAGCCGCGGAATGAGGGAATGCTCGGACGTCCTACCACTGGCCACTGGCAGTGCGGGCGTGAGCGCGGCCCGTCACATCCAACCGGTGAAGGACAAACCACTCATGACGCAGCCCACGATCGAGCTCAAGCCGTCCGCCAGCCCGCTCTCCGCCGCCGAGCGCGAGGGAATCCTGGTCAACCCGGGGTTCGGCCGCCACTTCACCGACCACATGGTGACGATCAAGTGGACGGAGGGCCGCGGCTGGCACGACGGGCAGCTCGTTCCGTACGGACCGCTCTCCCTCGACCCGGCGAACATGACCCTGCACTACGCGCAGGAGATCTTCGAGGGACTCAAGGCCTACCGCCAGCCCGACGGCTCCGTCGCCACGTTCCGCCCCGACAAGAACGCCCGTCGCTTCCAGGCCTCCGCCCGCCGGCTCGGCATGCCGGAGCTGCCGGTGGAGACCTTCGTCGAGGCCTGCGACGCGCTGGTCCAGCAGGACCGCGACTGGGTCCCGGCGCACGGCGGCGAGGAGTCCCTCTACCTGCGCCCCTTCATGATCGCGACCGAGGTGGGCCTCGGTGTGAAGCCGGCCAACGAGTACCTCTTCCTCGTCATCGCCTCGCCCGCCGGTGCCTACTTCGCGGGCGGCGTGAAGCCCGTCTCGATCTGGCTCTCCGAGGACCGTGTGCGCGCCGTCCCCGGCGGCATGGGCGACGCGAAGACGGGTGGCAACTACGCCGCGTCGCTCCTCGCCCAGGCCGAGGCCGCGGCCAAGGGCTGCGACCAGGTCTGCTACCTCGACGCGGTCGAGCACCAGTGGATCGAGGAGCTCGGCGGCATGAACCTGTACTTCGTGTACGGGGACCGGATCGTCACCCCCACCCTCACCGGCTCGATCCTGGAGGGCGTCACCCGTGACTCCCTGCTGACCGTCGCCCGTGACCTCGGCTACACCGCCGAGGAGGGCCGTGTCTCCATCGACCAGTGGCAGACCGACGCCGAGAACGGCAGCCTCACCGAGGTCTTCGCCTGCGGTACCGCGGCCGTCATCACCCCGGTCGGCACGGTCAAGCGCACCGGCGCCGAGTGGAAGCAGTCGGGCGGCGAGCCCGGCGTGGTCACCCTCAAGCTCCGCGAGGCCCTGCTCGACATCCAGCGCGGCATCACCGAGGACACCCACGGCTGGATGCACCGCCTGGGCTGACCCGCCCGGCCGGCGTTCCCCGGCCCCGGCCGGACCGTGCCCGTACAGCCCGAGTCCCCGCCATGTCCCCGCGCGAGCGGTGACCGGGCGGGGACCGGCGCTTTCCGGGCACTGAGGGTGCTGGGGGCGCGGGGGCACAGAGGGTGCTGAGGGCGCTGAGGGAACTTGAGTCTCCTCCCGTCCCGTACAACCCTTCAGTCCCGCCAGAGGTCATCTCCAGGCCCGCACGTTTGTCCTGGAGAGGAATTCATGTCCCGGCCCCACCACCAGCGTTCCCGCCGTCCCGTCGCCCTGGCCGCCACCGCCGTCGCCGCCGTCCTGGCCGGTGGTCTGCTGATCGCCCTGCCCGGCGCCGCGAGTGCCGCCCCGTCGGGCCTCGCCGACGACTTCAACGGCGACGGCTACCGCGATCTGGCGACCGGCGCCCCGGGTGCCGTCGCGGCCGGGAAGGCGAAGGCGGGCGCCGTGGTCGTCAACTACGGCTCGTCGAGCGGGATCAGCGCCGCGCGACACAAGACCACGTCGCAGAGCTCCTCCGGCGTGCCGGGCGCCTCGGAGACCTCCGACCGCTTCGGCACCGAACTCGCGCACGGCGACCTCAACCGCGACGGCTACGGCGATCTCGTCGTGGGCACACCGCAGGAGGACGTCGGCGGCGACGCCGACGGCGGCTCCGTCACCATCCTGTGGGGCGGCTCGTCCGGCCTGTCGGGCGGCACGACGATCAGCGATCCGAACCCGTCGGGTCACGACCGGTTCGGCCAGTCCCTCGCGGTCGGCGACTTCACCGGCGACGGGAAGACCGATCTGGCGGTCGGTTCCACCGGCAAGGACGTGTGGATCTTCAAGGGTGGCTTCACCGCGTCCGGCGGCGCGGCAGCGAAGCTGCGCTTCGACGCGCAGATCGAGGCCGGCGCGTACCCGATGGGCGCCGTCCGGCTCGCGGCAGGGGACTTCGACGGCGACGGGACGGACGACGTGGTGGTGGGGTCCTCCGCCGGGAACTTCGTCTACCTGGGCGGCTCGACCGGGCCGACGCTCCAGACCGAGGCGGGCGAGGGGTACGCGGGGGCGCTCACCGTCGCCGACTTCGACCGCGACGGGCACGACGACCTCGTCGTCGGCACCGACTTCGTCTCCGTGCTGGACGACACGGCGAGGGGCGGGTACGTCAGCGTGTTCCACGGCGGCGCGGCGGGCGTCGACACCACGCGCAAGGCCGTCTTCAGCCAGGACACCGCGGGGGTGCCGGGAACGGACGAGTCCAATGACTGGTTCGGAGCCTCGCTCGCGGCGGGCGACGTCAACGGCGACAAGTACCCGGACCTCGCCGTCGGCGCGGACAACGAGTCCGTCGGCTCGACGGACGGCGTCGGCAACGTCTGGGTGCTGCGCGGCGGCCCCTCCGGCCTGACGGGTACCGGTGCCCAGTCCTTCAACCAGGGAACCGCGGGCGTCCCGGGAGCCAACGAGCAGTCGGACATGTTCGGCGACGCCGTCCACCTCGCCGACCACAACAAGGACGGCCGCGCCGATCTCTCGGTGGGCGCGGCCGGCGAGAACAGCGACGACGGCGCCGTATGGGTCCTGCGCGGCTCCGCCGGCGGCATCACGGCCACCGGCTCCGTGAGCTTCGGCGCGTCCTCCGTCGGCATCGGGAAGTCGGGGGACGACCCCATGTTCGGGGATGTCATGTCGGGTTCCTGAGAGCTGCCACGCCGGGCCCCCGGGCCGGGCGCGGACCGGGAACGGAGGAAGGGGCGGCGCCGGACGATTCCGGCGCCGCCCCTTCCTCGTGTTTCCAGCACGCGCCCCTGAGGGCCGACGGGTCCTAGAGCCCGCTCTCCGCCGGCGCGAGTTGCTCCACGGCGGGGGCCGGCGACTGCGTCTGACGCGCGGTGAGCGCCAGGTGGAGCAGACCGCCGACCAGGCCGGACAGCAGGAAGCTGCAGTCCACCCCGCCGGTCAGCTTCAGCAGCGGGCCCTCGTACGAGGGCAGCGAGACCGCGAGCAGTCCGGCGCAGGCGCCGACCGCCCAGGACACGGTGGCCTGGATGTTCCAGCCGGCCCGGTACCAGTAGACGCCGCCCTTCGAGCGCCGGTTGAAGACCTGGAGGGCGTCGGGGTCGTAGACACCGCGGCAGCGCACGAAGCCGATCAGCGTGATGACCGCCCACGGGGTGCCGATCGCGGTCAGCAGCAGGACGAACGACGTCATGGCGGACTGCGCGTTCCAGGCGTAGTGGCCGACGAAGACGCAGAGCATGGCGACGACGGCGACCGAGCAGGTGGCGCGGGCGCGGGAGGCGCGCGGCAGGATCGCGTCCAGGTCGAGGCCCATGGAGTAGAGCATCAGACCGGCGTTGCCGACCGAGCCGGCGGACGCGGCCAGCAGCAGCGGGACCAGGTACCAGCCGGGGGCCGCGGAGACGAGCGGGCCCGCGTAGTCGAGGGCCGCGTGGGCCGCGTACGCCGTGAAGGTGCCGAAGAGCTGCGGGACCAGCAGGCCGGCGATCAGGCCGAGCCAGGTGGCGTGCAGGACGGTGCGCGAGGAGTGGCGCGCGGGAGAGATGTAGCGGGTGTAGTCGCCGAGCAGCGTGATGAAGGCGATCGGGCCCGACAGGCCGGCGGCCACCGCCGCCAGCAGCCAGGTGGGCCAGAACGAGCCGAGCAGATAACCGCCGGTCTCCGGGATCGCGGCGGTGCTGAAGTGCGGGGCGTACGCGATCACGCCGACGGCCAGCAGGGCCGTCATGCCGACCGCGAGGGCGCGGGACATGGTGAGCAGCACGCGGTAGCCGTAGACCGCGCCCGCGACGGTGGCGGCGGCGAGCACGACGTAGACGACGGCGTACGCGGCGCCGCTCGGCTCCAGGCCGAAGAGCCGGCCGAGGACGCTCACCATCACGTCGCCGCCGATCCACACGGTCAGCGCGGTGTAGCCGAGCGCGAGAAGCAGGCCGACGACCGAGCCGACCAGCCGTCCCCGCACGCCGAACTGGGCGCCGGAGGAGGTGGAGAGGTTGGTCCCGGTCCGCAGGGAGACCAGGGCCAGCGGCGCGGTGAGCGCCGTGCCGACCACGGTGCCTGCCACGATCGCGCTGACCGAGGACCACCAGCCGAGCCCGAAGGAGGGCGGCAGCCAGCCGAAGATGATCACCCCGAGGCAGAGGTTGGAGCCGAGCAGGATCGACATGAGGTCGCGCGGACCGCTGGTGCGTTCCTCGTCGGGGATCGTGTCGACTCCGCGCTGTTCAATCGGCATGGCTGGTCTCCTTCGACGGCCGCCCGGGGGGTGCTGCTGGTCGCATCCAAAAGTTAGAGCGACGCTCAATGTGTCGTCTCCAACGCTTGTCCGTCAATGTTTCCCTTCCATGAAATCCGCGTTTAGAGTGATGCTCTAAACGGAGGAACGCAAGGAGGTGTCGTGGCGTGAGACTGACCCCCACGGAACGTGACCGGCTGCTGCTGTTCTCGGCCGCCGAGCTGGCCCGGGCCCGCAGAGCCCGCGGACTGCGGCTCAACGTGCCGGAGGCCACCGCCCTGATCGCGGACACCGTCTGCGAGACAGCCCGTGACGGCGGCCGGCTGGCCGAGGCGATCGAGGCGGCCCGGTCCGTCCTCGGCCCCGACGACGTGCTGCCCGGCGTCGCGGACGTGGTCACCGAGGTGCACGTCGAGGCCGTCTTCGACGACGGCTCCCGGCTCGCGGTCGTCTCCGACCCCATCGGCGGCGGACTCGGCGACCGGGCCCCCGGCGCGCTGCTGCCGGCGCCCGCGCACACCGAGCCTCCCGCGATCCTGCGGCTGACGGTCACCAACACGGCCACCGTGCCCGTCTCCGTCACCTCCCACTTCCACTTCTTCGAGGCCAACCCGCGGCTCGACTTCGACCGGGCGGCCACCTACGGCATGCGGCTCGCGGTGCCCGCCGGATCCTCCGTCCGCTTCGGGCCCGGCGAGAGCGCCGAGGTCGGTTTCGTGCCGATCGGCGGCGAGCGGATCGCCATCGGCTTCGCCGGCCTGGTCGACGGGCCGCTGGACGCGCCCGGAGCGAAGCAGGAGGCCCTGCGCCGGGCCGCCGCCTGCGGCTACCTCGGCGTCCCGGACACCCGTGACAAGGAGGCCGGCCGATGAGCCGCCCCGGAGGCCACCCCGCGGAACCCCGCCGCCTCACCCCGTACGAGTACGCCGCCACCCACGGCCCCCGGGCCGGCGACCGGGTCCGGCTCGGCGACTCCGGGCTCACCATCCGCGTCGAGTCCGACGCGCAGCTCCCCGGCGACGAGTTCCTCGCCGGATTCGGCAAGACCGCCCGGGACGGACTGCACCTGAAGGCCGCCGCCGTCCGGGACACCTGCGACGTCGTCATCAGCAACGTGGTGGTGATCGACGCCGTCCAGGGCATCCGCAAGGTGTCCATCGGCATCCGCGAGGGCCGGATCTGCTCGATCGGACGGGCCGGCAACCCCGACACCCTCGACGGCGTCGACGTCGTGGTCGGCACCGGCACGTCCATCGTCTCCGGCGAGGGCCTCATCGCCACCGCCGGAGCCGTCGACACCCACGTCCACCTGCTCTCGCCGCGCATCATGGAAGCCTCGCTGGCCTCCGGCGTGACGACGGTCATCGGCCAGGAGTTCGGCCCGGTGTGGGGCGTCGGCGTCAACTCCCCCTGGGCACTGCGCCACGCGTTCGGCGCCTTCGACGCCTGGCCGGTCAACATCGGCTTCCTGGGCCGGGGTTCGTCCTCCGACGGCGCCCCGCTCGTCGAGGCCCTCGCCGAGGGCGGCGCCAGCGGCTTCAAGGTCCACGAGGACATGGGCGCGCACACCCGCGCCCTCGACACCGCGCTGCGCGTCGCCGAGGAACACGACGTCCAGGTCGCCCTGCACAGCGACGGCCTGAACGAGTGCCTGTCGGTCGAGGACACCCTCAAGGTGCTGGACGGCCGCACCATCCACGCCTTCCACATCGAGGGCTGCGGCGGCGGACACGTCCCGAACGTCCTCAAGATGGCGGGCGTCCCGAACGTCATCGGGTCCTCCACCAATCCGACCCTGCCCTTCGGCCGGGACGCGGTCGCCGAGCACTACGGCATGATCGTCTCCGTCCACGACCTGAAGACCGACCTGCCCGGCGACGCCGCGATGGCCCGCGACCGCATCCGCGCCGGGACGATGGGCGCCGAGGACGTGCTGCACGACCTGGGCGCGATCGGCATCACCTCCTCCGACGCCCAGGGCATGGGCCGCGCCGGCGAGACCGTCCGCCGCACCTTCGCCATGGCCGGCAAGATGAAGGCCCAGTTCGGAGCGCCCGAGGACCACGACAACGAACGTGTCCTGCGCTACATGGCCAAGCTGACCATCAACCCGGCCATCGCCCACGGCCTCGCCCACGAGGTCGGCTCCATCGAGACGGGCAAGCTCGCCGACATCGTCCTGTGGCGCCCCGAGTACTTCGGCGCCAAGCCGCAGCTCGTCCTGAAGTACGGCTTCCCCGCCTACGGAGTCGTCGGCGACCCGAACGCCGCCACCGACACCTGTGAACCCCTCGTCCTCGGCCCGCAGTTCGGGGCGCACGGCGCGACGCCCGCAGAGATCTCCGTGGCGTTCGTCGCCCAGGCCGCGCTCGACCAGGGCAACGACACCATGCCGACCCGCCGCCGCCGCGTCGCGGTCCGCGGCACCCGCGGCATCGGCCCCGCCGACCTGCGCCTCAACTCCCGTACCGGAGCGGTCGACGTCGACCAGCGCACCGGTCTCGTCACCCTCGACGGCGACCCGCTGCGCTCCGAGCCCGCCGACTCGGTCTCCCTCAACCGCCTCTACTTCCTGTAATCGACCCAGCCTCTAAGGATCACCCATGTCTGCTGCCGCCGACGGATTCCGCATGCCCGCCGAGTGGACCCCGCACGAGCGCACCTGGATGGCGTGGCCGGGCCCCAACCCCACCTTCGACAACCCCGAGGACCTCGCTGAGTCGCGCGCGGCCTGGGCGGCCGTGGCCCGCGCCGTCCGCCGCTTCGAGCCGGTCACCGTGGTCTGCGGCCCCGGCCAGTCCGCGCCCGCGGCCGAGCTCCTCGGCCCCGGCATCGACACCGTCGAGCGGGAACTCGACGACGCCTGGATGCGTGACATCGGCCCCACCTTCCTCACCAACGGCCAGGGTGAACTCGGCGCCGTGGACTGGACGTTCAACGGCTGGGGCGCCCAGGACTGGGCCCGCTGGGAGCACGACTCCAAGATCGGCGCGCAGGTCGCCGGACTGGCCGGAGCGAAGACGTACGCCTCCCGGCTCGTCAACGAGGGCGGCGCGATCCACGTAGACGGCGAGGGCACCGTGCTGCTCACCGAGACCGTCCAGCTCGGCCCCGAGCGCAACCCCGGCTGGAGCCGCGAGGAGGTCGAGGCGGAGATCCACGCCCAGCTCGGCACCAGCAAGGCGATCTGGCTGCCGCGCGGCCTCACCGGCGACTACCCCCCGTACGGCTTCGGCACCCTCGGGCACGTCGACATCGTCGCCGCCTTCGCCCGGCCCGGCGTGATCGTCGCGCACTCCCAGACGGACCCGGCGCACCCCGACCACGAGCTCAGCAAGGAGATCACCGGGCTGCTCAGGGCGCAGACCGACGCGCGCGGCCGCAGCATCGAGGTCGTCGAGGTGCCCGCCCCGACGGTCCTGGAGGCCGACGGCCACTGGGCCGACTACTCGTACATCAACCACTACCTCTGCAACGGCGGCGTCGTGCTCTGCGGCTTCGACGACCCGCGCGACGAGATCGCGGCGGGCATCTTCCGCCGCCTCTTCCCGGAGCGGACGGTGACACTGGTGGACGCACGTACGATCTTCGCGGGCGGCGGTGGCATCCACTGCATCACCCAGCAGCAGCCGAAGGTCTGAACACGGGAGTCACGGATGGCCGGTGCGCGGAAGAACGCGCCGCCGCGCGAGGAGGTCCTCGCCGCCGCCATGGAGATGATCGCCGAGCGCGGTCTGGAGAAGCTCACCATGGCGGCGCTCGGCCACGAGGTCGGCATGAGCAGCGGCCATCTCCTCTACTACTTCCGCTCCAAGGACGAGCTGCTGCTGCGCACCCTGGAGTGGAGCGAGGGCCGGCTCGGCGCCGAGCGCGGCCGGCTGCTGGCCGCGCGCGGGACCGCCCGCGAGCGCCTCGACGCCTACGTCGACCTGTACGTCCCCGACGGCCACCGCGACCCGCACTGGACGCTCTGGCTGGAGGTCTGGAACCGCTCGCAGAACGCGGCCGACGACGCCCGCGAACGACAGGTCGCCATCGAGGGCGCCTGGCACCGCGACCTCGTCGCACTGCTCGCCGAGGGCATCTCGCGCGGCGAGTTCCGCGCCGTCGACCCGGACCGCCTCGCCGCCCGGCTGCGCGCCCTGCTCGACGGCTTCTCCATCCACGTGGCGATCGGCCTGCGCGGCACCGACCGTGAACGGGTCCTCTCCCACGTGCGGGAGTTCCTCGACGAGTCGCTGGGCTGACCCGCGGCGCGGTGTCCGGGCGTGCCCCCCGCCGTCCGGAACGGTGCTCGCATCCTGAGACGCCTCGCGAGAGGGGGCGTGCTCTGTGCCAGACTGCCCCCGTGCTCTCGTTCGCCACGATTATTGGCAGCAGGCGCGCCGGTCCGCAGTGACCGCCACGTACGACCAGGTACGGGCGGACACCGT
This sequence comes from Streptomyces sp. NPDC005302, assembly GCF_040607345.1. Lineage (NCBI taxonomy): Bacteria > Bacillati > Actinomycetota > Actinomycetes > Kitasatosporales > Streptomycetaceae > Streptomyces > Streptomyces sp. NPDC005302. The sequence goes on from NZ_JBEXGN010000009.1 coordinate 126,094, forward strand.
CGTTCTCGACCCGCGCGCAGACCTCTCGCACCCGCGAGGGGTTTTTCGCATTTCTGGCCCACCTACAGCCGGGAGCGCAGCGCGAGGGATCATTGGAGGACGGTGGAGCCGGTCATTCCGGTAGACCGAGATCCAACACAGGAGCCTTGACACCATGACGGAAACCAGCGAACTGGACGACGCGTTCCACGTCTTCGACACGACGCTGCGCGACGGCGCGCAGCGCGAGGGCATCAACCTCACCGTGGCGGACAAGCTGGCCATCACCCGGCACCTGGACGACTTCGGGGTCGGTTTCATCGAGGGCGGCTGGCCCGGCGCCAACCCCCGCGACACCGAGTTCTTCGCCCGCGCCCAGCAGGAGATCGACTTCAAGCACGCGCAGCTCGTGGCCTTCGGAGCGACCCGCAGGGCAGGCGGCAAGGCCTCCGAGGACCCGCAGGTCAAGGCACTCCTGGACTCCGGCGCCCCGGTGATCACCCTGGTCGCCAAATCCCACGACCGGCACGTCGAGCTCGCGCTGCGCACCACCCTGGAGGAGAACCTGGAGATGGTGCGCGACACCGTCTCCCACCTGCGTGCGCAGGGCCGCCGCGTCTTCGTCGACTGCGAGCACTTCTTCGACGGCTACCGCGCGAACCCCGGCTACGCCAAGGCCGTCGTCCGCGCCGCCGCGGAGGCGGGCGCCGACGTCGTGGTCCTGTGCGACACCAACGGCGGGATGCTCCCGGCGCAGGTCCAGGCCGTCGTCGCCACCGTCCTCGCGGACACCGGCGCCCGGCTCGGCATCCACGCGCAGGACGACACCGGCTGCGCGGTCGCCAACACGCTGGCCGCCGTCGACGCGGGCGCCACCCACGTCCAGTGCACGGCCAACGGCTACGGCGAGCGGGTCGGCAACTCCAACCTGTTCCCCGTCGTCGCCGCCCTGGAGCTGAAGTACGGCAAGAAGGTGCTGCCCGACGGCGCCCTGCGCGAGATGACCCGGATCTCGCACGCCATCGCCGAGGTGGTCAACCTGACCCCCTCCACCCACCAGCCGTACGTGGGAGTGTCGGCCTTCGCCCACAAGGCGGGCCTGCACGCCTCGGCCATCAAGGTCGACCCCGACCTCTACCAGCACATCGACCCCGAGCAGGTCGGCAACACCATGCGGATGCTGGTCTCCGACATGGCCGGCCGCGCCTCGATCGAGCTCAAGGGCAAGGAACTCGGCGTCGACATCAGCGACGACCGCGAACTGGTCGCCCGCGTCGTCGCCCGCGTCAAGGAGCGAGAGCTGGAGGGCTACACGTACGAGGCCGCCGACGCGAGCTTCGAACTCCTGCTGCGCGCCGAGGCCGAGGGCCGGGCCCGCTCCTACTTCGAGGTCGAGTCCTGGCGTGCCATCGTCGAGGACCGCCCCGACGGCAGCCACGCCAACGAGGCGACGGTGAAGCTCTTCGCGAAGGGCGAGCGCATCGTCGCCACCGCCGAGGGCAACGGCCCGGTCAACGCCCTCGACCGTGCCCTGCGCGTGGCCCTGGAGACGATCTACCCCCAGCTCGCCAAGCTGGAACTGGTCGACTACAAGGTCCGCATCCTGGAGGGCAAGCACGGCACGTCCTCCACCACCCGCGTGCTGATCGCCACGTCCGACGGCACGGGGGAGTGGTCCACGGTCGGCGTGGCCGAGAACGTCATCGCCGCGTCCTGGCAGGCGCTGGAGGACGCGTACACCTACGGCCTGCTGCGGGCCGGGGTCGAGCCGGCGGCGTAGCGCGCCGAAACGCCGGAGGGGCCGAGGCCCCTCCGGCGCTCATCCCCAGTCATCCCCGTGGGGGTTGGGCTACTGGAGATGCCACTTCTGGTTGCCCGCGCCCGTGCAGGTCCAGATTTGCGCCCGGGCGCCGTTCGCCGACGTGTTGTCCGTGACGTCGAGGCACTTGTCCGCACCCGCGTTGACCACGTCGCCGGTGGAGGCGTTGTACGTCCAGCGCTGGGCGGCCGAACCGTTGCAGTCGTAGAGCTGGACCTTGGCGCCGTTCGCCGTGGAGGCCGACGTGACGTCGAGGCACTTGCCGAGCGAGCGCACCGAACCGTCGGCCTGCACGCTCCAGGACTGCGCGGTGGATCCGTTGCAGTCGTAGAGCTGGACCGCCGTGCCGTTGGCGCTCGAACCGCCCGCCACGTCCAGGCACTTGCCGGCCAGTCCGACGAACGCGCCCGACTGCGCGCCCCCGCCCGACTGCGTCCCCGACCAGGTGAACGTCGCCGACGTCTTGCCCGGCAGCGAGTAAGTGGCGTGCTGCGAGCCCCAGTTGACGGTGACGGTCTTGGCGGCCGAGCCGTCGTTGTAGGCGATCAGGGCCTTCGAACCGTCCGGGTTGCGCCAGGCGACGTTCGGGACCGCCGAGGACGCCGTGGAGGCGATCCGCTGCGCGCCGGGCCGGACGAACTTCGTCAGATGGCCCATCGTGTAGTACTCGACCGTGTAGTCGACGCTCCCGCTCGCCCCGTCACCGTTGTGCACGGTGACCAGGCCGGTGCAGGTGCCGCAGCCCCCGTTGTGCGGGCCCATGTTCTGGTCCACGGCCAGCGACCACTTGGTCACCGACTTCGCCCAGTTGCGGGTGTAGTCGACGATGTTGAGCATGTCCTCGCGCTGCTGGTTGGCGATCCAGGTGCCCCCGGAGTGCTCCGTGCCGAAGGCGTCGAGGGCCGGGTACTGGTTGTGCACGCTCGTCTGCTTGGTGACGTCACCGCCGTACCCGTGCCAGGCGATCCCGCCGAAGTTCGGATGCGAGCGGACCGCCGCGTCGTCCACGGTCTGCGCCGCGTAGGAGTCGTACACGTCCCAGTTCCAGTCGTGCGCGAGCACCTTGGTGGACAGCCCGGCCGCCTGGAGCTTGGGCAGCAGCTCGCTCTTGGTGAAGTAGGCGAGCCCCGAGGCGTTCCAGCTCATCGAGGGATAGCCCGAGCAGCAGGTCGGCTCGTTCTGCGCGGTGACGTACGAGACGGGGACCCCCTGGTCCCGGTACGCCTGGAGGTACTTCACGAAGTACGAGGCGTAGGCGCCGTAGTCCTCCGATTTCAGCCATCCGCCGTTCAGCGACCCGCTGTCCTTCATCCAGGCGGGCGCCGTCCACGGCGAGGCCATCACCGTGAGGGAAGGGTTGAGCTGGAGCGCCTGCTTGGTCAGCGGCACCACATCCGCCAGGTCGTGCGCGATGGAGAACTTCGTCAGGTTCGGATCGGTCTGGCCGGCGGGCACGTCGTCGTAGCTGTAGCCGAAGCGGGCCAGGTCGGAGGCGCCCATGGGGTTGCGCAGGAAGGACAGCCCGATCCCGTCCGTCGGCGAGAAGAGCTTGCGCATCGTCGCGTCGCGCGTGCTCTGCGACAGCGCTCCACTGCTGTTCATCAGCCAGGCCGCCGTGTCGGTGAAGGAGGCGCCCCCGCCGGTGAACGTCTGGTAGCGCGTGTTCTCGTCGACGGTGATGTTCTCGCCACTTCCGCCGCTGCCCGACTGGAAGGCGAACGGCGCCTGGGCCTGCAGACCGCGGACGACATGACGGCCGCCCGAGTCGTCCGTCGTCGTGAGCCAGGCGGTCACCTGTTCGCCCGCCGCGTTCGCCGGAGTGGGCCCGGCGGCGGTGAAGGCCGCGGTGGTGAGCAGTCCCGCGACGATCAGCCGGACCGCCCGGGTGGATCTCCTGATGGATCTCCGCATGGAGCGCCGCCCTTCTGAGTGGGGGGTGGGGAGGCGTGCGAGGCGTGAGTAAATGACGGCTGCGGACCCGCGTCAAGGGGTCGCGCGTTCATTGCGTGAACAAACAACTCCCCTGATCCGGACGTGACTTGGGTGTGTACCGGTTCTGACGTGAAGTCTTGACGGGTTCCCGGGACGCCAGTTAACTCACGCCCTGATCTAAGCCGTGAGACGAACGTGAGAGTCGAGGGAAACCCATGACAGGGCTCGATCGGAACTCCGTACGAAGAACCGCCGTGCTGGCCGGTGCCGCACTGATCGCGGGACTGCTCCCGCTCGCGTCGGCGGGGACGGCGGCGGCCGCCGATCCCGACCCCGTCCCGGTCGACCGCTTCGAGGGGGAGGTGCCCTTCGCGAGCCAGCCGGCCGAAGGCCTCTTCACCTGGGGCGGCGACGCGGACGACCCGCCCGAACTCACCCTGGCCGAACGGTCCGACGCGCCCGAGGGAGCCAAGGTCCTCGCGGGCGACTACGACATCAGCGGCTACGGAGGCTTCACCCACGACTACGCCGCGGACCAGCCGGGCCACGACTGGTCCGCGCACAAGGGCATCCGCTTCTGGTGGGACGGCCAGGACAACGGCAAGAAGACCGCCTTCGAGATCAAGGACGGCGGCGCCAACGGCGAGGCCTCCGAGCTGTGGACGACCTCCTTCACGGACGACTTCACCGGCTGGAAACAGATCGAGATCCCCTTCACCGACTTCACTTATCGCACGGACTACCAGCCCGTCGGCGGCATCGACCAGGTGCTCGGCCTGACCCAGATGTGGGGTTATGCGGTCACCCTCCCGGTCGGCGCCCAGGGCCGGTTCGCCATGGACGACGTCGAGCTGTACGGCAAGGCCGACCAGTCGCTGCGCGCCTCCGTCACCACCGACGCGGCCGTCTACCCGGTGAAGGAGGGCGGCACCGCGAGCGTGAAGGTCTCCGTCGCCACCACCGGTGCCGCCCCGATCGACGAGCCCGTGACCGTCGCCTACGAGAGCACCGGCGGCACCGCCGAGTCCGGCAAGGACTACACCCCGGTCAAGGGTGAGATCACCTTCCCGGCGGGCACGGTGTCCGGCACGAGCCGTACGGTCCGGGTCCCGACCCTCCGTGACCGCTCCGGTGAGTCGGCCGAGACGATCCCGCTCAAGCTCACGGTGACCGGCGCCAAGGCCCCCGCCGAGACCCCGCAGGTCGTGATCGACGCGCACGGGCTTCCGTACCTGGACGCGAGACTCCCCGTGAAGAAGCGGGTGGCCGACCTCCTCTCCCGGATGTCCCTGGAGGAGAAGGCCGGTCAGATGACCCAGGCCGAGCGCGGCGCGATCGGCGCGGGCGGCGACATCGCCGCGTACGACCTCGGATCGCTGCTCTCCGGCGGCGGCTCCACCCCGACGCCCAACACCCCCGCGGCCTGGGCGAAGATGATCGACGGCTACCAGTTGCGGGCGCAGGCCACCCGCTTCCAGATCCCGCTGATCTACGGCGTGGACGCGGTGCACGGCCACAACAACCTCGCCGGCGCCACCGTCATGCCCCACAACATCGGCATCGGCGCCACCCGCGACCCGGCGCTCGCCGAGCGGACGGGAGCCGTCACGGCGGCCGAGGTCCGCGCCACCGGTGTCCCGTGGGACTTCGCGCCCTGCCTGTGCGTGACCCGCGACGAACGCTGGGGCCGCTCCTACGAGTCCTTCGGTGAGGACCCGGCGCTCGTCGAGTCCATGGAGACGGTCGTCCAGGGCCTCCAGGGCGACCGTAGCGGCAAGGACCTGAAGGACGACGACAAGGTCCTCGCCACCGCCAAGCACTTCGTCGGCGACGGCGGCACCGCCTACGGCTCCTCCACCACCGGCAGCTACACCGTCGACCAGGGCGTCACCAAGGTCAGCCGCCAGGAACTGGAGGCCGTGCACCTGGCCCCGTTCCAGGAAGCGGTGGACCGCGGTGTCGGTACGGTCATGCCCTCGTACTCGTCGCTCGACATCCTCGGCGACGGCCAGGGCCCGGTGAAGATGCACGCCCGCGCCGACATGATCAACGGAGTGCTCAAGGACCGGATGGGCTTCGACGGCTTCGTCATCAGCGACTGGAACGCCATCGACCAGCTCCCCGGTGACTACGCCTCGCACGTCCGCACCTCGGTCAACGCGGGCGTCGACATGATGATGGTCCCGTACAGCTACAAGGAGTTCAGCGCGACGCTGATCGACGAGGCGAAGGCCGGGCGGGTCACCGACCGGCGGATCGACGACGCGGTCGCGCGGATCCTGGCGCAGAAGTTCCGCCTCGGCCTCTTCGAGAAGCCGTACGCGGACACCAGTGGCGCCTCGGCGATCGGCTCGACGGCCCACCGCGCGGTGGCCCGTCAGGCGGCGGCCGAGTCCCAGGTCCTGCTGAAGAACGCCGGTTCCGTCCTGCCGCTGAAGAAGTCCCAGAAGGTCTACGTCGCCGGTTCCAACGCCGACGACATCGGCAACCAGACCGGCGGCTGGACCATCACCTGGCAGGGCTCGTCCGGGAACATCACCCAGGGCACGACGATCCTTCAGGGCATGCGCAAGGCCGGCGGCGACGTCACGTACTCCAAGGACGCCTCGGCCTCCACTGACGGATACGACGTCGGCGTGGTCGTGGTCGGGGAGACCCCGTACGCCGAGGGCGTGGGTGACGTCGGCAACGGCAACGACCTGGAGCTGACCGCGGCCGACAAGGCCGCCGTGGACAAGGTGTGCGCGGCCATGAAGTGCGCCGTGCTCATCGTGTCGGGCCGCCCGCAGCTCATCGGCGACCGCCTCGGCGACGTCGACGCGCTCGTCGCCTCCTGGCTGCCGGGCACGGAGGGCGACGGTGTCGCCGACGTCCTCTACGGCAGGCGCGCCTTCACCGGACAGCTCCCGGTCACCTGGCCGAAGAGCGAATCCCAGCTGCCGATCAACGTCGGTGACACGTCGTACGACCCGCAGTTCCCGTACGGGTGGGGTCTGACGACGCTCACGAACGTGCCGGGCGGCGGCACGGGGACCCTCAGGGCCCTCGCCCTGGTGGCCTCGGCCGCCGAACGGGCGGGTGCCGACCAGGTCGCCCGCACGGCCGTGACCAAGGCCCGGCTGCTGGTCCAGCAGAAGATCGGCACGGCGGTCACCGCCGCGTCCGCCAAGCCCTTCGCGGACGCCGACCATCTGCTCCTGACAGGGCACTACGCGGACGCGGTGGCGAAGCTGACGGAGGCGTACCGCGCCGGGTGAGACGCGTCGTGAAAGCGCCGGCCGGGGCTGGACACCAGCCCCGGCCGGCGCTTTTCGCCGTCTGGGGTGCCTAGGCCGTGCTCGCCGGGGCGCTGTTGAGCTGCTTGGCCGCCTTACGGGCCCGCAGCGCCTTGACCACGGTGTGGACGCGGATCGAGGTGAACACCAGGACCGCGAGTCCGAGGAGGGCGCCGACGGGCGCCCGGTCCCGGGCCGCGGCGTAGAAGAGCGCGATGGAGAAGGGGACGCCGACGACGATGAGCAGCGGCTCGCGCACCCAGAACGGGAGCACGCGAAGGATGAGTCCGACCATGCGGGTCACCTCATCAGGTGCATGCCAGCAACTGCTGTGACGGAGGCCACAATTCCGCCAGGCGGAACCGGATCGTTGCGGGACGGACGACTCGACGGGCGACTCGACGGGCGACTCGGGGACGACGAGGCGGAGGGCCGGACGCGCGGGTACGGATGCCCGGCGACACCTGCCGCGCCGGCGTGCTCGCGTCCGGGCCGTGACGGCACCCGGGCCGCCGCTCCCGATGCCCGGTTCTGCTCCGGTTCGGGTAGCTTCGAAGGCATGAGGGCCGCACGCACCCGAGGGATTCCGGGCCTGTTGGTCGCACTGGCACTCGCGGCCATGGTCATGCTGTCGTTCGCGCCCGGAGCGCACGCGGCCACCAGCGTCTCCACCGTCGCCGCCGCGCTGCGCGAGAGCCCGGTCTACGTGGACCCGGCCGCCGCCGACCAGCTCTCCGCCCGGCAGGCCTCCGCACTCGCCGAGAAGATCGAGAAGGCGGACAAGCCCGTCTTCGTCGCCGTGCTCCCCGCCGGCTTCCCGGCCCAGGACCTCTTCCGGAACCTGCGTACCTCCACGGGCGTCACGGGCCTGTACGCGATCCGGCTCGGCGACCGCTTCGACGCCCGCGCCGACTCCGCCGTGATGTCCCGCACCGCGGTGCGGAACCTCGTCACCGGCGTCCAGCGCGAGCCGGACGCGAACACCCAGCTGAACGACTTCACGGACAGCGCGCTGGCGAACATCAGGGGCTCGGCGCCCGCGAGCTGGAGCGGTGGCGGGGGCGGCGACGGTGTCTCCGCGGGCGCTCTGATCGCGGTCGGCGCGGTGGTCGTGATCGGCGGCGCGGGCGCCTACACGGTCGTGCGGCGCAACCGGCGGCGCCGTGAGGAGGAGCAGCGGGCGGCGCTGGAGCGGCTGCGTGTCGTCGTGGACGAGGACATCACCGCGTTCGGCGAGGAGTTGGACCGCCTCGACTTCCATCCGGCCGAGGCGGGCGCCGACGACACCATGCGCGCGGACTACGAGCGCGCCCTGGACGCCTACGAACAGGCGAAGTCGTCGATGGCTGCCGCCCGGCGTCCGGAGGACGTGCGCGCCGTGACCCAGGCGCTGGAGGACGGCCGGTTCTCGCTCGCCGTGCTCGCCGCGCGCCGCGAGGGCCGGCCCGTCCCCGATCGCCGCGCCCCCTGCTTCTTCGACCCCCGGCACGGCCCGTCGGTCGCCGACGCCCGGTGGACTCCGGCCGGGGGCGCGGCGCGGGAGGTCCCGGTGTGTGCGGCGGACCGGGCGCGCCTCGCCGACGGCACGGACCCCGCGGTCCGCGAGGTCGACACGGAGCACGGCCGCCGTCCCTACTGGGACGCGGGCCCGGCGTACGGTCCGTGGGCGGGCGGCTACTTCGGCGGCGGCCTGCTGCCGGGTCTGCTCGTCGGCACCGCGCTCGGCAGCCTGATGTCGAGCCCCGCATACGGGGCCGACTACGGCTCCGGGTACGGCGACTTCGGCGGCGGCGACGTCTCCGGCGCCGACTTCGACCCGGGCGACTTCGGCGGCGGCTTCGGGGACGGCGGGGGCGGCGGCGACTTCGGCGGCGGAGGAGACTTCGGCGGGGGCTTCTGACCGACCCGGGCAGCCGGCCGGGGTCTGCCGGTTCCTACGCGTCCGGCAGCGCCAGCCAGTCGCTCCAGGACAGGTCCCGGCCGATGAAGCGGGGCCGGGTGAAGGGCCATTCCTCGGCGATCCACCGGGGGACGAGCAGATCCAGTTCTCGTTCGAGGTCTGTACCGACGCGGTCGTCCACCACCCACCAGGAGATCTCGGCGTCGGCGCCCGCCTTCTCCGGCGGGTCGATGTAGACGCACCCGTACTCGGTCGTCCCGGCGGCGTCGAACAGGACGTAGTTGAAGGACTCGTGGGCGGCGATCTCCCTCTCGTGCCGCTCCAGGTCCTTCAGGTTCGCGTCGTACGTCATCGTCTCGGCGGGCCAGCCCCACGCCTCCCCGAAGATCGACCACAGCCGCTCGCGCGACCCCATGACGGTCGGGTAGTCGACGGCGGCGTCGCCCCCGGTGATGGGCCGCAGATGGCACCCGCCGGGCACCTCGACGCGCGACGGGTGGACGAAGTCGTGGGGAAGCCAGCTCATACCCGGAGGCTAACGACCGCGTGGGCGGCGCGCACCGGGTTAACGCGGGGCCCGGTGAGAGCGAGGCGGGTGCCGCGCGGGCTAGCGTCCTCCCATGGCCCATTCCGGCGGGACCGAGGACACGGCAGGCGTCGAGAGCTTCGCGGACGTGGAGGAGATGGACGCGTGGCTGACCGCCCACGCCGGACTCCGGGGCGGAGTCTGGGTGAAGGTCGCGAAGAAGGGGACCGGGCTCGACTCCGTCGACGCGGCGGACGTCAACGACGTGGCGCTGTGCCACGGCTGGATCACGGGCCACCGCAAGGGGTACGACGAGGCGTGGTTCCTCCAGCGGATCACCCCGCGCCGGCCCGGCAGTGTGTGGTCGGCGGTGAACGTGCGACGCGTCGGGGAGCTCACCGGGGCGGGACGCATGCGGCCCGGAGGACTCGCGGAGGTCGCGGCCGCCGAGGCGGACGGCCGGTGGGCGGCGGCCTACGCCTCGCAGAAGGAGGCCACGGTCCCCGACGACCTGGCCGCGGCGCTGGCCGGGAACCCGGGCGCCCGGAGCTTCTTCGACGGGCTGGGCCGGACCGACCGGTACCGGGCCGTGGTGGGCCTGCTGCGGGCGCGGACCCCGGAGACCCGGGCGGCCCGCCTGCGGGCCGTGATGACCGAACTGGAGGCGGGCCGACGGCCGAAGTGAGCGCCGCCCCCCCGAACGCCGGAGCGCCCGTCCCCCCGTCCACGGAGGGACGGGGTACGGGCGCGTTCGGGTACCGCGTGAGCGGTCGGCCGGGCCGGCCGGTCACCGGTGGGAGCCGACGGCTCAGTCGGCGTTGCGGATCGCCGAGATGTCGAAGTTCAGCTTGATCTTGTCGGAGACGAGAACGCCACCGGTCTCCAGGGCCGCGTTCCAGGTGATGCCCCACTCGGAGCGCAGGATCTCGGCCTTGCCCTCGAAGCCGACGCGCTCGTTGCCGAAGGGGTCCTTCGCGGCGCCGTTGAACTCCAGGTCGATGGAGATCTCCTTGGTGGTGCCGAGGATCTCCAGGTCACCGGTGATGCGGTAGTCGTCGCCGCCCAGGGCCTCGGCCCTGGTGGAACGGAAGGTCATCGTCGGGAACTCGTCGATCTTGAAGAAGTCGGCGCTCTTCAGGTGACCGTCACGGTCCGCGGAACCGGTGTCGATGCTGTCCATCTTGATGTCGAGGGAGGCCGTCGACTTGGCCGGGTCGCCGCCGTCCAGGTGCAGGCTGCCCTCGAAGTCCTTGAACGAGCCCTTGACGTTGGTGACCATCGCGTGGCGGGCGACGAAGCCGATCGTCGAGTGCGCCGGGTCGATGGTGTACTCGCCGGTCAGCGCGGCCAGCTCCGGGGTGACGGGGGTCGCGGCGGAGGCCGGCGACTCGGCGGCGTCGGTGGACTTGCGGCCGAAGATACCCATGACGTGCTCCTTGAGGGGACGGGCCACGGTTCGGTTCGGAGCCGCAGCGTTGGTCTGTTGAATCTTCAACGAGGTCAACAGAGGGAACCGTAGACCTATTCCGTTCAAGTTTCAACATCATCCGCAATGTGTCTGTGGCGTCACGTTATGTCATCTCCCACCGCCCTCTGGCGAACGCGCGTAGAACTCGGGCACCATCTGCGTGCACCCCCTGCACAGCCGCCCCACAGGAAGCACGGCCGTACGCCGTACGGCCGCCGACGGTCCTTCGCAGGAAAGGTTCCCCCCGCATGAAGCTCAGGTCCACGCTGACCGCGCTCGCCCTCGTCGTCGCCCCCGGTGTCGCCGTCGTCGGCACCTCCACCGACGCCTTCGCCGCCACGAAGATCAGCCACGCCACCGCGACCTCGATGTTCCGCCAGGTCGGTATCACCTGGTCCTCCTCCGGCGGTTGCTCCGACCGCAACAACTCCACCTGTACGTCCTTCGACCAGCTGAACCTGGCCACCGCGCAGGGCGCCCAGACCCTCAAGGGGGCCAGCGGCTGCGCGCTCAACATCACCGGCGGCACCGAGACCGGCCACGCGAGCGGCACCTACTCGCACTGGAACGGCTACAAGCTCGACTTCGGCAAGAACACCTGCGTCACGAACTACATCCACAACTTCAGCTACATAGGCCTGCGTGGGGACGGCGCTCCGCAGTACAAGTCCGGCTCGGGCAACATCTACGCCGACGAGGGCAACCACTGGGACGTCCTCTACTACAACTGTGGCGGCTGCTGAGCCCTCGCGCGAGGTGACGCGGACCCCCGTCCGGGGGTCCGCGTCACTCCGGGGGTGGCATGCGCCCCTCATGAATGTGAGGCGGCTCTCAGCGGAAGTCTTTGTGCGACCCCTACAAGCAGAAGCCCCTCTGAGCAGTCCGATTGCCTGCACGAGGTGGTGGTTCTGTTCAGGGTTACCAGGAAAACGGGCCGGAGACTGTGCAGAGTCGACGGGCCCCTTTCCTTGGTGGACTTCGTATGGTCACTACATGACCGTTTTGGACGAGGCCGGCTCCGCGAGCCCCACGAGCTCCACAGGTGAACCGACGGACGCGCGCGGGCGTGTGGCGGAGCTGCACGCGATCCGTGCCGAGGCTCTGCGCGGACCCAGCGAGAAGGCGACCGAGGCGCAGCACGCCAAGGGCAAGCTGACCGCCCGGGAGCGCATCGAGCTGCTGCTGGACGCGGGCTCGTTCCAGGAGGTCGAGCAGCTGCGCCGGCACCGGGCGACCGGGTTCGGCCTGGAGGCGAAGAAGCCCTACACCGACGGTGTCATCACCGGCTGGGGCACGGTCGAGGGCCGCACGGTCTTCGTGTACGCCCACGACTTCCGCATCTTCGGCGGCGCGCTCGGCGAGGCGCACGCCACGAAGATCCACAAGATCATGGACATGGCCATCGCGGCCGGTGCTCCGCTGGTGTCCCTGAACGACGGCGCCGGCGCCCGTATCCAGGAGGGCGTCTCGGCGCTCGCCGGCTACGGCGGCATCTTCCAGCGCAACACCAAGGCGTCCGGTGTCATCCCGCAGATCTCGGTGATGCTCGGCCCGTGCGCGGGCGGCGCGGCCTACAGCCCCGCCCTGACGGACTTCGTCTTCATGGTCCGCGAGACCTCGCAGATGTTCATCACCGGTCCGGACGTGGTCAAGGCGGTGACGGGCGAGGAGATCACCCAGAACGGCCTGGGCGGCGCCGACGTCCACGCGGAGACCAGCGGCGTCTGCCACTTCGCGTACGACGACGAGGAGACCTGCATCGCCGAGGTGCGCTACCTCCTGTCGATGCTCCCGCAGAACAACCGCGAGAACCCGCCGCGCGCCGCCTCGGACGACCCGACCGACCGTCGCAGCGAGGTGCTGCTGGACCTGGTCCCGGCCGACGGCAACCGCCCGTACGACATGACCAAGGTCATCGAGGAGCTCGTCGACGACGGCGACTACCTGGAGGTCCACGAGCGCTGGGCCCGCAACATCATCTGCGCGCTGGCCCGTCTCGACGGCCAGGTCGTCGGCATCGTGGCCAACCAGCCGCAGAGCCTCGCGGGCGTCCTCGACATCGAGGCCTCCGAAAAAGCTGCACGCTTTGTCCAGATGTGTGACGCTTTTAACATCCCGATCATCACGTTGCTGGATGTCCCTGGATTCCTTCCGGGCGTCGACCAGGAGCACGGCGGGATCATCCGGCACGGCGCGAAGCTGCTGTACGCGTACTGCAACGCGACGGTGCCGCGGATCTCGCTCATCCTGCGCAAGGCGTACGGAGGTGCCTACATCGTCATGGACAGCCAGTCCATCGGGGCCGACCTCACCTATGCCTGGCCCACGAACGAGATCGCCGTGATGGGCGCCGAGGGCGCCGCCAACGTCATCTTCCGCCGCCAGATCGCCGAGGCCGCCGACCCCGAGGCCATGCGCGTCCGCATGGTCAAGGAGTACAAGGCCGAGCTGATGCACCCCTACTACGCCGCCGAGCGCGGTCTGGTGGACGACGTCATCGACCCCGCCGAGACCCGCGAGGTCCTGGTCAAGTCGCTCGCGATGCTCCACACCAAGCATGCGGACCTGCCCTCCCGTAAGCACGGCAACCCCCCGCAGTAACCCTGCGGATCCTCCGCGGTACCGCCGCGGAAACCTCTCTCATGGAGACTGAAACCTATGAGCACCCCTGACATCCGCGTCGAGAAGGGCCACGCCGAGCCCGAGGAGGTCGCCGCCATCACGGCGATCCTGCTGGCCCGTGCCGCCGCCGCTCCCACCGATGCCGCTCCGGCCCACCGTGGCCGCCCCCGGGCCGGCTGGCGCCGCCTGGAGCGCGAGGGCGGCTTCCGCGCCCCGCACAGCTGGCACTGAGCGTCCTGACGACCGACAGCCCCGCCCCTCCGTCCGGAGGGGCGGGGCTGCGGCGTTCTCCGGACCCAGGCGGCCCGCCCGCCGGTCACGGGCGCCGCCGGCGCGTAGGAGGCCGCCCAACGCACCCGCACGGGCCGCGAGTTCGGGTGCCGCACGGACAACGGCCCCCGTTTCTCCGGTGGGAGAAACGAGGGCCGACGCCTCGGAGTGGGGGAGGGGCTAGCGGAGCCGCGCCATCAGGGCGTGCTCCACGAGCGTGATCAGCGCCGACTTGGCGTCCGCGCGGTGGCGGGCGTCCGTCGTGATGATCGGGGTGTCCGGGCCGATCTGCAGGGCCTCACGGACCTCGTCCGGGTTGTACGGCTGGCTGCCGTCGAAGCCGTTGAGGGCGATCACGAACGGCAGGCCGCTGTTCTCGAAGTAGTCGACCGCGGGGAAGCAGTCGGCGAGACGCCGGGTGTCGACCAGCACGATCGCGCCGATGGCGCCGCGGACCAGGTCGTCCCACATGAACCAGAAGCGGTCCTGCCCGGGGGTGCCGAACAGGTACAGGATCAGGTCCTGGTCCAGGGTGATGCGGCCGAAGTCCATGGCGACGGTGGTCGTCGTCTTGTCTCCGGTGTGCGTGAGGTCGTCGATGCCCGCGGAAGCGGACGTCATGACGGCCTCGGTGCGCAGCGGGTTGATCTCCGAGACGGCGCCGACGAACGTGGTCTTGCCCACGCCGAAGCCGCCCGCCACCACGATCTTCGCGGACGTGGTGGAGCGGGACTGCCCTCCGCTAGAGCTTGCGAAGTCCACTGAGCACCCTTTCGAGCAATGTCACGGCTGGCTGGCCGCCGGCGCTCTCGTCGCCGCCCGGCTGATGAATGGCGACCAGGCCCGCCTCCGCCAAGTCGGCGACGAGGATCCTGGCGACGCCGAGAGGGATGGTCAGCAGGGCCGAGATCTCGGCCACCGACTTGATCTCCCGGCAGAGGTTGCAGATGCGCTGATGCTCGGGCAACTGGCCCTGCATCTGGTGCGGCTGCGCGGTGGTGTGCACCAGTGCCTCGATGGCGAGCTGGTAGCGGGGCCTGGTGCGGCCGCCCGTCATGGCGTACGGACGCACCAGAGGGTTGGACGCCGCGGTGGGCGACGGCTCGGGCGAGCGTCGCTGCGGCTGTACGGGCTGGATGCGCGGCGCCGGCGGCTGGTCGTACGGAGACGGCCCGGGGCCCTGGGGGGCCTGAGGCGGGTACGGCTGCTGCCGCCGCTGGCTGGGCGCGGAGGGAAAGTTGTATCGGTTCGGGTTCTGCGAACCGTCGCCCTGGCCGCCCTGCCCCTGGCCGGGGCCGTACGACCAGTTGCCCGAAGACGAACCGCCTGGGGGTGTCACCACTTTCTCCTCCTCCGACTGTGCCGGGAACCCGTCACTGTGGGTCCGCGTCCCGAAACCTTACGGCCACAAGACGCCAATACGCACCGTCTGTCTGTTAGTTGAGAAGGCTGCCCTGGAGCTCCGCACGGAGATCCGGGGTCAGGACCGTGCCCGCACGGTCCACCAGAAGCGCCATCTCGTACCCAATGAGGCCGATGTCCGCCTCCGGGTGTGCAAGGACCGCGAGCGACGAACCATCGGAAACGGACATGAGGAAGAGGAATCCTCGCTCCATCTCCACAACCGTCTGGTTCACATGGCCGCCCTCGAAGATGCGGGAGGCACCCGCGGTCAGCGAGGTCAGACCCGACGCGACAGCGGCCAACTGGTCGGCGCGGTCACGGGGGAAGCCTTCGGACATCGCCAGAAGGAGTCCGTCGGCGGAGACCACCACCGTGTGCGACACCCCGGGGGTGTGGTCCACGAAATTGGTGATCAACCAGTTCAGGTTCTGCGCCGCCTGGCTCATCGGACTCACACTAACGCTCCTGGTTGTAGGTGCTGTCGGAGCCGAAGCCCTGACCGTTCGTGTCACTACCTGCATTGCGTCCCCGCTCGACGCCCCGGCGCAGGTTGCTCAGCCTGCCCCGCACGTCCTCGGGAGCGCGGGAGACCTGGGGGCCGCCCTGGGGGGTCGATTCCGCGGTGCCCTCGACCAGGTTGGCCTTGGGTACCCGCCGGGGCAGACCGGACGAGGTGACTCCGCCCGCCTTGGGCTTCTTGAGCTGCTCGGCGCGCTGCCAGCGGTCGTCGTTGGACGAGCGCCAGTCGTCGTCACCCTTGCCGTCGGGAGCCGGCGTGGCCTGCTCCCTCTGGTGGTCCGCGGGGCCCTGGCCGTTGCCGTTGACGTTGCCGCCGGCGGTGGATCCGCGGCGGGGCAGTCCGGCATCGGTCATCGTGTGGGGGGCCGAGGGGGCCGGTCCCGGACGACTGAAGCCTACGCGGTCCTGCTCACTCACGTCAGCGGCCTGCGGTGATTCCGCTTGTGGAGCGTACTCGGAGCGGTAGCCGCCCTGGTACGCCTCCTGCTGCGGCCAGTCGTCCTGGTAGGACGGCTCTTCGAAGCCCGAATGCGTCTCCGGCGCGGAACCGCGCGCTCCGGCGTGCTCCTCCTGGACCGCCTCCGGATAGGAGGCTTCCGGGTAGCCACCGGTGGACGGGAAGTACGCCTCGTCGTACGCGGCGCGCTGCGGCTCCTCGTACGACGTCTGCTGGTCGTACGTCGTCTGCTGCTCCTCGTGCACACCCTGGCCGCCGTCGTACGCCGGAGCGCCGCTGTAGGGCGGCTGTCCGTTGTCGTAGGGCTGCCGGCCGTCGAAGCCCTCGGTGTACCCCTGCGGGCCCTCGATGGCTTCCATGCCCTGCGCCTGGGCCTCCAGGGCCGCCCGGCGCTCCTCGCGCATCAGGGAACGGCCCACCGGGTCGAGGTCGCGGATGTCGTCCGGGACCTCGTAGCGGCTGTCGTCGAAGCCGAGGTCGGCCGCGGTGAGCAGCGGCTGCTGCTGCTGGGCCCCGAAGCTCTCGCCCTGGAACGACTGCTGCTCCGGGATGATCTGGGACACGGTGAACTCGTCGCGCATCGGCTGCTCGCCGCCGCCGCCGTGGGTGATGGCGTCGGGGAGCATGACCAGCGAGGTGGTGCCGGCCTGCTCGCCCGAGGGGCGCAGCTGGACGCGGATGCCGTGCCGGTCGGACAGCCGGCCGACCACGAAGAGGCCCATGCGCTGGGAGATCGCGGCGTCCACGGTCGGCGGGTTGGCCAGCTTGTGGTTGATGTCCGCGAAGTCCTCGGCGGTGAGGCCGATGCCCTTGTCGTGGATCTCGACCATGATGCGGCCGTCCGGGAGACGGGTCGCGGTGACGCGGACCTTGGTCTGCGGGGAGGAGAACGTGGTGGCGTTCTCCAGGAGCTCGGCGAGCAGGTGCACGAGGTCGGTCACGGCGCGGCCGTGGATCTCGGCCTCCGGGACGCCCGAGAGCTCGATGCGCTCGTACTGCTCCACCTCGGAGGAGGCGGCGCGCAGCACGTCCACCAGCGGGACCGGCTGGTCCCAGCGGCGGCCGGGCTCCTCGCCGGCGAGGACCAGGAGGTTCTCGCCGTTGCGGCGCATACGGGTCGCGAGGTGGTCCAGCCGGAAGAGGCTCTCCAGCTGGTCCGGGTCGGCCTCGTTGTTCTCCAGCTCGGTGATCAGGGTCAGCTGGCCCTCGATCAGCGACTGGTTGCGGCGCGACAGGTTGGTGAAGATCGCGTTGATGTTGCCGCGCAGGAGGGCCTGCTCGGCGGCCAGCCGGACCGCCTCGCGGTGGACCTGGTCGAAGGCGCGGGCGACCTCGCCGATCTCGTCCGTGGTGGTGATCGGGATCGGCTGGACCCGGGTGTCGACGCGGCCGGGGTCGGTGCGCGAGAGCTGGTCGACCAGCATCGGCAGGCGCTGCTCGGCGACGTTGAAGGCCGCGTTGCGCAGCTGGCGCATCGAGCGGCTCATCTGGCGGGCCACCATGCCGGCCAGGATGAACGCGGCGAGCAGGGCGATCACGACGGCCGCGCCGGTGATGATGGCGTCGGTCTTGGCGCTGTCGGAGATGTCCGCCGCCTCGGCCACGGCCTTGTCGGAGAGGTCCGACTCGATCTGGCGGTAGGCGTTGTACTTGGCGGTGTTGACCGCCCACCAGTTCTGCGCGGTGATGCCGTTGCCGGCGAGGGCGGCGCGGTCGCTGTCCAGCGGGGACTTGAGCTGCGCGAGCGCCGTGACCATCTGGGTCGGGTCGGACGGCGGCTTCACGTAGTTCGGGTCGGCGGCCGCGGCCTGCTTGCCCTGCTCGGTCAGCTGCGCCTTGATCTTCGCCTGGGCGGCGGAGAGCTTGTCGGCGTCGGACTGGGTGCCACCGCCGATGTACTCCTCGACGGCGATGCCCTCGAGGTAGGCGTAGGAGGAGAGGGCGACGCGCTGGTTGGCGAGGCTGCTCAGGCCCGGGCCGGGCTGGACCAGCATGTGCATACCGATGGCGCGCTCCAGCGACAGGGCCGCCTTGGAGAGGGAGATCGCGTAGACGGTACGGCCGTAGCTGGTGATGTTTCCGGTGCCCAGACCGAGTTCGTTGGCGAACTCCATCAGCGGGTGCTGGATCTGGAGGTAGCCCTCCTCCGTCTTCACTCCGGGGAGCTTGGAGGTGTACGCGAGCTTGCGCAGGGTGTCCAGACCGGGCTCGACCTTGCGGAAGATGGCGAGGCGCCGCTCCAGGCCGGCCGTCTTCGGCATTTTCTGGGCCGCCGCGTCGAACGCGTCGGCCGCGGCGTCGGTCTGCTTGCGCACGGCCGTGACGGCCGCCTTGTCCTTGGCGCTGGCCTGACTGCCCTGGAGCAGCGGGGCCGCGCTGACGTCGCGCTCGACGAACAGCTTGTCGCCGTAGTTCAGCGCCGCCTGCACCAGACGCGCCGTCTTCTCGGCGTCCTGGGCCTGCTGCCAGGTGTCGATCGAGCTCCTCACCTGGAAGCCGCCCATGACGAGGCCGACCACCACGGGTATGAGCAGGATCGCGTTCAGCCTGGCCGGCACACGCCAGTTGCGCGGGGAGAAACGGCCGCCGCTCGGCGCGGGGGCCGGTACGGGCTCCGGGCCGGGCATGTGTGCGGGCGCCGCTCCGCGCGGCGGCGGGGTGAAGTTGCCCCGTGCCGACGGCTCGGGACCGTTCGTGCTTCGCCTCACTCGACCAACAACCTCTCGGCGTCGGCACCTACGTTGTGCCGCGGTATCTCCAGCGCCCGTGACTTAGCTACTGGGCAGTTCAGCGCATTCCAGCACGTCAGGGAGCGCCCTTCCAAACACTCGGAACCTGGGGTTCCGGGTGGCTTCGACCACAGATAAAACGGTCATAAAGAGCGAGCCCCGCCAAAAGGCGGGGCTTTCGTGAGCGCAGCGGTACCGGGTGACCGCGAACCGTGTCGGCGCCGGTGAAATTCTCTGTCGAAACGTTATGAACACTGTGGCCGACCGTGTCAAACGACACAGCCGGCTCCAGTTCGTCTACGACAACTTCCTTATGGTCCTGTCGACTTGGCTGCTACCGCAGCCGAGCCATGAGGGCGTGCTCGACCAGCGTGATCAGAGCGCTCTTCGCATCCGCACGGTGTCGGGCGTCCGTCGTGATGATCGGAGCGTCCGGACCGATCTGGAGGGCCTCGCGCACTTCCTCGGGGTTGTACGGCTGGTGGCCGTCGAAGCCGTTGAGGGCGATGACGAACGGCAGGCCGCTGTTCTCGAAGTAGTCGACCGCGGGGAAGCAGTCGGCGAGACGCCGGGTGTCGACCAGGACCACCGCGCCGATGGCGCCGCGGACCAGGTCGTCCCACATGAACCAGAACCGGTCCTGACCCGGCGTACCGAAGAGGTACAGGATCAGGTCCTGGTCGAGGGTGATACGGCCGAAGTCCATGGCCACCGTGGTGGTGGTCTTGTCCCCGGTGTGGGTGAGGTCGTCGATGCCCGCCGAAGCGGACGTCATGACGGCCTCGGTGCGCAGCGGGTTGATCTCGGAGACGGCACCCACGAACGTGGTCTTGCCGACACCGAAGCCACCCGCCACGACGATCTTCGCGGAGGTGGTCGCCCGGCCTCCGTCAGAGCTTGCGAAGTCCACTGAGCACCCTTTCGAGCAAAGTCACGTCCGGCGCGCCGCCGTTGTTCTCATCGCCGCCAGGCTGGTGAATGGCGACCAGTCCGGCCTCCGCGAGGTCCGCGACGAGGATCCTGGCCACACCCAGAGGCATGGACAGGAGAGCCGAGACCTCGGCCACCGACTTCACTTCCCGGCACAGGTGGCAGATGCGCTGGTGTTCGGGGAGCAGCCCCATCAGCTGCGCCGGGTCGGCCGTGGTGCTGATCAGCGCCTCTATGGCGAGTTGGTACCGCGGCCGGGTCCGGCCACCGGTCATCGCGTACGGACGTACCAGCGGCTGGTCGCCCTCGTCCCCGTACGGATCAGCGTACGGATCATGAGAGGCGGTGGGCGGGGTCATGAATCCTCCGGGCGGGACAGCAGGTCGGTCAGTCGTGCCGTCTGTTGAGGCCGGTGGGGGGATTGTGGCGGCCGGACGGTGATTTCGTGCGGTGTCTGGATCCGGGGGCGGTCAGTGAAGCAGACTGCCTTGTAGCTCGGCACGCAGGTCCGGCGTGAGGACAGCGCCCGCACGGTCGACGAGCAGTGCCATCTCGTAGCCGACGAGACCGATGTCGCACTCCGGGTGGGAGAGGACCGCGAGGGACGATCCGTCCGAGACGGACATCAGGAAGAGGAAGCCGCGCTCCATCTCCACGACCGTCTGGGCCACCGTCCCGCCCTCGAAGATCCGGGATGCCCCGGCGGTCAGCGAGGTCAGTCCGGAGGCGACGGCCGCCAGTTGGTCCGCGCGGTCGCGGGGGAAGCCTTCGGACATGGCCAGAAGGAGTCCGTCGGCGGACACGACGACGGTGTGGGACACCCCAGGGGTGTTGTCCACGAAGTTGGTGATCAACCAGTTCAGGTTCTGTGCCGCCTGGCTCATCGGGCTCAACTAACGCTCCTGCTGGTGAGTGGGGCTGGGGAAGCTGCCGGTCTGGCCGTTGGGAGCGGCCTGTCGACCTTGCTGAATGCCCCTACGGAGATTGGTCAGCCGGCCGCGTACGTCATCAGGCGCACGCGAGACCTGCGGACCGGTTTGGTGCGTTTGCTGCTGTGCCGTGCCCGCGACCAGGTTGGCCCGCGGGACGCGGCGCGGCAGGCCGGAGGTGGTGACCCCGCCTGCCGACGGTTTACGGGCGCGCTCTGCCTGCTTGACGAGGTCGTCGTTGGGAGAGCTGCGCCAAGAGGCGGAGGCCGGTGCCGCGGCGGGCCGCTGCTGCGGCGCCGAGGAACCCTGCGGCTGCTGGGGAACGACCTGCGAGGCTCCCTGCGAACCGTTGGTCTGGTGCGCGCCGTCAGCGCCGGCACCGTTCGCCTGACCGTGGAACCAGTTGGTCTCCAGGGTGTCGAACAGCGGCGTACGGCCGTCACCGGGACCCGCGGGCGGAAGCGCCTCGGGCTCCTGCGGACGGACGGGCGGCTGCGGGGCCGCCGGCCGCTCGAACTGTCCGGTGGACGAGGAGTCCTGCCGGTTGCCGTAGCCGGTTGCCGAGAACTGCCCGGTGGACGCGGGGTCCTGGGAGGCTCCGTAGCCGGGACGGGCGAACTGGCCGGTGGACGACGGGTTCTGCGTGGCGCCGTAGCCCTGGGCCGAGAACTGCCCGGTGGACGACGGATCCTGCGAGGCGCCGTAGCCCTGCGGAGCGAACTGGCCCGTGGAGGCCGGGTTCTGGCCGACGGGGGAGGCGCTGCCGGTGCCGTACACGTCCGGGCGGGGGTACTGCCCGGTGTTCTGGCCGCCGTTGCTCTGAGCGTTGCCGCCCTGGCCGTTGCCGTTCTGTCCGCCGTTGTTCAGGCCCGTGTACTGCGGCGTGCCGGCGCCGGGGCGCGGGGCGTCGAAGTCGGGACGGGCGAACTCCGAGGTGGACGCGGGGCCCTGGTGGTCCTCGATCCGCGGCATGCGGGAGGTGGACTCGGGGTCCTCGTGGCCGCGCGGGGCGTCGAGGGAAGCGCGCGGCACGGGAGGCTGCGCGTTGTCGTCGCTCCAACTCGGCGTACGGGAAGCGGTGTTGCCGCCGGGCAGTTCGGCGCGAGCGCCACCGCGGCCCGGAAGCTGCGGCCGGCGACGGCTGCCCTTGCCGGTCTGCGGGGTCTGCGGGGCCGGCGGCGTGGCGGCGGGGGCGCTCTCGCCGAAGCCGTTCTGCTGCCGGGCACCGGAGCCGTTGGCCGCGCCGAACGCGTTCTGCCGGCCGCCGGAGGTGTCACCGAAGGCGTTCGCGGAGCCCGGCGTCTCACCGAAGCCCTGCTGGTTGCCGTTGCCGGCCTGGAGACCCTGCGGGGCACCCTGCGCGTTCTGTCCGAAGACGCCCGCGCCGGCACCGGCCGGAGCCGGCCTGCCCTGCTGTCCGGCACCCGGGTTCTGGGGGCCACGCGCACCGCCGGGAGCACCCGGGCGACCGCCCTGGTTGCTGCCGGGCAGCGCGGCCCGCGGACCCTGGCCGGCGCCGACCTGTCCGCGCTGCGGCGGGGCACCGAGGGAGCCGCCGGCGGCCGCGGGGGCTCCGGCGCCGAGTGAGGGACCGCCCTGCGAGCCGTTGCCGCGACGGGCCGCGGCCAGTCCGGCCGAGGCCTGCGCGGCGGCGGGTCCGCCACCCTGCATGCCCTGGCCGGGCTTGCCCGGAACGGGCTTCTTGCCGCCCTGGGCGACGTCGACGGGCAGCATGACCAGCGCGGTCGTACCACCGGAGTCGGACGGACGGAGCTGGATGCGGATGCCGTGGCGCTGCGACAGACGGCCGACCACGAAGAGGCCCATGCGGCGGGAGACGGAGACGTCCACGGTGGGCGGTGCGGCGAGCCGCTCGTTGATCGCGGCGAGGTCCTCGGGGGACAGGCCGATACCGGTGTCGTGGATCTCGATCAGCACCCGGCCGTCGGGCAGGGCGTGACCGGTGACCTTGACCTTGGTCTGCGGTGAGGAGAACGAGGTGGCGTTCTCGAGCAGCTCGGCGAGCAGGTGCACGAGGTCGTTGACCACACGGCCGGCCACTTCGGTGGTCGGCACGGAGGCCAGTTCGATGCGCTCGTACTGCTCCACCTCGGAGGCGGCGGCGCGGAGCACGTCGACCAGCGGGACCGGGCGGGTCCAGCGGCGGCCGGGCTCTTCACCGGCGAGCACCAGGAGGTTCTCGCCGTTACGGCGCATGCGGGTCGCGAGGTGGTCGAGCTTGAACAGCGAGGAGAGCTGGTCGGGGTCGGCCTCACGCGACTCCAGCTCGGATATGAGCGAGAGCTGGCGCTGGATGAGACCCTGCGAGCGGCGCGAGAGGTTGGTGAACATCGCGTTGACGTTGCCTCGCAGGAGGGCCTGCTCGGCGGCGAGGCGGACGGCCTCACGGTGCACGTCGTCGAAGGCCGCGGCCACCTGGCCGATCTCGTCCCGGGAGTGCACACCGACGGACTCGACGGAGGTGTCGACGTCCTGCGGGTCCGACTCCGAGAGCTGCTTGACCAGCTCGGGCAGACGGTCCTGGGCGACGCGGGTCGCGGTGTCCTGCAGGCGGCGCAGCGAGCGGATCATGGACCGGGCCACCACGAAGGCGCCGACGAGCGAGACACCGAGCACGAGCAGGATCAGCGCACCCGAGATGATCGCTTCGCTCTCGGACTCGTTGCGCAGCTGACGGGCCTTCTGCTCCATCTCGCCGAGCAGCGTGGTCTCGATCGTCGACATCTTGTCGATCTTGGTGGTGTCCTCGTCGACCCAGTCCTTGTAGGACTGCTTCGCCTGCGTCTTCAGACCGTCCTGGCCCGCGAGTACACGCCGGGCGTACTTGTCGGCGGACTCGATGGTCGGGTTGGGGCCCTCGATGGGCTTCAGGAGGTCGGCGTAGCCGCTGCCGTAGATGGTCTTGAAGCCGTTGATCTCCGAGTCCTGGCTCTCCTGCGCGGAGGACGCGTAGAGCCGGTCGTTCTCGGAGAGCGTTCCGAAGGTCTTCGGCTGCTCGGGCAGGGCGGCGGCGATGACGGCGCGCTGGACGGAGGCGTACTCCTTGGCGGTGGAGAAGGCCGTCAGCGCACGGGTGCGCTGGATCATCTCCGGGTTGCTGGTCGCCTCGGCCATGTCCTGCGAGAGCGCGAGGAGCTGACTGACGAGGCGGTGGTACGCCTCGACCGTCTGCATCGAGTTCCTCGGGTCGTTGTACGCGTCGTTGCGGATCTGGTTGAGCTTGATCAGCTCGCCCGCGATACCGACGAGGCTGTCGCGGACGCCGGAGAGCTGCCCCTTGGCCGTCGCGTCCTCGATGTCCTGCGTGCCCTCGAGGAAGTGCTTCTTCGCGACGTCCGTCGCGTCACGCACGCCCTTGACCGTGTAGTCGCTGGACGTGGCGCCGTGCGACAGCGGGCCGGCCGACAGGTCACGCTCCTTCTGGAGCGCGACGGAGAGTTCGGTCGCCTGCCGGGTCATCTCGGTCAGCAGCTTCATGTTGTCGAGCTGCTGGATGTCGTCCATCGACTGGTTGATGCGCAGGGCGCCCAGCGAGGTCGCGGCGACCACGGGGAGCGCGAGCAGTGAGACCAGTCGCGTCGAGATGCGCCAGTTCCGCAGGGCGACGCGCGGGCCGGGGCCCGGGGTGCTCGGCGGCGTGGCGGCCGGTGTGGTGGCGGGAGCCTTGGGCTTCGCGCCGGAGCGAGCGGACTGACCACCGCTGGCGCCGACCTCTGCCGGTCCCGGGTTCTGGGCGTGCTGGGGCGAGGAACCGCGGTCGGTCCCGCCGCGCGGCTCCGGCTCCGCCGAAGCGCTGCCATCCCTCTTGAAACGTCCCTGCACTAGCGTCGCAACCTCTGGACCAGGCGCCCCTCCGCGCGAACGGCGGGACGGTGTCGGCGTCGTACAAAGGCGCAGATGCGCCTCTTGGTGTGGTCGTGAGTGACCGGCGCAGGCTCCCCTTTCCCGCCGCCACTCGGCGCTGCGTTGCGCCCCTGCGCGCCGGTTCGTATCCCGCGGCGGTCCGTGGAATTCCAGCACAGTGCAGGATCTCCAACAAGGGCCGAGTACCAGGCTGTGACCTCCGTGACAGCATGTGAGGGCCGCGTCACGAGATGTGCAAAGCGATCTCGTACATACCGGGCGTATGCCCACGAGCCATTGGCGCGCACCCCCTGTCCCAGTCGCCATGATCAGGAGCGGAATGACTGGTTCAGTGGAGCAATGTCCGTTTGGTCGGGCGGAGTTGGGGGTGGCAATTGACCGCTTTGCCCCTGGGTGAGTGAGCAAACTCACACCACGATCATGGCGTCTTCACGGCTTCGCCCGGGAATTGCATGTTTAGCCTGACGCTTTACAGGGATGGCGAATCCGACAACCCGCGCCTATACGGGGCTCTTCGCCCCCGGCGCCCAGGACGACAAGGTCGAGTACAACGGTGAAGACGACGATGATGTTCCGCAACATTGCCAACCCGCGACGCACCACCCTGGCGCACCTCGACGACGCCGGTGCCCTCGGGACCGCGGAGCAGCCGGAGCACTCGCTCGACCTTCCGGGCCAGACCGCCAACCCCCGCCGCACCATCCTCATGGAGGTCCCGGTCTCCGCGGCCGCCGCGGAGTGAGCCGGCCGCCCCACGGCGACCCCCGGCGGACATACGCGAAGCCCGCACCCCTTGCCGCGTTAGCCTGGAGCGTCAGACTTCAGCCAGCTCAGTGAGGGGCGCAAGGATCCCGTGCGCATCGCCAGATTCTCCATCGACGGCAACGTCGCTTTCGGCGCGGTCGAGGGCGACAGGCCGGACGAGCTCGTCCTCGACATCATCAAGGGCATCCCGTTCGCGGACTTCGAGCTCTCCGGTACGAAGGTCCCGCTGAGCAAGGTGCGGCTGCTGCCGCCGGTGCTCCCCAACAAGGTCGTGGCCTTCGGCCGCAACTACGCGGAGCACGCCAGGGAACTCGGCAACGAGGTACCCGACGCCCCGTTCGCCTTCTTCAAGCCGTCGACCTCGGTGATCGGCTCCGGCGACCCGATCCAGCACCCCTCCTTCACCAGTGATCTCCACCACGAGGCGGAGCTCGCCGTGGTGATCGGCCGCATGTGCCGTGAGGTCCCGCGCGAGCGCGTCAAGGACGTCATCCTCGGCTACACCTGCGCCAACGACGTCACCGCGCGCGACGTGCAGAAGCGCGAGAAGCAGTGGGCCCGGGCCAAGGGCTTCGACAGCTCCTGCCCGCTCGGCCCCTGGGTGGAGACGGACGTGGACCCCGCCGACCTCACCATCCAGTGCACGGTCAACGGACAGCAGCGGCAGCTCGGCCGCACCAGCGAGATGATCCACTCCGTCGAGGACCTGATCGTCAACATCTCCGAGGCCATGACGCTGCTGCCCGGCGACGTCATCCTCACCGGCACCCCGGCTGGGGTCGGCCCCCTTAACGTCGGCGACGAGGTCGCCGTCACCATCGAAGGCATCGGCACTCTCACCAACAAGGTGATCAAGCGTGGCTAACGCGACCGTCCGCGTACGTTTCTGTCCGTCCCCGACCGGCAACCCCCACGTGGGCCTGGTCCGCACCGCCCTGTTCAACTGGG
This sequence comes from Streptomyces sp. NPDC005302, assembly GCF_040607345.1. Classification (NCBI taxonomy): domain Bacteria; kingdom Bacillati; phylum Actinomycetota; class Actinomycetes; order Kitasatosporales; family Streptomycetaceae; genus Streptomyces; species Streptomyces sp. NPDC005302. Next base: position 152,451 of record NZ_JBEXGN010000009.1, read on the forward strand.
CCTTCGCCCGGCACAACGAAGGCACGCTGGTCTTCCGCATCGAGGACACCGACGCGGCCCGCGACTCCGAGGAGTCCTACGACCAGCTGCTCGACTCGATGCGCTGGCTCGGCTTCGACTGGGACGAGGGCCCCGAGATCGGCGGCCCGCACGCCCCGTACCGCCAGTCGCAGCGCATGGACATCTACCGGGACGTCGCCGCGAAGCTGCTGGAGGCGGGTCACGCCTACCCCTGCTACTGCTCGACCGAGGAACTGGACGCCCGCCGCGACGCCGCCCGCGCCGCCGGCAAGCCCTCCGGCTACGACGGCCACTGCCGCGACCTCTCCGCCGAGCAGAAGGCCGCCTACGAGGCCGAGGGCCGCAAGCCCATCGTCCGCTTCCGGATGCCCGACGAGCCGATCACCTTCGACGACCTGGTGCGCGGCGAGATCACGTACCTCCCGGAGAACGTCCCGGACTTCGGCATCGTCCGGGCCAACGGCGCACCGCTGTACACGCTGGTCAACCCGGTCGACGACGCCCTGATGGAGATCACCCACGTCCTGCGCGGCGAGGACCTGCTCTCCTCCACCCCCCGGCAGATCGCCCTCTACAAGGCGCTGACCGAGCTGGGCATCGCCAAGAGCACGCCGGCCTTCGGGCACCTCCCCTACGTCATGGGCGAGGGCAACAAGAAGCTCTCCAAGCGCGACCCGGAGTCCTCGCTCAACCTCTACCGGGAGCGCGGGTTCCTCCCCGAGGGCCTGCTGAACTACCTGTCCCTGCTGGGCTGGTCGCTCGCGGCGGACCGCGACATCTTCTCCATCGAGGAGATGGTCGCCGCGTTCGACGTCAAGGACGTGAACCCGAACCCGGCGCGCTTCGACCTGAAGAAGTGCGAGGCGATCAACGCCGACCACATCCGCCTGCTCGACGTGAAGGACTTCACCGAGCGCTGCGGCCCCTGGCTGCGCGCCCCCTTCGCCCCCTGGGCGCCGGAGGACTTCGACGACGCCAAATGGCAGGCGATCGCCCCGCACGCCCAGTCGCGGATGAAGGTCCTCTCGGAGATCACCGACAACGTCGACTTCCTGTTCCTGCCCGAGCCGGCCATCGACGAGGCGTCCTGGACGAAGGCCATGAAGGAGGGCAGCGACGCCCTGCTCCGCACGGCCCGCGAGAAGCTCGACGCCGCCGACTGGTCGTCCCCGGAGTCCCTCAAGGAGGCCGTCCTGGCCGCCGGTGAGGAGCACGGCCTCAAGCTCGGCAAGGCGCAGGCGCCGGTCCGTGTCGCCGTCACCGGCCGCACGGTCGGCCTGCCGCTCTTCGAGTCCCTGGAGATCCTGGGCAAGGAGACGACGCTGGCCCGCGTCGACGCCGCCCTGGAGCGGCTCGCCGCATAGCCACGAGGAGTACACACAGGGGGCGGTGTCCGTTTCGGGCGCCGCCCTCCTGCTGTGCCCACCCCGCGCGACCGACGAGTGCCCGGCCCCGGCGCCCTGCCGGGCCGCCCAGGACGGCGGCCGGGGGACAGCCGCCCGTCTCCGGAGATACGGTCGTTCCATGGGCATCGACGCGGTGGTCTGGGACATCGACGACACGATCTTCGACTACACGGCGGCGGACCGGGCCGGCATGCGCGGCCACCTGGCGGCCGAGGGCCTGCTCGACGGACACACCTCCGTCGAGCAGGCCCTCGCGCGCTGGCGTGAGATCACCGACGCGCAGTGGGCACGGTTCTCGGCCGGTGAGACGGACTGGCAGGGCCAGCGCCGGGAGCGCGTCCGGGTGTTCGTGGGGGAGCGGCTGAGCGACGCCGACGCCGACGCGTGGTTCGACCGCTACGTCACGCACTACGAAACCGCCTGGACCCTCTTCCCCGACGTCCTGCCCGTCCTCGACCGTCTCACCGGCAGCCACCGGCACGCGGTCCTGTCCAACTCCAGCCTCCTCGTGCAGGACCGCAAACTGCGCGTCCTCGGGGTGCACGACCGGTTCGAGACGATCCTGTGCGCCGCGGAACTGGGCGTCTCCAAGCCCGCGGCGGCCGCCTTCCACGCGGCCTGCGACGCCCTGCGGCTGCCACCGCACCGGGTCGCCTATGTCGGGGACCACCCGGAGATCGACGGCCGGGGCGCCGCCGAGGCCGGCCTGCTCTCCGTCTGGATCGACCGTGACGGCGCCCACATCGCGGCGGACGGTCCGCCGACGGGCCCGCACCGCATCGCCTCGCTGGCCGAACTCCCCTCGCTGCTCGGCGCCGATACCCGTTTTGGAGCGCCGTCCACCTTCGGGTAATGTTCTTCCTGCGCCGCCGAGAACGGGCCGAAAGGCCGGAGCTCGGAGGCGCTAGCTAAGACAAGATCCCGCAGGGGATGGTGTCTCAGTGGCCTATGGTGTAATTGGCAGCACGACGGTTTCTGGTTCCGTTAGTCTAGGTTCGAGTCCTGGTAGGCCAGCTCGCAGAGCTCATCTGCACCGCGGAGACCAGCTCCGCAAAGCCCCCGTTGTGTAGCGGCCTAGCACGCTGCCCTCTCACGGCAGTAGCGCCGGTTCGAATCCGGTCGGGGGTACAGATCCTTCTCAGGGGGACAGTCCGGGTCGCACCCGCTGGCTCTCATGCAGGATCGCTAGGGCCCCCGTTGTGTAGCGGCCTAGCACGCTGCCCTCTCACGGCAGTAGCGCCGGTTCGAATCCGGTCGGGGGTACTGGTCTAAACCACCATGGGCTATGGTGTAATTGGCAACACTACGGTTTCTGGTACCGTCATTCTAGGTTCGAGTCCTGGTAGCCCAGCTCGGTTCTGTGCAAGCGCACGATCCAAGGCCCCCGTTGTGTAGCGGCCTAGCACGCCGCCCTCTCAAGGCGGTAGCGCCGGTTCGAATCCGGTCGGGGGTACGTGGTTCGCAAGGGTCTCCACTTCGGTGGGGGCCCTTTCGGCGTTCCAGGACTCCTCGGTGCTTCGGGGCCGTTCTCGTGACGGTGGCGCCAACTCGGTTTCCGTCGTCGCGAGTTCGGTGCTCCGGGGCGGGCCTGCCGCGGCGTTGGGGCCGGCCCGTCCCGGAGAGCGAGAAACACGAGGACCAGGGAACTAGGGGAACAAGGGGAGAGGGAAGCCTGATCAGCCGGTGCGGCGCAGGGCCTCGGAGAGCCGCCCGGCGGCGTCGATGACCGCCTGGGCGTGCATCCGGCCCGGGTGACGGGTCAGGCGCTCGATCGGACCGGAGACCGAGACGGCGGCCACCACGCGGTTCGAGGGACCGCGGACCGGAGCGGAGACGGACGCGACACCCGGCTCCCGCTCGCCGATCGACTGGGCCCAGCCGCGGCGTCGTACTCCCGACAGGGCGGTCGCGGTGAAGCGGGCGCCCTGGAGGCCGCGGTGCAGCCGCTCCGGCTCCTCCCAGGCCATCAGGATCTGCGCGGAGGAGCCGGCCTTCATGGTGAGGGTGGAGCCCACCGGCACGGTGTCCCGCAGACCCGACAGGCGCTCGGCCGCCGCGACGCAGATACGCATGTCTCCCTGGCGGCGGTACAGCTGGGCGCTCTCGCCCGTGATGTCCCGCACATGCGTGAGCACCGGGCCCGCCGTCGCGAGCAGGCGGTCCTCGCCGGCGGCCGCGGCCAGCTCGGCGAGACGGGGGCCGAGGATGAACCGGCCCTGCATGTCACGCGCCACCATGCGGTGGTGCTCAAGTGCCACGGCGAGGCGATGTGCCGTGGGCCGTGCCAGTCCGGTCGCCGCGACCAGGCCCGCGAGGGTGGCCGGACCGGACTCCAGAGCGCTCAGGACAAGGGCTGCCTTGTCCAGAACGCCGACGCCGCTACTGTTGTCCATGAAACGATACTCGCGTCTCACTCTGTGAAACGCAAGTTCAATTTCCGGTGGAACGCGCCACCCTTGTAGACACAACGGCCCGCGGACCAACGGGCCGGGCGGACGACGTCCGGACGAGGGGTACGGACGTCTGCCGCCTCGGAAATCTCTAGTTGGGCCGGCGCCACACAGGCCGGCCGGAGGGAAAGCGATGGGTAGGACACTCGCGGAGAAGGTCTGGGACGACCATGTCGTCCGGCGCGCCGAGGGCGAGCCCGACCTCCTCTTCATCGATCTGCACCTGCTGCACGAGGTGACCAGCCCGCAGGCCTTCGACGGCCTCCGTCAGGCGGGGCGTCCGGTGCGGCGGCTCGACCTCACCATCGCCACCGAGGATCACAACACCCCGACCCTCGACATCGACAAGCCCATCGCGGACCCGGTCTCCCGGGTCCAGCTGGAGACGCTGCGCAAGAACGCGGCCGAGTTCGGTGTGCGCCTGCACTCCCTGGGCGACGTCGAGCAGGGCGTGGTCCACGTGGTGGGCCCCCAGCTCGGCCTGACCCAGCCCGGCACCACCGTGGTCTGCGGCGACTCCCACACCTCCACGCACGGAGCCTTCGGCGCCCTGGCGTTCGGCATCGGAACCTCGCAGGTCGAGCACGTGCTGGCCACCCAGACGCTGCCGCTGGCCCGCCCGAAGACGATGGCCATCACCATCGACGGCGAACTGCCCGACGGTGTCACCGCCAAGGACCTCATCCTCGCGATCATCGCCCGGATCGGCACCGGCGGCGGCCAGGGCTACATCCTGGAATACCGCGGCTCCGCCATCGAGAAGCTGTCGATGGAAGCCCGGATGACCATCTGCAACATGTCGATCGAGGCCGGCGCCCGCGCGGGCATGATCGCCCCCGACGAGACCACCTTCGCCTACCTCGAGGGCCGCGCGCACGCCCCCGAGGGCGAGGACTGGGACGCCGCCGTCGCGTACTGGAAGACCCTGAGGACCGACGACGACGCCACCTTCGACGAGGAGGTCGTCATCGACGCCGCCTCGCTGGCGCCGTTCGTCACCTGGGGCACCAACCCGGGCCAGGGCGCGCCGCTTTCGGCGGCCGTCCCCGACCCGGCTTCGTACGAAGACGCTTCGGAGCGCCACGCCGCCGAAAAGGCCCTGGAATACATGGGGTTGACCGCCGGACAGCCGCTGCGGGACATCAAGGTCGATACCGTCTTCGTAGGTTCGTGCACCAACGGCCGTATCGAGGACCTGCGGGCCGCGGCCTCGATCGTCGAGGGCCGCAAAGTCGCCGACGGGGTAAGGATGCTGGTCGTCCCCGGCTCCGCGCGGGTCGGTCTGCAGGCCGTCTCCGAGGGCCTGGACGTGGTCTTCAAGGAGGCCGGCGCCGAATGGCGGCACGCGGGCTGCTCGATGTGTCTCGGCATGAACCCGGACCAGCTGGCCCCCGGTGAGCGCTCCGCCTCCACCTCGAACCGCAACTTCGAGGGCAGGCAGGGCAAGGGCGGCCGTACGCACCTCGTATCGCCGCAGGTGGCGGCCGCGACCGCCGTTCTCGGTCACCTCGCCTCGCCGGCCGACCTGTCCGACGCCCCCGTGCCCGCTGGAGTCTGAGAGCCATGGAAGCATTCACCAAGCACACCGGCCGGGCCGTCCCGCTGCGCCGCAGCAACGTCGACACCGACCAGATCATCCCCGCCCACTGGCTCAAGAAGGTGACCAGGGACGGCTTCGAGGACGGCCTCTTCGAGGCCTGGCGCAAGGACCCGTCCTTCATCCTCAACCAGCCCGAGCGCAAGGGCGCCACGGTCCTGGTGGCGGGCCCCGACTTCGGTACCGGCTCTTCCCGTGAGCACGCCGTCTGGGCCCTGCAGAACTACGGCTTCAAGACCGTCGTCTCGTCCCGGTTCGCGGACATCTTCCGGGGCAACTCGCTCAAGAACGGCCTGCTCACCGTGGTTCTGGAGCAGAAGACCGTGGACGCGCTCCAGGAGCTGGTGGAGAAGGACCCGCAGGCCGAGATCACCGTCGACCTGGAGGCCCGCGAGGTGCGCGCCGAAGGCATCACCGCCGCCTTCGAACTCGACGAGAACGCCCGCTGGCGGCTGCTGAACGGGCTGGACGACATCTCCATCACCCTCCAGAACGAGGGCGACATCGCCACGTACGAGGCCAAGCGGCCCTCGCACAAGCCGAAGACGCTCCAAGTCTGACCCGAGGGCCGTTCCGCGGCCGGGGCAAGACTGATTTCAGCCACCCGCAACACCCCTCTGTACCCCCAATCGTGGACGGTTGGGGGTACAGCTGTATCCGCCCTCGAAGGCCCCTCGTTCACCCCCGTGACACCTGTCAACTCCCTTAGTTACAAGGGAGTTTGCCTGGGTACGCGCCCTGTGGAGCAGCTTCCGGCCGGCGTCGCCAGGAGGCCCTCGGGAGGCGGCAGTTACCCCCTGCGCAGGCGACAACTCGCCCCAGATGGCACAATCTGTGCATGGAACGCGACGGCCAACTCGAGCTCTACACGGCAGTCGCCGCCCAACTCAAGGAAGCGCACACAAGAGTGCGCGCACTGCAAGTCCCGGAGGGCGTACGGATGGCGCTGGCCCGGAAGCTGCTGGTCATTACGGCTGCGGCCAAGCACGATCTCGCCGATGCGACAAGGCGTCTGGAGCGGTTCACCAACGACCTCGACGAGGGCCGATTCCCCGAAGAGGAACGCTGAGGAACTCCGCTGCGGTCCGAGTTCGTTGCGGCACAAGGGTGATTAGCCCGTTTCGTGTTTGATTTGCGGTATATATCTGCCTAACGTGCGAAAAAGCTTGAACGCATTCGTTCGGGCAATGTCTCCGAAGGGGAAGACGTGAACAAGGCGCAGCTCGTAGAAGCGATTGCCGACAAGGTCGGTGGCCGTCAGCAGGCCGCCGACGCGGTCGACGCGGTACTGGACGCGGTCGTCCGTGCGGTCGTCGGCGGGGACCGGGTCTCGGTCACCGGCTTCGGTTCCTTCGAGAAGGTCGACCGTCCGGCTCGTTACGCCCGCAACCCCCAGACGGGAGAGCGTGTCCGGGTCAAGAAGACCTCGGTGCCGCGCTTCCGCGCGGGTCAGGGCTTCAAGGACCTGGTGAGCGGCTCGAAGAAGCTCCCGAAGAACGACGTCGCGGTCAAGAAGGCCCCGAAGGGCAGCCTGTCCGGCGGCGCTTCGGCGACGGTGAAGAAGGCCGCGGCCAAGAAGGCCACCACCGCCAAGAAGGCGGCGACGGCGCGCAAGGCCGCCACCGCCAAGAAGACGACCGCGAAGAAGACCACCGCGGCCGCGAAGAAGACCACGGCGACGGCGAAGAAGACCACCGCCAAGAAGACCACGGCCACCGCCAAGAAGGCGGCCACGGCGAAGAAGACCACCGCCAAGAAGGCGACGGCCAAGAAGGCCCCGGCGAAGAAGGCGACGGCCAAGAAGGCCCCCGCCAAGAAGTCGACGGCGCGCAAGACCACCGCCAAGAAGGCCACCGCCCGCTAGAAGCAGGGCGCTGGAATACCTCACGCGCCGGGCCGGGCTCCCCTCGGGAGCCCGGCCCGCGGCGTTCTCAGAACGTCTGCAGGGTGATCAGCGTGATCCGGCGCCCCTCGCCCTCGCCCTCGGTCTCGATCCGTACGCGCTGCCCGGGCCGCAGCAGCCGCAGCCCGCCGGCGTCGAACGCCGCCCCGTCGAAGGGCACCGGAGTGCCGTCGTCGAGCAGCACCTGTCCGCTGCGGGTCTCGGGGTCGTACGTGTACGAGGTCGCCTGCATGGGGGCAGCCTACTGACCCCCGGGCGGCGCTCCCGACGGCCGAGCGGGACGCGATGCCTCCCCCTGAATCCGCTGGATCCGCGCCGTGGGCACAGGCCGTTCGCGGGGTGCGGGACCCCCCCCGGCCGGCCCAGCGCTTCGGCGCGAACCCGCCGCCTACTGTTTCGGAATCAGCAGCCGGGCCGCCGCCGCGAGCGTGCGCGGTCCCACCCCGAGCGTCAGCGCCGCCCGCAGATCGTCCCCGGTGTCCACGTCCTGCCGTACGGAATCCACGGCGTCGGGACGGAGTTCCGCGGCACCCGACGCACGATGGCGGGCCCGGGAATCGGTGCCGAAAGCCGGGAGCAATTCGAGACCCGGGGAAGCGGCCAGGAGTGTCGTCCCGATTGCGGCCGCATCGGCCAGGAATGCGCGCGGGAATTCGGCCGCCGCGTGCAGTACCCGGGCCAATTCCGCGGGGCGCAGAGCGGGCAGGTCCGCATTCAGGGCGGCGACGGCACTTCCGGGGTCCCGGGAGCGTACGGTCCCCGCTCCGTGCGCCAGTGCCGCGTTGAGGCCGCCGCCCGGCTCGTCCGCGACGATGCGCGCGCCCAGCGCGGCCAGCTCCCGCCCGGCCAGCGGATCGCCCGTGACGACCACCACATCCCCGACCGCCTCGCAGGCCAGCGCCGCCGCCACGGTGTCCTGGGCGAACGCCAGGGCGAGGGCCGGGCGCAGTCCCGCGGAGGCCGTGTCCGCCAGCCTGCTCTTGGCCCGCGCCAAGGGCTTGAGGGGAATGACCACCGTCCACCGCACGAGCACTCCGCCCTCTCTCGTCACGCCTTATTGTGACCCGCCGACCCTGGCGGTGCGGACGCCGGGGCGTACGGTGTTCTCGACAGACAGGCGGCCTGGGGCGACACTTGTGCGGCCCCCCAGGCCCAAGAGGAAGGTGTCCGCGTGCCCCGCCGCAGAATCGGCTTCTGGTACCGCTTCGCAGCGGTTCTCTGCAAACCGCCGCTGGTGGTTCTGATCAAGCGGGACTGGGGCGGAATGGAGAACATTCCGGCCGAGGGCGGATTTATCACCGCGGTGAACCACAATTCGCATGTGGACCCCTTCGCGTACGCGCACTATCAGTACAACACGGGGCGTGTTCCGCGCTTCCTGGCGAAGGCCGGCCTTTTCCGGAAGGGATTCGTCGGCGCCGCGATGCGCGGTACCGGACAGATCCCCGTCTACCGCGAGAGCACCGACGCGCTGAGCGCCTTCCGCGCCGCCATCGACGCCGTGGAACGCGGTGAGTGCGTCGCCTTCTACCCCGAGGGCACCCTCACCCGTGACCCCGACGGCTGGCCGATGACCGGCAAGACGGGCGCGGCCCGGGTGGCCCTGCAGACCAGGTGCCCGGTGATTCCCGTCGCCCAGTGGGGCGCCAACGAACTGCTCCCGCCCTACGCCAAGAAGCCCAACCTCCTTCCGCGCAAGACCCACCACGTGCTCGCGGGCCCGCCGGTGGACCTCTCGCGCTTCTACGACAAGGAGATGAGCCCGGACCTCCTGAAGGAGGCCACCGAGGTCATCATGGCGGCCATCACCGCGCAGCTGGAGCTGGTCCGCGGCGAGAAGGCGCCCGAGAAGGTGTACGACCCCCGCGAGGTGCGTATCGCGCAGCGCCGCAGGGCCGCGGCCCGGGCGAAAGCACAGCAGGAAGAGGAGCAGGGCACGTGAGCAACCCGGTCAGGGCAGCCGTCTTCGGGACCGGATCGTGGGGCACGGCCTTCGGGATGGTGCTCGCCGACGCGGGGTGCGACGTCACCCTGTGGGCCCGCCGCCCCGAACTCGCCGAAGCGGTCAACTCCACGCGGATGAACCCGGACTACCTCCCGGGCATCGAACTCCCGGAGAACCTGCGGGCCACCGCCGACCCCGCGGAGGCGGCGCGCGACGCCGACTTCACCGTGCTCGCCGTGCCGTCCCAGACCCTGCGCGCCAACCTCGCCGAGTGGGTGCCGCTGCTCGCCCCCGGCACCGTGCTCGTCTCCCTGATGAAGGGCGTCGAACTCGGCACGGTGAAGCGGATGAGCGAGGTCATCGAAGAGGTCGCCAAGGTCCCCGCCGACCGCGTCGCCGTCGTCTCCGGACCCAACCTCGCCAAGGAGATCGCCCAGCGGATGCCCGCCGCGGCGGTCGTCGCCTGCGCCGACGAGTCGGTGGCCCGCCGGCTGCAGGCCGCCTGCCACACGCCGTACTTCCGCCCGTACACGATCACGGACGTCGTGGGCTGCGAACTCGGCGGCGCCGTGAAGAACGTGATCGGCCTCGCGGTCGGCATCGCCGACGGCATGGGACTCGGCGACAACGCCAAGGGCTCGCTCATCACCCGCGGTCTCGCCGAGACGACCCGCCTCGGACTCGTCATGGGCGCCGACCCGATGACGTTCTCCGGCCTCGCGGGCCTCGGGGACCTCGCCGCGACCTGCTCCTCGCCGCTCTCCCGCAACCACACCTTCGGCCTCAACCTCGGCCGGGGCATGACGCTGCAGGAGACCATCGCGATCACCCGGCAGACCGCCGAGGGCGTCAAGTCCTGTGAGTCCGTGCTGGATCTGGCGCGCCGCCACGGCGTCGACATGCCCATCACGGAGACCGTGGTCGGCATCGTCCACGAGGGCAAGCCTCCGGTGGTCGCCCTCAAGGAGCTGATGTCCCGCAGCGCCAAGCCCGAACGGCGCTGAACGGGCCCCGGCACACCGCCGGGTGGGCGACGCTCCGCAACGGCCGGTACGACGCTCAGCAACGGCCGTCGTGGGGCGCTGACTCACCGCACGACCACCGGGTACTCTCAACCCGATATGAGCACCGAGAACCTCACCCAGAGCCCTGAGCAGCCGCGTCGCAAGCCGCGCGTGGCTGTCGTCTTCGGCGGCCGCAGCTCCGAACACGGGATCTCCGTGGTCACGGCCGGCGCCGTCCTCAGCGCCATCGACCGTGCCAAGTACGACGTCCTGCCGATCGGCATCACCCAGGACGGCCGGTGGGCGCTCACCGCGGACGACCCGGAGCGCATGGCGATCGTCGACCGGAAGCAGCCGAGCGTCGAGCAGCTCGCCGAGTCCACCGAGGGCGGCGTGGTGCTCCCCGTGGACCCGTCCAACCGCGAGGTCGTCTACAGCGAACCCGGTTCGGTCCCCAAGGCGCTCGGCGAGGTCGACGTCGTCTTCCCGGTGCTGCACGGCCCGTACGGCGAGGACGGCACCCTGCAGGGCCTCCTGGAGCTGTCCGGCGTCCCCTACGTCGGCTCGGGTGTGCTCGCCTCGGCCGTCGGCCAGGACAAGGACTACATGAAGCGGGTGTTCACCTCGTTCGGCCTCAAGGTGGGCCCCTACGTGGTGATCCGGCCCCGCGAGTGGCAGCAGGACGAGTCCGCCGCCCGCAAGAAGATCGTCGACTTCGCGGGTGAGCACGGCTGGCCGCTGTTCGTGAAGCCCGCGCGCGCGGGATCCTCGTTCGGCATCACCAAGGTCGACGACCTCGCCGGCCTCGACGAGGCGATCGAGGAGGCCCAGCGGCACGACCCGAAGATCATCGTGGAGGCGCTGCTGCGCGGCCGCGAGATCGAGTGCGGTGTCCTGGAGTTCGAGGACGGCCCGCGCGCCTCGGTCCCCGCCGAGATCCCGCCCGTGCAGTCGCACTCCTTCTACGACTTCGAGGCCAAGTACATCGACTCGGCCGACGGGATCGTGCCCGCGCCGCTCACCGAGGAGCAGACCGCCGAGGTCCGCCGGCTCGCCGTCGAGGCCTTCGACGCCGCCTCCTGCGAGGGCCTGGTCCGCGCGGACTTCTTCCTCACCGAGGACGGCGAGTTCGTGATCAACGAGATCAACACGATGCCCGGCTTCACGCCGATCTCCATGTACCCGCGCATGTGGCAGGAGACGGGCGTGGGCTACGCGGAGCTGGTCGACCGCCTCGTCCAGGCGGCGCTGCGCCGCTCGACGGGCCTGCGCTGAGCCCTGCGCGGAACCGCGGTGTCAGTCGGCGATCCCCACGGGGATCGCCTTCTTGACGCAGGCCGCGAGCCCGACCAGTACGCCCGAGACGTCGTCGCCCTTCGGGACCGTGACCTCGACGTACGTCGTGCGCAGGGCGGTGGTGAGACGGGTGGACCCGTCGTCCTGCTTCTCCATCAGCCAGTCGACGCCGTTCACACCGCCGCCGACCGCCTTCGGGTCGTTGCCCGAGGCTACCTTCGGGTCGGTCATCTTCGGCGGCCGTTCGACACCGCAGCGCAGTATGATCGCCGTCGCCGGGCTTCCCCAGCCCGCGGTCAGCGCGGACCGGGGCTCCGGGTCCTCACGGCTGCGGCCGTCCAACGTCCGCGGCAGCGCCTTGTCCAGGTTCTGGCACAACCCGGTGGCCTTCCGCCCCGGGTTCGGAACCGCGGCGGACGCGTTGTCGTCTGCTGAGGAGCAGCCCGCGATCGCGGTCAGAACCGCGATGACGGGCAGCCCGAGGAGAGCGGCGTGCCGGTGACGGAAGAAGTTCACCGGCCAAGGGTAGACGGGGGCTACAGGTGAACGACCGGGCAGGTCAGGGTGCGGGTGATGCCGTCCACTTGCTGGACCTTGGCGACCACCATGCGGCCGAGTTCGTCCACGGTCTCGGCCTGGGCCCGCACGATCACGTCGTACGGTCCTGTCACGTCCTCGGCCTGGATCACCCCCGAAATCTTGCTGATCGTCTCGGCGACGGTCGACGCTTTGCCGACCTCCGTCTGGATCAGGATGTACGCCTGTACCACGGAACCTCCAGGGCGGCCACGAGGATCATGTGGGGAAAAGGAACGCCACGGTATCGCGTTGCCGCACGCCGCGGGGAGACCCGCGGTGACTGGGGCTTGCGCGCCGGGGTGCAGGGACGGCACAAGTTGACGGTCAACTCGACCGTACCGAGTACGGACACCGCTCGCGACCGGGCACGAGCAGCGACAGAGGGAGCAGGACGATCATGAAGGGCACCGTGGGCGAGTTGGGGGAGTTCGGGCTCATCCGAGAGCTCACCTCGCGTCTCACCACCACCCCGGCGGTCCGGGTCGGCCCCGGCGACGACGCCGCGGTGGTGGCAGCGCCGGACCGCAGGGTCGTGGCGAGCACCGACATCCTCCTGGAGGGACGGCACTTCCGCCGCGACTGGTCCACGGCGTACGACGTCGGCCGCAAGGCCGCCGCGCAGAACCTCGCGGACATCGCCGCGATGGGAGCCGTGCCGACCGCGCTGCTGCTCGGCCTGGTCGTGCCCGCCGAACTCCCGGCCACCTGGCCGTCCGAGCTGATGGACGGGCTGCGCGACGAGTGCCAGGTCGCGGGGGCGGCCGTGGTCGGCGGCGATGTCGTACGGGGCGAGACCATCACCGTCGCGATCACCGCGCTCGGTGATCTGCGCAACCACGAGCCGGTCACCCGGGGTGGCGCCCAGCCCGGTGACGTCGTGGCGGTGACGGGCTGGCTGGGCTGGTCCGCGGCCGGCTTCGCGGTGCTCTCCCGCGGGTTCCGCTCGCCGCGCGCGTTCGTGGAGGCCCACCGCCGCCCCGAACCGCCGTACCACGCGGGCCCCGCGGCCGCCGGACTCGGCGCGACCTCGATGACGGACGTGAGCGACGGTCTGATCGCGGACCTCGGGCACATCGCCGAGGCGAGCAAGGTGCGCATCGACGTCCGTTCCGGGGACATCGACGTGCCGTCGCAGATGAACGACATCGGGCAGGCCGTCGGCGTCGACCCCATCCAGTGGGTGCTGAGCGGCGGAGAGGACCACGCGATCGTCGCGACGTTCCCGCCGGACGTGAAGCTGCCCGCGCGCTGGAAGGTGATCGGCGAGGTCCTCAACCCGTCGGCTCTTCCCCAGGTCACCGTGGACGGCGCCCCCTGGACGAGCAAGGGCGGCTGGGACCACTTCGGGGACATCGAGTCCTGAGAGCGGGTGGCGGAGTCCGTGCGGTGTGCGCCCGAGGGCGTGCGCCGCACCTCCGCGTACCGGGATGTACGGCGTAGGGGCATCCCGGGCCGTCCGGATGCCGGCGGATGCCGGCGGTCCCGGACAGCAAGAAACCCGCCCACCGGAAAGGTGGACGGGTTCAGTGCAAGCGAACCAGCAGTGGCCGCGCGCTGGCGGTTGTCAGCGCGTGACCTTGCCGGCCTTGATGCACGAGGTGCAAGCGTTCACGCGCTTCGGCGTCCCGCTCACAACGGTACGGACGCGCTGGATGTTCGGGTTCCAGCGACGGGACGTACGACGGTGCGAGTGCGAGATGTTGTTGCCGAAGCTCGGCCCCTTGCCGCAGACATCGCAGTTGGCAGCCACGGGTCACTCCAAAGACTTCAGATGCACTTACGGTTGATCCCTGCATGCCGGAATCAAGATCTAGGATCTGAGTGGCGGTGCCAGGGGGATGGCCCGAGTGGATCGGGCAACTGGAGCAGCATACAACGACTGCGTCCGGAGAACGAAACTACCATGGCCCGGCCGACCTCCCGCCCACCCCTCACAGGGCCCGCTACCGGCAGTAACCCTTGCTGGGACTACGCTGCGACCCACGTCCAGCCGCTCAAGGAGGCGCAGGTGCCGCAGGGACCGCAGACATTCGATGCTCTCGCGGTGCGTACCTGGTGCGGGCTCGCGCTGGAGGCCCTCGGTCGCGCGCGCGAGGAGATCGACGCGATCAACGTCTACCCGGTGGCCGACGGGGACACCGGCACCAACCTGTATCTGACCCTGGAGTCGGCCGCCGCCGCGGTCGAGGCGGTGTTCGCGGGCCACGCGATGGCCGCCGCGTCGGCGCCCCCGCCCCTGGCCGACGCCGTACGGGCGATGGCGCACGGAGCCCTGATCGGCGCCCGGGGCAACTCCGGGACCATCCTGGCGCAGCTGCTGCGGGGCATGGCACAGGTCCTCGCGGCCGACGGTGAGAGCGCCCACACCGACGGCCCGGGCCTGCGGCTGGCCCTGCGGCACGCGGCCGAGTCGGCACGCCAGGCCGTCGCCCACCCCGTGGAGGGAACGGTCCTCACCGTCGCGACGGCCGCCGCCGAGGCGGCCGCCGGCGCCGAGGGGGACTGCGGCAGCGTCGCACGGGCGGCCTACGAGGGCGCCGGCGTCGCGCTGGCCGCGACGACCCGGCAGCTGGCGGTGCTGGAGCGGGCCGGAGTGGTCGACGCCGGCGGGCGGGGCCTGGTGGCGCTCCTGTCGGCGCTGGTGCAGACGTTCACGGGCGAGGCGCCGAGGCAGCAGGCCACCGGGTCCGCCGCCCTCCCGCCGCACGCCGACGGGACGCCGGACGGAACGCCGGACGGGACGGACGGCGCCGAGACCGAGGCCTGCGGTGACGGAGCGGCCGGGGAGAGCGGTCCCGCCTTCGAGGTGATCTACCTCCTGGAGGCACGGGACGCCGCCGTGGACCGCTTGCGCGAGCGGCTCGACGGACTCGGCGACTCCCTCGTGGTGGTCGGCGGCGACGGGCTGTGGAACGTCCACGTGCACGTGGACGACGCCGGTGCCGCCGTCGAGGCGGGCGTCGAGGCGGGGCGCCCCCACCGCATCCGCATCACCCATTTCGGGCTCGGAGACGTCCACGCCGGGGGAGCGGGACGTCCGCCCAGGGAACGGGCGCAGCGCGCCGTCGTGGCCGTCGTGCCCGGCGAGGGTCTGGCCGGGCTGTACGCGGAGGCCGGGGCGACGACCGTGCTGGCCCGGCCCGGGGAGCCCCCGGCCAGCGGCGAACTCGTCCAGGCCGTACGACGGGCCCACGCGCTCGAGGTGGTGCTGCTGCCCAACGACGCCGACCTGCGCCACACCGCCGCGGCCGCCGCCGAACAGGCCCGCACCGAGGGTGTCCGGGTCGCGCTCATCCCCACCCGCTCCGCCGTGCAGGGCATCGCGGCGCTCGCCGTGCACGAGCCGGAACGCCGCTTCGACGAGGACGTCGTCGCCATGACCTCGGCCGCGGGAGCCACCCGCTACGCCGAAGTCGCCGTCGCCGAACGGCAGTCCTGGACCATGGCCGGGATCTGTCAGGCCGGGGACGTCCTCGGCCTCATCGACGGCGACGTCGCCGTCATCGGCGCCGACGTCACGACCACGGCGGAGACCGTCCTCGACCGCATGCTCGCCGCCGGCGGCGAAATGGTCACCCTGGTTCTCGGCGACGAGACCCCCGACGCCGTCGCCACCCGCCTCGAGGCCCGGGTGCGGGAGGCCTACCTGGCCGTGGACACCGTGGTGTACCGCGGCGGGCGGCAGGGCGCGCTGCTGCTCATCGGGGTCGAGTAGCCGGCGCCGGGACGGCCGCCGGACCGGTCACACGGCCGTCGGTTCCGTCGTCCTCGGGCCGGGTACCTCCGGCGGCGCGGAGGCTCTGAAGTCGCGTTCGACGGCCTGCCCCCAGTAGGTTCCCGCGACCATGAGTACGGCACCGAGAGCGGTGAGCACCGTGAGGTGTTCGCCGCCCAGCCCGATGCCGACGGCGACGGCCCACACCGGCTCCGTGCCCAGCAGCAGACTGGCACGGCTGGCGGAGCCGCGCTGCACCGCCCACGTCTGGGCGAGGAACGCGAACACGCTGCAGAACAGGGCGAGATAGAGCAGCTGAGCCCAGCCCGCCACGCCGACCCCGCCGAGCCGCGGCAGACTGCCCGCGACGGGCACCAGGAACAGGACGGTGCCGACGACCGTCTGAACGGCCGTGATCTGCAAGGGCCTTACCGGCCGACGGGCGGTGAGCCGTCCCACGAGGGCCACGTGGGCGGCGCGGACCAGCGCGGCCGCGAGCATCAACAGGTCGCCCACGCGCGGCTCGTGGAAGCCGTTGCCCGACACCAGCAGCCCGACGGCCAGGAGGCACAGGCCGGTCGCGGCGAAGTAGCGCGGGGGCAGTCCCGGCGCCCCCGCCGAACGGTCGAGGAACGGGGTGAGCACCACGGTGAGGCTGATGATCAGGCCCGCGTTCGCCGCGCTGGTGTGGGCGACGCCGTAGGTCTCCAGGACCAGGATCGCGGCCTGCGTGACCCCCAGCACCGAACCGAGCCGCAGCTCGTCCCGTGTGCAGCGGCCCGCCCCCTTCCCGAGGCCGACGAGGAGGACACAGGCGGCGGCGGAGATGCCGTAGCGCGCGAACAGGACGAGCAGGACGGGGAGCGCCGAGGTGGCGGTCTTCGCGGCCAGATAGCTGGAACCCCAGACGGCGGCGACAAGGAGGAGCACCGCGTCGGTGCTGCGGACTCGGGACACGCCCACACGCTCCCGCAGGCTGACGCTGAAGCACAGAGTCACCTTCTTCAAGAACCTTGAAGCATCACTACAACTACGATGCCCGGATGAACGAGCGACAGCTGCGGATCCTGCGGGAACTCGGGGAGCTGGGCAGTGTCACCGCCGTGGCCGAGGCGCTGTTGATGACCCCCTCGGCCATCTCCCAGCACCTGCGGCTGCTCCAGCGCGCCCTGCCGGTTCCGCTCACCGAGCGGGACGGACGGCGGCTGGTGCTCACGGAGGCGGGGCGTGCGCTGGCCGGTGCGGCGATCGAGGTGGAGACCGCGCTGGCCCGCGCCCGGCACACCGTCGACGACTTCGTGGACGAGCCGGCCGGCCAGGTGTCCGTGGCTGCCTTCCACAGCGCCGCCTCCACGTTCTTCCCGGTGCTGCTGCGCGGCCGGACGCCTGGGGCGCCGCGGCTCTCGCTCGCCGACGAGGACGTCGCCCAGGACCGGTTCCCCCGGCTCACGCGCGACTACGACCTGGTCCTCGCCCACCATCTCGGCCAGGCGGCGCCCTGGCCGCGCACGGTCACCACGACGACACTGCTGCGCGAACCGCTCGACGTCGCCCTGCCGGCCGACGATCCGCTGGCCCGCCGGGAGCACCTCACCCCGGAGGACGTCGCGGGCCGCCCCTGGATCACCGTGCACGACGGCTTCCCGCTGATGGCCACCATCGAGGCGATCGCGACCGCCGCGAACCGGCGGCTCGACATCGTCCACCGCATCAACGAGTTCGCGGTCGTCGCGGAGGCGGTCGCCGCGGGCGGCGGGCTCGCCCTGATGCCCCGCTGGACCACCCGCCCGCATCCCGCCGTGGTCCTGCGACCCCTCGCAGGCGTCCACGCCGTCCGGCGCATCGACGTCCTCCACCGCCCCGAACGCGCGGCCCGCAAGGCCGTACGGACCGTGCTCGACGAACTCCGCCAGGCGGCGGAGACGATCCGGCAGGGTGACACCGGGGGCACCGGGGGCACCGGAGGGACGCGGGGCCCGGCGGCCTGACCCCGCCCCGGGGGGCCCGCCGCGGGGGCGGACGGCGCGGAGTCCTGAGACCGGCCGCCCGCGTGCCCGCCGAGGAGCCGCCGAGGCCGGGCATCAGGGCGGCGCACCGGTTCGTCTCCTCCGGACGCCGTCCGCACGGGCGACGGGACAGGCCGGCGCGGGCCTGCCGGGCGTATGCCGGTCCCGCGCGGAACCGGCATCGGCGTCCGGCCGGCTCAGGCCTTCTCCGGCCTCTCCACGCGTTCCAGCATCCGCCCGGCCTCCGCGCGGCGGGCCTCGGCGACGTCTCCGTCCAGGCGGGGGCAGGCGTCGAGCACCGCACGCGCGCGGGCCGCCGCGGCCTCGTGCCGGCCCAGGTCCGCCTCCAGCCGGCCGGCGGCCAGTTCGGCGCCGGTACGGGCGTCGAGCACGTCGTCCCCGAGGGAGGCGAACACGGCGATGGCGCGAGTGAGATGACCGAGGGACTCCTCGAACGCGGCCCACGCGAGGGCCTCTTCCTCGTCGTCCGGGACGGAACGGGCCACCAGGTCCCCGAACTGGCGGTGCGTGTGGCCGAGTTCGGCGACCATCCCGCGCCGCGCCTCCTCCGCCTCCCCAGCGTCCGCTCCGCCACCGGGCGCCGTGCCCGGCGAGCCGGCGGCCTGCGCCGGGCCCTCCACCGCCGCCGCACACGCGCGCAGCGCCGCTTCCATCAACTCCCGCGCTCCGTCGAGGGTTTCGTCGCTGCGGGCCGCGGCCCACGCGCGCGCCCGCAGCGACCGGACCAGCCCGTCCACGTTGCCCAGCTCGCGCCACAGGTCGCCTGCCCGGGCATACGCCCGGTCCGCCTCGGCGGTCAGCCCGGCGCGTCCGAGGGCCTCGGCGGCGAGATGCGCGAGCATCGCGTGGTCCCGCTGCTCGGGCCAGTGCCGGGCGATGTCCGCGGCCCGCAGCCAGTGCTCGGCCGCCCCGCGGTGCTCGCCCAGCTCGGTCAGACAGTCGCCGAGCCACCAGCGCGTCTGCACGATCGCGCCGTCGCCGTGCATCTCGGCCGTCAGATCGGGCAGCGCCGACTCCAGGATCTCGGCGGCCTCCGCCCACCGCCCCTGACGGAGCAGGAACCCGCCGAGCTGATGACGCGCCCAGGCACCGAGCGTGCAGGCCTCACCCGCCTCGTCGGCCCAGTGCGCCGCCTCCAGGGCGTGCTCCGCGGCGGGGCCCACCTGCCCGGTCGCCGCCAGGATCTCCGCCAGCCGCAGCTGCAACTGCGCCTGGCCCGCCGGCTCCAGGTGGGACCCTCCGTGCTCCAGGGCGGCCCGCGCCGACCGCTCCGCCAGCTCCGGGTCGCCCAGGTGCAGGGCGATCCCGGCGAGCCGGGAGTCGTACTCCACCGCGAACCACGGCAGCCCGGCCGCCACGAACCCGTCGACGGCCAGCGTGAGCGCCGCGGCCGCCGCCTCGCCGTCCCCGGCACGCGCCGCCAGCTCCCCGAGCATCGCGTGGGCCTCCGCGCCGCGCGAAGCCACGGCCGGGTCGTCGGCGCCGTGCGGCTCCACCAAGGCCAGCAGTTCCCGCGCGGCCGCCTCCGCGACGGCCATGACCTCGTCCAGTGGATCCGGACCGCCGGGCGGGGCGCTGTCCTGCGCGGACTCCGCCTCCTCCACCCGGTGCATCAGCGTCCGCGCCCGGCCCACCAGCACCGACGCCGTCTGCGCCACACCGGTGCCGCCCCGCGCGAACAGGGCGAGGACCTGCTCGCGCAGCTCGGCGCAGTCGGCCAGGGACTCCTCGGAGCCACCGGTCAACGCCCGCACGTACGCGGCACGGGAGCGCGCCGCGAGCGCCTCGCCGGGGTCACCCGCCTCCGCGTACAGCTCGGCCGCCCGCAGGAACAGGTCGATGCCCTGCGGGCCCCGCCCCATCGCCGCGTGATCGGCGATCGCCGCACGGTCGTGGACGTCCAGCTCATGCCCCTCGGCGGCCCGCGAGACCGCCTCCCACGCCTCCACGGCGTCCGGACTCCGGCGCGCGGCCAGCCCCCGGGCCTCGGCGAGCAGGGCGTCCAGCCCGGTCGCCGCGCTCCCGCCGGGTGCCGCGTCCCCGTTGCTCCCGGCGGACGGCGCGACTCCCTGGGCGTCCGGCGGGGGAGTGTGCGCCTCGATCGGCGCCCCCTGGCCGGCGCGGGCGGTGCGCACGGACCGGACGCCCAGCGGCAGCCGGTCGACGAGCACCGGCCGGTCCATCCGCGCGCCGGCCCGCTCACTCACGTACGACGTGCCGTTGCGGGCGTCGAATCGAGAGGCCAGCGCGAGCGCCTCCCCGCGCGCGTGCACGGCGAGTTCCGCCGCCGTCCAGACCCGTCCGGCGGGCCCGGGAACCGTCTGCTCCCCGAGCCCCAGAGCGGTCAGGCGGTCCATCAGGAGCGCCACCACCGCCATGAATTCCAGCTTGCTGCGGGGGTCCCCGGAGTCCGTGAAGTAGGCCGGACGCTCCGCGAGGAGCTCCAGGGCGCGCGCCTCGTTGCCGGTGACGGCACAGAACTCCACGTGGTCCGCGTACGCGCTCCGCATGCTCTCCATGGCGCGCACCAGCCGGAAACCCCGCAGATGGTGGGCGCGCGCCTCCTCGACCCGCCCGAGACGCAGCAGCGGCAACAGGGACGACGCGAGCACCGTGTGCGGCTCGTGGGCGCAGCCGTACTCGCCCTCCAGCACCGGCGCCCACAACTCCAGCGCCTCGCCGTCGGCGCCGCGCACCGACTGCCACCACCCCTGCCCGTGCAGCTCGCACGCGTGGCAGTCGGCCATCGTGTCGCGGTCGGCGGCGAGCCAGGCACCGTACGCCCGTTCGGCGCGCGCCAGATCGCCCAGGTGCGCGGCGACACTGAACTCCGCGCTGCGCACCGCCCGTTCGGAGTGGCCGGCGAGGCGGTAGCGGTGCTCCATCTCGCCGAGCCACTTCTCTATGGAGGCGAGCGGGACGTGCGGCTGGTCGAGCATGCCCGCCGACATCCACTTGAAGACCCAGTGCAGGGAGTGGATCTCGTACTCGTCGAAGTCCTCGGGGCGCTCGTCCCACATGCGCAGCAGGCGCGCGAAGGGCACGAACATCTTGCCCTTCTCCGAGCTGTAGTTGTAGACCTTCAGCTGGTGTCCGAGCGCCTCGATCACGGCGAGCGGGATGCCCAGCTTCTCGGCCTCCACGAGCAGGTGCTCCGCGCGCGCGTTGCGGGCGGGGCCCTCCGGCTGACCGTAGTTGTCCGCCATCGCCCGGCGCAGTGTGTCGAAGTCCATGGCCGGGTTCATCGGCGGTCGTCCTTTCCGGGGTCGGTGTGCGTGGCCCACTCCAGGAGGCCGATGAAGGCGCGGTTCAGGAGCGCGGAGTCCGCCGGCCGCAACGGGCGCTGGGCCATCAGCAGGGCCTGCCCGTAGAGCGACTCCGTGGCGGTGCCGATCAGGTCCGGCTCGTCGAGCGAACTGATGCGCCGGATCAGCGGGTTGAGATGGTTGAGGACCAGCCGCGCGCGCGGGGCGCTGCCGCGCAGCGAGCCGAGGATGCCGGCCCACAGGTCGTCGGCCTGCTCCTCGGCGTCCGCGCGGGCCTGCTCGTGCCGGGCGGCCCGGTCGTCCAGGTGCAGGGCGGGCACCGACAGCGGATGGAAGGCCCGCAGGACGACGTCGCAGCCCAGCGGGTCGAGCCGGGCCCGGGCGGCCGCCAGGAACGCCGACAGCGCCAGCTCCTCGGCCGGGTCCACCCCGTCCAGGTGCGCGGTCACGGTGTCCGCGTCCAGCTCCGAGACGACCGTGCCCGGACGCACCGACGGCAGCGCTTCGACCAGTTCGCTGTCGTACGTGTAACCGCCGTTGACGACCCCGACGCCCTGCGCGGAGGCGATCGGCGCGACCTGCCGGTACTCCTCCACCGTCCGCGTGAAGTGCACCACCGGGTGCCGCTGCGCGAACTCCTCCAGGGACAGCCGTCCGTCGGTCGTCTCGAACGGCAGCCACGGCAGCATCGTGCGCAGCATCTCCGGGTCGTGCCGCGCCAGCGACTTCACCCCGAGGTGGTGCACCGAGAGGAACGCGGCCAGCCGCTCCGGATCGCCCGCCGCGAGCCCGGTCAGCCAGGACCGGATGCGCTCGCCCAGCGCCTCCCGTACGGCCGCGAGCGTCTCGTCCTCGTACAGCGACTCGCGTGAGGCGGTGGGCCGCAGACTGTCCGTGTCGAGGACACAGCGCACGAAGAACGCCCAGTCGGGCAGCAGCTGTTCGGCCCGCTCGGTGAGCAGCATGCCCTTCAGGTGCACCCGGTGACTCGCCCGCTGGGCGGGGCTGACCGCCGACGGCAGCACATAGGCCACACCCCGGATCCCGGCGAGCGGCACGTCCAGGTCGATCGAGTCCAGCGGAGTGAACCCGAACAGGTCGTGACAGTGCCGGGCCAGTGCCACGCGGCGGGTGGCGGGGCTCGGATAGGAGCGGTCCCAGGGCGCGGGGAGATCCGCGATCGCCTCCTCGCCCACCCGCACGTCGTACGGCAGCAGCGCCCCGAAGTCCCGGGCCAGCGACCTGACCCGCTCGGGGCTCAGCCACTCGGCGGCCCCGGCGCGCGCCACCAGGTGCACGGTGGTGCCCGGTTCGGGTCGCGCGGAGTGCGGCAGCGTCCGCACGGTGTACGAGCCGTCGTCCGCCGCCGTCCACTCGACCGGCGCCGCGTCGGGCGTCCGCGCGCTGCGGCTGACCACCCGGATGCGCTCGGCCACGACGAAGCAGGCCAGCAGCCCGATCCCGAACTGGCCGAGGAAGTCCGAACGGGCCGACTCCAGGCCGTCGTCGCGCTTGGAGCTGCGGCCGATCGTCGCGAGCAGACTGTGCACGTCGGACTCCGTGAGCCCGATGCCCGAGTCCTCCACGCGCAGGGCGCCGCCCTCGGCGTGCAGCCGCACCGTGGCGGGCGCGTCCGGCTGCTCGGCGCGGCGCGCGGTGATCGCGTCCACCGCGTTCTGCAGCAGCTCGCGCAGATAGACCTTGGGGCTGGAGTACAGGTGATGGGAGAGCAGGTCGACCAGACCGCGCAGGTCGACCTGGAACGTGTGAGGTGACGGGGAGGCCGGTGAGGGCTGTGAGGTCTGGGAGTCCATCGTCGCTGCGCCGGTGGGGGGACGTGCGACGGCGCGGGGTCGGGCGGTCCCGGGGGACGGTGACCGCGAAGAGGGCCGGAGCGCGTCATCCTAGGCCCGGAACGAGCCGCCTGACCAGCGGATTTCCAGGACGTATACGGCAATGTCAGAGGTGTGGTGTGCAATGGATCTCGTGCCCGTGCTCGATGAACCACTGAAAAAGGCGCTCGGTGCCGCCACCGCGAAGGTGATGGCCGAGCACCTCGGCCTGCACACCGTCGGCGATCTGCTGCACCACTACCCGCGCAGATACGAGGAGCGGGGCCAGCTCACCCACCTCGCCGACCTGCCGCTGGACGAGCACGTGACCGTGGTCGCCCAGGTCGCCGACGCGCGCCTGCACACCTTCGCCTCCTCCAAGGCGCCCCGCGGCAAGGGCCAGCGCCTCGAAGTGACCATCACGGACGGCAGCGGCCGCCTCCAACTGGTCTTCTTCGGCCACGGCGTGCACAAGCCGCACAAGGAGCTACTGCCCGGCACCCGCGCGATGTTCTCCGGCAAGGTCTCCGTCTTCAACCGCCGCCTCCAGCTCGCCCACCCGGCGTACGAACTGCTCACCGGGGACGGCGACGAGGCCGTGGAGAGCGTCGACAGCTGGGCCGGCGCCCTCATCCCGATCTACCCGGCCACCGCCAAGCTGGAGTCCTGGAAGATCGCCAAATCCCTCCAGACGGTGCTGCCGAGCGCCCAGGATGCCGTCGACCCCCTCACGGACTCGCTGCGCGAGGGCCGCGGCCTGGTCACCCTCCCGGAAGCCCTCCTCAAGATCCACCGCCCGCACACCAAGGCGGACATCGACGACGCCCGCGCCCGCCTCAAGTGGGACGAGGCGTTCGTCCTCCAGGTCGCCCTCGCCCGCCGCCGCCACGCCGACGCCCAACTCCCCGCCGTGGCGCGCGTCCCCGCACCGGACGGCCTGCTCACCGCCTTCGACGCCAAACTGCCCTTCACCCTCACGGAGGGCCAGCAGAAGGTGTCCAAGGAGATCTTCGACGGCCTCGCCACCGAGCACCCGATGCACCGGCTGCTCCAGGGGGAGGTCGGCAGCGGGAAGACGATGGTCGCCCTGCGCGCCATGCTCGCCGTCGTCGACGCCGGGGGGCAGGCCGCGATGCTCGCGCCCACCGAGGTGCTCGCCCAGCAGCATCACCGGTCCATCACCGAGATGATGGGCGAGCTGGCCGAGGGCGGCATGCTCGGCGGGGTGGAGCACTCGACGAAGGTCGTCCTGCTCACCGGCTCCATGGGCGCGGCGGGCCGCCGCAAGGCCTTGCTCGACCTGGTCACCGGCGAGGCCGGGATCGTCATCGGCACGCACGCGCTGATCGAGGACAAGGTCCAGTTCCACGACCTGGGCCTGGTCGTGGTCGACGAACAGCACCGCTTCGGCGTCGAGCAGCGCGACGCCCTGCGCGGCAAGGGCAAGCAGCCCCCGCACCTTCTGGTCATGACCGCCACCCCCATCCCGCGCACGGTGGCGATGACGGTCTTCGGGGACCTGGAGACCTCCGTGCTCGACCAGCTGCCCGCAGGCCGTTCCCCGATCGCCAGCCATGTCGTCCCCGCCGCCGACAAGCCGCACTTCCTCGCCCGCGCGTGGGAGCGCGTGCGCGAGGAAGTGGAGAACGGCCATCAGGCGTACGTGGTCTGCCCGCGCATCGGCGACGAGGACGACGACCCGAAGAAGGGCAGGAAGAAGGCCTCACCCGAGGACGACGCGGAGAAGCGTCCTCCGCTGGCCGTCCTGGACATCGCCGCCCAGCTCGCCAAGGGACCCCTCCAGGGGCTCCGGATCGAGGTTCTGCACGGCCGGATGCACCCCGACGACAAGGACGCCGTGATGCGCCGCTTCGCCGCCGGCGAGACGGACGTCCTCGTCGCGACGACAGTCATCGAGGTCGGGGTGAACGTACCGAACGCCACCGCCATGGTGATCATGGACGCCGACCGCTTCGGTGTCTCCCAGCTCCACCAGCTGCGGGGCCGCGTCGGCCGCGGCTCGGCGGCCGGGCTGTGCCTGCTCGTCTCCGAGATGCCCGAGGCGAGCCCGGCCCGCCAGCGGCTGAACGCGGTGGCCTCCACGCTGGACGGCTTCGAACTCTCCCGCATCGACCTCGAACAGCGCCGCGAGGGCGACGTACTCGGCCAGGCCCAGTCCGGAGTCCGCTCCTCCCTGCGCATGCTCGCCGTCATCGAGGACGAGGAGATCATCGCGGAGGCCCGCGAGGAGGCCACCGCGGTCGTCGCCGCGGACCCCGAGCTGACCGGCCTGCCCGGACTGCGCACCGCTCTGGACGCCCTGCTCGACGAGGAACGCGAGCAGTACCTGGACAAGGGCTGACCGCGGTGACCGGCCGTCGGCTGAGAGACTGGGAACGACCGACTCACCCTCAGCGCAAAGGACCCTCATGACCCGCGTGATCGCCGGCCGGGCCGGCGGACGCCGTCTGGCCGTCCCGCCGGGCACCGGCACCCGCCCCACCTCCGACCGGGCGCGCGAGGGCCTCTTCTCCACCTGGCAGTCCCTGCTCGGCGGCCCGCTGGGCGGCGAGCGCGTCCTCGACCTGTACGCGGGGTCGGGCGCCGTCGGGCTGGAGGCGCTCAGCCGCGGCGCCGGACACACCCTCCTCGTCGAGGCCGACGCCCGCGCGGCCCGGATCATCCGCGAGAACGTGACGACACTGGGCCTGCCGGGCGCCGAGGTCAGAGCGGGCAAAGCGGAGCAGATCGTCCGTACGGCGCCGCCCGCGGAACCCTACGACCTGGTCTTCCTCGACCCTCCGTACGTGGTCCCGGACGACGATCTTCGCGAGATCCTGCTCACACTCCGGACCGGGGGCTGGCTCACGGAGGATGCGCTCGTCACCGTGGAGCGCAGCACCAGAGGCGGCGAATTCGTGTGGCCGGACGGTTTCGAAGCCGTCAGGGCCCGTCGATACGGCGAGGGCACGTTTTGGTACGGTCGCGCCGCCTCTACGTGCGAAGACGCACGATGACCGGACCGGAGAGCGAGGGACCACTGTTGCGCCGCGCCGTCTGTCCGGGGTCATTCGACCCCATCACCAACGGACACCTCGACATCATCGCCCGCGCCTCGCCGCTGTACGACGTCGTACATGTCGTGGTGATGATCAACCAGTCGAAGAAGGGCCTGTTCACGGTCGACGAGCGGATCGAGCTGATCCGCGAGGTCACGGCCGAGTTCGGCAACGTCCAGGTCGAGGCCTACCACGGCCTCCTCGTCGACTACTGCAAGCAGCGCGACATCCCGGCCATCGTGAAGGGCCTGCGCGCGGTCAGCGACTTCGACTACGAACTCCAGATGGCCCAGATGAACAACGGCCTCTCGGGTGTCGAGACCCTCTTCATCCCCACCAGCCCGACCTACAGCTTCCTGTCCTCCTCCCTGGTCAAGGAAGTCGCGCAGTGGGGCGGCGACATCAGCCACCTCGTGCCGCCGTTGGTTCTGGAACAGCTCACGGAGCGACTGGGCAAGCAGTGAGCGGCTGACAGTGCGTCACCCGGTGTCGGGCGGGGCGGCAGTGGTCGTACAGTCGACCCGTCCGTCTCCATCACAGCTGTAGAGAGTGGCGAGCACACGGTGGACGTGCAGAAGAAGCTCGATGAGATCGTGGCCGCGGTCGGCAGTGCCCGGTCCATGCCGATGTCGGCCTCGTGCGTGGTCAACCGCGCCGACCTGCTCGCGATGCTCGAGGAGGTGCGCCAGGCGCTGCCCGGCTCCCTCGCCCAGGCGCAGGAGCTGATCGGCGGCCGCGAGCAGATGGTCGAGCAGGCCCGCCAGGAGGCCGAGCGGATCATCGAGACCGCGCATGCCGAGCGTGGCTCCCTGATCTCCGACACCGAGGTCGCCCGCCGCTCGCAGAACGAGGGTGACCGGATCCTCGCCGAGTCCCGTCAGGAGGCCGAGGACATCCGCGCCGAGGCCGACGACTACGTCGACTCCAAGCTCGCCAACTTCGAGGTCGTCCTCACCAAGACCCTCGGCTCCGTCGGCCGCGGCCGGGAGAAGCTCCTCGGCACCGGCCCGGGCGTCGACGAGCAGGGGTACGAGGACGAGGACGCCCCCGAGCGCAGCCACGACCCGGAGACCCTGCGCCGCAACGCCGACGAATACGTCGACATCAAGCTCGGCGCCTTCGAGGCGGTCCTCGCCAAGACCCTGGAGGCCGTCGGCCGCGGCCGGCAGAAGCTGCACGGCCGGATCGCCAGCGACGACCTCGGCGACCTGACCCCCTTCGGCGACGACGGGACGCCGGGCCTGCACACCAGCGACTCCGACTACCTGGCCGGCCTCGCCGACCTGGCCGAGGTCCCCGAGCAGCCCGTCCAGGCGGCCCCCGAGGTGCCGGCCCAGCAGCCGTCGTACGGCGAGCAGCAGGAGGCGTACGCCTACCAGCACCAGCAGCAGGACCCGTACGGCTACCAGCAGCAGTACGCCCAGCAGCAGGACCCCTACGGCTACCAGCAGGCCGACCCGTACGCCGCCTACCCGCAGCAGGGCTACGACCAGCAGGCGGCGTACGACCAGAACCAGCAGCAGGCGTACGTCCAGCAGCAGGGGCAGCTCCAGGAACAGCAGGCCCAGGGGCTCGACGAGACCAGTCTCTTCGACACCGGCATGATCAGCGCCGAGCAGCTCAGGGCCTACGAACAGGGGCGCGGCGGCCACTGACGGCCGGGCCGGGAGGGGCGCGCGCCGGGGGACGGAGCGGGTCGCCCGGACCGGATTGGGCCGTGAGCGAAAGGTCCAGTATCCTGGCTCTTCGGTCGCGTGTACGTCCGCGATCAACGCTGCCCGCGGAACACCAGGGGCAGCGTCCCCATGAGTTCGAAGATCGAAAGCAGGAATGGCTCTGAACGCCCGCCTCGACCACCGCAACCCTCTCGTGTTCGACACACACGAGCTGGGGCGGCGTCCTGGCGCGCTGCAGCGCCTGAACCGCACGATCGACGCGCCCCAGGATCTCGGGATCCAGGGCGTCATCGGAGTGCCGGAAGGCGCCCCGGTGGAGCTCGACCTCCGCCTGGAGTCGGTCATGGAAGGGGTGCTTGTCACAGGCACCGCCCGTGCATCGGCCAAGGGGGAGTGCGTAAGGTGTCTGGAGCCGCTTGAGCAGGTGCTCGAAGCGGACTTCCAGGAGATGTTCTCGTACCCTGACGCCGATGACCGGGGCCGCCCCAAGGCGGAGCCGGCCGACGACGCCGAGGACGACGAGGACACGCTCTTCCTCGAGGACGGCTTGTTCGACCTCGAACCCGTGCTGCGTGATGCGGTAGTGCTCGCACTGCCGATGCAGCCGGTGTGCCAGGACGACTGCCCGGGCCTGTGCTCCGAATGCGGAGCCCGGCTCGCGGACGACCCGGAGCACCAACATGACGCCGTCGACATCCGTTGGGCGGCACTGCAGGGACTCGCCGGTTCACTCGAAGATGGCGAGAAGGACGAGTTGAGCGGCGCCGAACCTGGCGTCGACGAGAAGCAGGAGAAGTAGCCGTGGCTGTTCCGAAGCGGAAGATGTCGCGCAGCAACACGCGCCACCGCCGGTCGCAGTGGAAGGCTGCGGTCCCCACCCTGGTTGCGTGCGAGCGCTGCCACGAGCCCAAGCTGCAGCACATCGCGTGCCCGGCTTGCGGCACCTATAACAAGCGCCAGGTCCTCGAGGTCTGAGCGGCTGGTGAGAGGTCTGATGTCTGACGCCAAGGCGGACTCAAACGCCAAGAAAAAGGCGGAGAACACAGCCTCGTCCCACACGCTTCTGGAAGGGCGGCTCGGCTACAAGCTCGAGTCCGCCCTTCTGGTGCGTGCGCTGACCCATCGTTCCTACGCGTACGAGAACGGCGGTCTGCCGACCAACGAGCGCCTGGAGTTCCTCGGGGACTCCGTGCTGGGGCTCGTGGTCACGGACACGCTGTACCGCACCCACCCCGACCTGCCCGAAGGCCAGCTGGCCAAGTTGCGGGCCGCGGTGGTCAATTCTCGTGCGCTGGCGGAAGTGGGCCGCGGCCTCGAACTCGGCTCCTTCATCCGGCTCGGCCGTGGTGAAGAAGGCACGGGAGGCCGGGACAAGGCGTCCATCCTCGCCGACACCCTTGAAGCGGTGATCGGCGCTGTCTATCTCGACCAGGGTCTGGAAGCGGCGGGCGATCTCGTCCACCGGCTCTTCGACCCGCTGATCGAGAAGTCCTCGAACCTCGGTGCCGGCCTGGACTGGAAGACCAGTCTCCAGGAGCTCACCGCGACCGAGGGGCTCGGCGTTCCCGAGTACCTGGTCTCGGAGACCGGTCCCGACCACGAGAAGACCTTTACTGCTGCCGCCCGCGTCGGAGGCGTCTCGTACGGCACCGGCACCGGCCGCAGCAAGAAGGAGGCGGAGCAGCAGGCCGCGGAGTCCGCGTGGCGTGCGATCCGCTCCGCCGCGGACGAACGCGCGAAGTCGGCCCAGGCCGCGGAGCAGGCGGCTCGCGCCGCTCAGCCTCCGGCCGAGGACGTCGAGGGGACCGAAGAAACCCCCTCGGCACCGACCACCGACACGGCCACGGCCTGATCCTTCACAAGAAGCACCGCACCATCGGACCCCGTCGCAGCGCACCAGCGCCGCGGCGGGGTCCGTGCTTGTGCGGGGCCGGGGGAGGGGGCTCGACCGCGCCCGGGCAGGGCCCGCCGCGTGCGATGTACGCTTCCGGCATCACCCCTCAGTCCGCCCCTCCGGAGGAGTCCCGTGCCCGAGTTGCCCGAGGTCGAAGTCGTGCGGCGGGGCTTGGAACGCTGGGTGTCCGGGCGGGTCGTGCAGTCCGTCGAGGTGCGCCATCCACGGGCCGTGCGGCGGCACTTGGCGGGTCCGGACGGCTTCGCCAAGTCGCTGGAGGGGCAGCGGATCGGTGAGGCGATGCGGCGCGGCAAGTATCTGTGGCTGCCGCTCGACGACTCCCCGTACTCCGTGCTCGCGCACCTCGGGATGAGCGGTCAGCTCCTCGTGCAGCCGCTGGAGGCCGTGGAGGAGAAGCACCTGCGGATCCGTTTCCGCTTCGACGACTCCCTCGGTACCGAGCTGCGCTTCGTCGACCAGCGGACCTTCGGCGGGCTCTCCCTGCACGAGAACACCGCGGACGGACTGCCGGACGTCATCGCGCACATCGCCCGCGATCCGCTGGACCCGCTGTTCGACGACGCCGCGTTCCACGTCGCCCTGCGGGCCCGCCGCACGACGATCAAGCGCGCCCTGCTCGACCAGTCACTGATCAGCGGCGTCGGGAACATCTACGCGGACGAGGCGCTCTGGCGCTCCAAGCTGCACTACGAGCGTCCGACGGGGACCATGACCCGGCCGCGCACCGCCGAACTCCTCGGCCACATCCGCGACGTCATGAACGACGCCCTCGCCGTCGGCGGCACCAGTTTCGACAGCCTGTACGTCAACGTGAACGGCGAGTCGGGCTACTTCGACCGCTCGCTCGACGCGTACGGACGTGAGGGCGAGCCGTGCCGTCGCTGCGGGACGCCGATGCGCCGGCGGGCCTGGATGAACCGCTCCAGCTACTTCTGCCCGCGCTGCCAGCGCGCTCCGCGTCCGGGCGCCGACCTCTGACCGTCCCGCTCCCGCTCGCCGCAGTCCCCGCAGGTCACGCCCCACGCGTCGTGTCGTAGCGCCCGCGGGACTCCAGGACCTCGTCCATGTTGCCCTCCACGAACGTGATGAGGGCCAGCAGGCGCTCGGCGACCTGGCGACCGAGCGGCGTGAGGGTGTAGTCGACGCGCGGCGGGTTCGTGGGCTGTGCGTCCCGGTGCACCAGCCCGTCGCGCTCCAGCGCGTGCAGGGTCTGGGAGAGCATCTTCTCGCTGACGCCGTCGACCCGGCGCCGCAGCTCGTTGAAGCGGAACGTGCCGTCGTGCAGTGCCCCCAGCGTGAGCGAGCCCCAGCGGCCGGTGACGTGCTCCAGCGTGCCCCGGGACGGGCAGCCGCGCGCGAACACGTTGTACGCGAGGTCCTCGCCGTCGGGGCACGCGGTGCCCTCGTCGCGGTCGGGACGCTCGGAGAGGGGGACGACGGTTTCCATGCGAGCAGCATACGCAGACGCAGCGCTTCCCGAAAGGTTGCACTAACCAGAAGTTAGTGCTTTCCTTTCGGCATCGCTGGTGAGCGGCTCATACGCCGCTCCCGCACTCGTTTCGTTCTCGTTCTCATGCTCTGAGGAGTTCCCACCGTGACGACCCCCGTTGTCTCCATCGCCTACCACTCCGGCTACGGCCACACCGCGGTCCTCGCCGAGGCCGTGCGCACGGGTGCCCTCGAGGCCGGTGCCGAGGTTCATCTGATCAAGGTCGACGAGATCACCGACGCGCAGTGGGAGCAGCTCGACGCCTCGGACGCCGTGGTCTTCGGCTCGCCGACCTACATGGGCACGGCGTCGGGCGCCTTCCACGTCTTCGCGGAGGCGTCCTCGAAGCGCTGGTTCGGCCAGGACTGGAAGGACAAGCTGGCCGCGGGGTTCACCAACTCGGGCTCCAAGAGCGGCGACAAGCTGCACACCCTGCAGTTCTTCCAGATCCTCGCCGCTCAGCACGGCATGAACTGGGTCAACCTCGGTCTGCACCCGGGCTGGAACAACAGCGCCGGCTCGGAGCACGACCTCAACCGCCTCGGCGTCTTCGCGGGCGCCGCCGCGGCCACCAACGTCGACGAGGGGCCCGACGCGGTCCACCCGTCCGACATCGCCACCGCGGAACACCTGGGCCGCCGGATCACCGAGACGGCCCGCGTCTTCGCCCTGGGCCGCGCGGCGGCGTCGGTGCCGGTCGCCTAGACGGGGCCGGCGCGCGGCGGGCAGCGCTACAAGGCTCGTCCGCGTGACGACGTGCGGGACCGGGCGCCGACGGGTTCGGCGGCAGGGTCGGTCGTGAAGGGTCGGCTCAGTAGCCGAAGTCCTGCGTCCACCAAGGGCCGCCCGAGCCGAAGTGGGCTCCGACGCCGAGGGTCTTGAAGTCGCAGTTCAGTATGTTCGCGCGGTGGCCGGGGCTGTTCATCCAGGCCTCCATCACCGCTTCGGCCGTGGTCTGGCCGCGGGCTATGTTCTCGCCGCCGAGGCTGGTGATGCCGGCCTGCGCCGCACGGTCCCAGGGGCTGAGGCCGCTCGGGTCGGTGTGGTCGAAGAAGTCGCGTGCCGCCATGTCCTCGCTGAAGGACTGGGCCAGGTCCGAGAGCGCGCTGTTCGCGGACACCGGGCTGCAGCCCACCTTGGAGCGCTCGTCGTTGACGAGCTTGAGCACCTCGGCCTCGGCCGCCGTCTCCGCGGACACGGTCACCGGGGCCTTGGTCGCCGGCGCCTTCGTCGCGGTCTTGGAGGGCTTCGGGGCCGCGGGGGCCTTCGACTCCTCGGTCGGCTCGGCGCTGGGCTTCTTCGAGGGCGTCTTCGTCGGGGCGGCCGACGGCGACGACGAGGAGGGGGCCGCCGAGGGGGTGGCCGCGCGATGGGCGTCACGGCTCGTCGCCGTGTCGTCGTCGTGGGCCTCCGCGCTGCCCGAGGTGCCGCCCTGCTGGGTCTCCAGACCGGAGGGCGAGCCGACGGCCTGCACCTTGTCGGAGCTGCCGCCGCCACCACCGAGCGCGTAGTTGTCGCTGCCGGGCAGCACACCGGCCGCGACGGCGGCGGTGCCCAGGGCCACGGCGGCCGAGACACCGAGCAGGCCGGTGCGTACGGCGGTCGCACCCTTCTTCTTGCGGTGCGAGCGGGCGGACGACGCGGACGGGAGATCGGCGACGGCGGCGTAGCCGTACAGGTTCTCCGGACCGTAGTTCTCCGTGTCGGCCCCGTGCTGGTCGGTGGCGCGGCCTGTGGCGGCGCGGCCGGCGGCGTGGCGTCGGTGGCGTCCCATCTCTTGGGCCTTCCTCGATCTTGCGTCAGGCGATCCTCAAACGAACCTCACCCGAAAGAGTGAGTTTCTTATGAGACTCATTGGGTGGGGACGGTACCCCATGGCGCAAGGGGAGGAAGTGCTCCGAGAGACATTGTCCGGTTAGCGTGCACCCATGAACGAGGTTGTACGGCTGGTCGTCTGGGTACGCGGGCGCGTCCAAGGTGTGGGTTTCCGCTGGTTCACGCGTGCCCGGGCTCTGGAGATCGGCGGCCTGAGTGGTTTTGCTCTCAATCTGGAGGACGGACGCGTCCAGGTCGTCGCGGAGGGCCCTCGCGACGGCTGTCAGGGACTGCTCGACTGGCTCCAGGGCGACGACACGCCCGGCCGGGTGGACGGAGTCACTGAGATCTGGGACACGCCCCGGGGGATCTACGACAGCTTCGCCATCCGCTGACGATGTGACGCGCGAGGGCCTCCGGGAAGCCCTCCGCGCATGCCCCGGGCACCTGCCCGAAGCAGGAATGGCCTGGTGGTTGCCAAGAAGGCCGCGAAGTGGCAGGCTCGCGAGGTAACGATGATCTCCACGCCCTGAGGGTCCCGCAGGAGTCGCAGCGCCGCCGGTTCAGAGCCGCGCGACAGCGGGTTGCCCCCCGATACGGGGCGTGATCGTGTTGACCGTCAAACTTTTTGGTGAGACTCTGAAAGCCCCGCGCACCTTAGCTGTTTGGCATGTGGAACGGCAGCAGGACATCAGCAGTGTCAAGCATCGCGGGTGCGATTCCCTCACGACCCACACCGCTTCCCGGTCGGTCACTCAGTGTGGAGGACCATCCATCATGGCAAAGGCGCTTCTCGGTTACGTCGGCGGTTCCGACCCGCGACTCATCGCCGAGATGCGACGGCTCCAGCAGCGCGTACAGGACCTCGAATCCGAGCTCGTACGGATTCAGGCCGAGAACGACGCGCTCGCGGCTGCCGCTTCTCACGACTCGCTTCTCGAGAGCATCGACGTACCCCAGGCGGAGCCTGCGCTCACCTGACCGCTGCACCGCACTACTCACGACAGCAGTGGTCGGCCAGCCCGAATCAGCCGCTAAGTTGTCAGATTTGCAAGGGACGCCTCTTCGGCGTCCCTTCTTTCTTGCCCCCGCGCCCCCGTGGACCCCCGTCCCCTCTCTTTAACGTGTGGTGTGCCCTGCACATTCACGGGTGAAACCGCGCGTTCATGGAGTGAGACCGGGACCGAAAGGTAGAGTCCGGCGGCGTGCACCTCAAGGCCCTGACCCTCCGCGGGTTCAAATCGTTCGCCTCGGCGACCACGCTGCGGTTCGAGCCGGGCATCACCTGTGTCGTGGGCCCCAACGGTTCGGGCAAGTCCAACGTCGTGGACGCGCTCAGCTGGGTCATGGGAGAGCAGGGCGCCAAGTCGCTGCGCGGCGGCAAGATGGAGGACGTCATCTTCGCCGGTACCACCGGGCGCCCGCCGCTCGGCCGTGCCGAGGTCTCCCTCACCATCGACAACTCCGACGGCGCCCTGCCGATCGAGTACGCCGAGGTCACCATCACGCGGATCATGTTCCGCAACGGCGGCAGCGAGTACCAGATCAACGGAGACACCTGCCGCCTGCTGGACATCCAGGAGCTGCTGTCCGACTCCGGCATCGGCCGCGAGATGCACGTCATCGTCGGCCAGGGCCAGCTCGACTCCGTCCTGCACGCCGACCCGATGGGCCGCCGGGCCTTCATCGAGGAGGCGGCCGGCGTCCTCAAGCACCGCAAGCGCAAGGAGAAGGCGCTTCGCAAACTGGACGCGATGAAGGCGAACCTCGCCCGCGTCCAGGACCTCACGGACGAACTGCGCCGCCAGCTGAAGCCGCTCGGCCGGCAGGCCGCCGTGGCACGCCGCGCCGCCGTCATCCAGGCCGACCTGCGCGACGCCCGGCTGCGGCTGCTCGCCGACGACCTCGTCCGGCTGCGCGGGGCGCTCCAGTCCGAGATCGCGGACGAGGCCGCGCTCAAGGAGCGCAAGGAGTCTGCCGAGGCCGAGCTGAAGAAGGCGCTCCAGCGGGAGTCCCTCCTGGAGGACGAGGTCCGGCAGCTGACGCCGCGCCTCCAGCGCGCCCAGCAGACCTGGTACGAACTCTCCCAGCTCGCCGAACGGGTGCGCGGCACGATCTCGCTGGCCGAGGCGCGCGTGAAGAGCGCCACGTCGGTGCCCGCCGAGGAGCGGCGCGGACGCGACCCCGAGGACATGGAGCGCGAGGCCGCACGGATCCGTGAGCAGGAGGCCGAACTCGAAGCGGCCCTGGAGGCGGCGGAGCGGGCTCTGGAGGACACGGTCTCCCACCGCGCGGATCTGGAGCGCGAACTCACCGTCGAGGAGCGCCGCCTCAAGGACGTGGCCCGTGCCATCGCCGACCGCCGCGAGGGCCTCGCCCGCCTCAACGGCCAGGTCAACGCCGCCCGTTCACGGGCCGCGTCCGCCCAGGCCGAGATCGACCGGCTCGCCGCCGCACGCGACGAGGCACAGGAGCGCGCGTTCGCCGCCCAGGAGGAGTACGAGCAGCTGAAGGCCGAGGTCGAGGGCCTCGACGCCGGCGACGCCGACCTCACGGACCAGCACGAGGCGGCGAAACGGGCGCTGTCCGACGCCGAGGCCGGTCTCGGTGCCGCCCGCGAGGCCGTCACCGCGGCCGAACGCCGGCGGGCCGCGACCCAGGCCCGCCACGAGGCACTCGCGCTCGGGCTCCGGCGCAAGGACGGCACGGGGGCGCTGCTCGACGCCCGCGACCGGCTGACCGGACTGCTGGGCCCCGCCGCCGGACTGCTGTCGGTCACCCCCGGTTTCGAGGTCCCGCTCGCCGCCGCGTTCGGCGCGGCCGCCGACGCCATCGCCGTCAGCACGCCGGCCGCGGCCGCGGAGGCCATTCGGCTGCTGCGCAAACAGGACGCGGGCCGGGCCTCCCTCCTGCTCGCCGGAGCACCCGAGGAGTCCGTCCGGGACGTCCGGGACGGACACAGGATCGGGGGAGAGGAGCAGGGCCCTGGTGACGGGGGGCGGTACGCCGCCGACCTCGTGCGCGGGCCCGCCGAGCTGATGCCGGCCGTACGGCGGCTGCTGCGCGGCATCGTCGTCGTCGGAACCCTGGAGGACGCCGAGGACCTGGTCTACGCGCGGCCCGGGCTCACCGCCGTGACCGCCGAGGGCGACCTGCTCGGCGCCCACTTCGCGCACGGCGGGTCCGCCGGAGCGCCCAGCCTTCTCGAGGTGCAGGCCTCGGTGGACGAGGCGGCGGCCGAGCTGGAGGAGCTGGCGGTGCGCTGCGACGAGCTGTCCGAGGCACAGCGCCTCGCCGCCGGGCGGCGCACGGAACGGGCCGCGCTCGTCGAGGAGCTGGGGGAGCGGCGGCGGGCCGTGGAGCGGGAGAAGTCGTCGGTCGCGCAGCAGCTCGGCCGGCTGGCCGGGCAGGCGCGCGGAGCCGCGGGCGAGGCCGAGCGGAGCACCGCGGCGGCCGCCCGCGCGCAGGACGCCCTCGACCGGGCCCTGGAGGAGGCGGAGGAGCTGGCCGAACGGCTCGCCGTGGCCGAGGAGATGCCCGTCGAGGAGGAGCCCGACACCTCGGCGCGGGACCGGCTCGCCGCGGACGGCGCCAACGCCCGGCAGACCGAGATGGAGGCCAGGCTCCAGGTGCGGACCCATGAGGAGCGGGTCAAGGGCCTCGCCGGACGGGCCGACTCGCTCGACCGGGCCGCCCGGGCCGAACGCGAGGCACGCGCGCGTGCCGAGCAGCGCCGGGCACGGCTGCGTCACGAGGCGGCCGTCGCGCAGGCCGTGGCCTCGGGAGCGCGGCAGCTGCTCGCGCACGTCGAGGTCTCGCTCGCCCGCGCCGACGAGGAGCGCACCGCCGCCGACAGCGCCAAGGCCCACCGCGAGCAGGAACTCGTCGCCGCGCGGAGTCAGGGACGCGACCTCAAGTCCGAGCTGGACAAGCTCACCGACTCGGTGCACCGCGGGGAGGTGCTGGGCGCCGAGAAGCGGATGCGCGTGGAGCAGCTGGAGGCGAAGGCACTGGACGAGCTCGGCGTCGAGCCGGGGGGACTCGTCGCGGAGTACGGCCCCGAGCAGCCCGTACCGCCGTCCCTTCCGGCCGAGGGCGAGGAGCTGCCCGAGGACCCGGAGCACCCGCGCAACCAGCCCCGGCGGTTCCACCGTGCCGAGCAGGAGAAGCGGCTCAAGTCGGCCGAGCGGGCGTACCAGCAGCTGGGCAAGGTCAACCCGCTCGCCCTGGAGGAGTTCGCCGCGCTCGAGGAGCGTCACAAGTTCCTCAGCGAGCAGCTGGAGGACCTCAAGAAGACGCGAACCGACCTCCTCCAGGTGATCAAGGAGGTCGACGAGCGGGTCGAGCAGGTGTTCACCGAGGCGTACCGGGACACCGCCCGGGAGTTCGAAGGGGTCTTCAGCCGGCTGTTCCCGGGCGGCGACGGACGGCTGATCCTGACAGACCCCGACAACATGCTCACCACGGGCGTCGACGTCGAGGCCCGGCCACCGGGCAAGAAGGTCAAGCGGCTCAGCCTGCTCTCCGGCGGCGAACGGTCGCTGACCGCCGTGGCGCTGCTGGTGTCGATCTTCAAGGCGCGCCCCAGCCCGTTCTACGTGATGGACGAGGTGGAGGCGGCGCTCGACGACACCAACCTCCAGCGGCTGATCCGCATCATGCAGGAGCTGCAGGAGGCCTCGCAGCTGATCGTGATCACGCACCAGAAGCGCACGATGGAGGTCGCCGACGCGCTGTACGGCGTCTCGATGCAGGGCGACGGAGTCTCGAAGGTCATCAGCCAGCGACTGCGCTGACGTCCGCGGGGGCGCTGTCCCCGGACACTCGCCGGCGGGGCCCCGGGCGTCGCCCACCCGGTCGGCGTACGCGGACTCGCCTTCGCCGTGCGGGCGTCGGCCGTTCCCGGGTGCTGATGGACGCGGTGTGCCCCGTGCCCGCACCGGTCGCCGGCTCCCGTGTTCCGAGTGTCACATCGGTGTACCTCCCACGGAGTTACTGCCGAAGCTTCGGGGGCAGAAGGCCTTGTGTTGAGCCGTACGAGGGTCAACTGTTCAAGTCTTGAACACAGCAGCACACGTTTGGGCGCAGAACCTCACAGCATCCCCATTATTGACTTCGCATCTTGAAGGCATAGTCTCTGCAACGTTGCTTTTACCTTCAGGTGGTGGGCGGCGTGAAGTTGTGCGCCACTGATACCACCATCGAAGGGTTTCGCCCCCCACCCCCGGCAGCGAGGCCGGTGGCCCGAGGAGTTTTACGTGACCAGCGCAGCGCAGGCACCCCCACCGGCAGCCAGGCCGGCTCATCCCGAACATCTCGGGCACGTCATCTTCATCGCGGCCGCGGCCGCGATGGGCGGTTTCCTGTTCGGTTACGACAGTGCCGTCATCAACGGCACCGTCGAGGCCATCCGCAGCCGTTACGACATCGGCTCCGCGGCGCTGGCCCAGGTCATCGCAATCGCCCTGATCGGCTGTGCCATCGGCGCCGCGACCGCCGGCCGCATCGCCGACCGCATCGGCCGCATCCGCTGCATGCAGATCTCCGCGGTCCTGTTCACCATCAGCGCCGTCGGCTCGGCCCTGCCCTTCGCGCTGTGGGACCTCGCCTTCTGGCGCATCATCGGCGGATTCGCCATCGGCATGGCCTCCGTCATCGGCCCCGCCTACATCGCCGAGGTCTCCCCGGCGGCGTACCGCGGCCGGCTCGGCTCCTTCCAGCAGGCGGCCATCGTCGTCGGCATCGCCATCTCGCAGCTCGTCAACTACGGCATCCTGCAGGCCGCCGACGGCGACCAGCGCGGCGAGCTGATGGGTCTGGAAGCCTGGCAGGTCATGCTCGGCGTCATGGTCATCCCGGCCGTCCTCTACGGTCTGCTGTCCTTCGCCATCCCCGAGTCGCCGCGCTTCCTGCTGGAGGTCGGCCGCAGGGACCGTGCCCGCGAGGTGCTCAAGGAGGTCGAGGGCGACCACATCGACCTGGACGCCCGCGTCGCGGAGATCGAGCAGGCGATGAAGCGGGAGCACAAGTCGAGCTTCAAGGACCTGCTCGGCGGCACCGTCTTCTTCAAGCCGATCGTCTGGGTCGGTATCGGCCTCTCGGTCTTCCAGCAGTTCGTCGGCATCAACATCGCGTTCTACTACTCCGCGACGCTGTGGCAGTCGGTCGGCGTCGACCCGACGGACTCGTTCTTCTACTCGTTCACCACGTCGATCATCAACATCGTCGGCACCGTGATCGCCATGATCTTCGTGGACCGCATCGGCCGTAAGCCGCTCGCCCTCATCGGCTCGGTGGGTATGGCGATCGGTCTCGGCCTGGAGGCATGGGCCTTCTCCTACGACCTGGTCGACGGCAAGCTGCCCGCCACCCAGGGCTGGGTCGCCCTGATCGCCGCCCACGTCTTCGTCCTCTTCTTCGCCCTCTCCTGGGGCGTCGTGGTCTGGGTCTTCCTCGGCGAGATGTTCCCGAACCGGATCCGCGCCGCCGCTCTCGGTGTCGCCGCCTCCGCGCAGTGGATCGCCAACTGGGCCATCACCGCGAGCTTCCCGTCGCTGGCCGACTGGAACCTCTCGGGGACCTACATCATCTACACGGTGTTCGCCGTGCTCTCCATCCCCTTCGTGCTCAAGTTCGTCAAGGAGACGAAGGGCAAGACCCTGGAGGAGATGGGCTAGCCCCACCCGCGTCACCGGGCGCCCCGCGCGGGCCCCGGTGGCTCCCCGAAGCTCGGGGAGAAGGGCCAAGTCCCCGCTGCCCCTCTCCTCGTACTCGTAAAGAGGGCGTCCTGCCCCGGCTCGGACCGAAAGGTCAGGCGAGCCGGGGCAGTACGTTTTCGCAGAACAGCTGGAGACTGCGCCAGCCCTCGTCCAGGGGCATCCCGCCGGACAGCGGATGCAGGACGAGGTTGTCGAGGCCCAGCTCCACGCACTGGCCGGGCGTCAGGATGCGGTAGACGCCCTCGGCGCGCAGCTCCTCGACCGTCGTGGCCGCCGACTTCACCGCCGAGCGGATCTCGCCGGACTGCCAGGAGGCGTACGTCCGTGCCTCGTGCAGGAAGTGCGTCCCGTACTCGGCCCAGGCGCGGTCCGGGTCCTCGGCGATGTGCAGCAGCGGGGTCTCGGCGCCGGGCATCATCGTCCAGCCCTCGGTGCCGTACTCGACGAGCCGCTCCTTGTAGTACGCCTCCAGCTCGGGCAGGTGCGCGCTCGGGAAGAACGGCAGCCCGAGCCGGGCGGCACGCCGGGCCGCCGCCCGGGAGGAGCCGCCGACGAGCAGCAGCGGGTGCGGATCGGAGAACGGGCGCGGGGTGACCCGAACGGTACGGCCCCGGTAGTCGAACTCCTCGCCCGTCCAGGCCTTCAGCACCGTCTCGAGCAGCTCGTCCTGGAGCCTGCCGCGCTGCTTCCAGTCGACGTCGAAGAGGGCGTACTCCTCGGGCCGGTAGCCGATGCCGGCCACCGTCACGAGCCGCCCGCCGCTCAGCAGGTCCAGTACGGCGATGTCCTCGGCCAGGCGCAGCGGGTCGTGCAGCGGTCCGATGACCGCCGAGACGGTGACCGCGACGTTCCGGGTCGCCCCGAAGACGGTGCCCGCGAACGCGAACGGTGAGGGCAGCCAGTTGTTGGCGACGCCGTGGTGCTCCTCGGTCTGCACCGTGGTGACGCCGCGGTCGTCGGCGTACCGGGCCATCTCGACGGCCGCCTTGTAGCGGGCGCTCAGCGAGGCGGGGGTGGCGCCGGGTTCGACGAGGTTGAAGCGCACGACCGTAACGGGCATGGGGAGCCCCCCTTCGTGTGTGGTGGGGGACGGTAGCTGACGGTACGTCAGGTAGCCATAGCGGCGGAGGCCGGAATCGGGCGCGAGCGGGGAGCGGCACCCGGGCTCCGCCCGGCTCCGGATCCTCGTACGAAACGACAAGAGTTCCTCTGCGCGGGGGAAAATCCCTCCCGCGCGGGCGATGACTGATACTGGGGGACGTTATGGAAACCGTCATCCTTGCTGTAGTCATCGCCGTGGTCGTGATCGGCGCGCTCGGCGGGCTCGTCGTCGGCAGCCGCAAGCGGAAGCAGCTGCCCCCGCCGCCCCCGTCCGCCCCCGACATCACCGCCCCGCCCGCCGAACCGCACGTCGGCGACGAGGCCGAGACGCCGCGCGACGAGTCGCGCCGAACGATAGAGGAAGTGGATCTCCCCGACCGCTCGGCGGATGCGCCGGTCGTCGTGGAGGAGCCTCCGACCGCTCCCGGGATCGAGATCCCGGAACCGACCGCCGGCCGCCTCGTGCGCCTGCGCGGCCGGCTCTCCCGCTCGCAGAACGCGCTCGGCAAGGGGCTGCTCACGCTGCTCTCGCGCGAGCACCTCGACGAGGACACCTGGGAGGAGATCGAGGACACGCTGCTGACCGCCGACGTCGGCGTGCAGCCCACCCAGGAACTGGTCGACCGGCTGCGCGAGCGCGTCAAGGTGCTCGGCACGCGCACCCCGGACGAGCTGCGCGGCCTGCTGCGCGAGGAGCTGCTCCAGCTGCTCGTCCCGGAGTTCGACCGCGAGGTCAAGACCGACTCGAACCTCGACACCCCGGGCATCGTGATGGTCGTCGGAGTCAACGGCACCGGGAAGACCACCACCACCGGCAAGCTCGCGCGGGTGCTCGTCGCCGACGGCAAGAACGTCGTGCTGGGGGCCGCGGACACCTTCCGCGCCGCCGCCGCCGATCAGCTCCAGACCTGGGGCGAGCGCGTCGGCGCCCGTACGGTGCGCGGCCCCGAGGGCGGCGACCCCGCCTCGATCGCGTTCGACGCGGTCAAGGAGGGCATCGAGGAGGGCGCGGACGTCGTGCTCATCGACACCGCAGGCCGGCTCCACACGAAGACCGGTCTGATGGACGAGCTGGGCAAGGTCAAGCGCGTCGTCGAGAAGCACGCCCCGCTCGACGAGGTGCTGCTCGTCCTCGACGCCACCACCGGTCAGAACGGCCTCATCCAGGCCCGCGTGTTCGCCGAGGTCGTCGACGTCACCGGCATCGTGCTGACCAAGCTCGACGGCACGGCGAAGGGCGGCATCGTCATCGCGGTCCAGCGCGAGCTGGGTGTGCCCGTCAAGCTGGTGGGGCTCGGCGAGGGCGCGGACGACCTGGCGCCGTTCGAGCCGGAGGCGTTCGTTGACGCCCTTATCGGAGAGTGAGCATCCGCGCGAACGCGTAGGTGCCCGAAGAAGCGCCCGCCTCCCGAGACGTACTCGGGGGACGGGCGCTTCGTCGTACGGACGGTGGTGGGGTGAGGGGCGGCTCGGGCCGGTCAGACCCGCGACCGGTGGGCCACGTAGGCGAGCGTGCCGAGCAGCAGACGGGCCTGGGGCGGGTTCGTCGCCGAGTCGAGGGCGGGGGCGCGCAGCCAGCGGACCGGGCCGAGCCCGGCGCGGTCGGAGGGCGGGGCGGTGACGAACGTGCCGCGACCGAGGCCGTGCAGGTCGAGGGAGGCGTCGTCCCAGCCCATCCGGTACAGCAGGCGGGGGAGTTCGGCGGCGGATCCGGGGGAGACGAAGAAGTGGGCGCGGCCGTCCGGGGTGGCCGCGACCGGGCCGAGCGGCAGACCCATCCGCTCCAGGCGCACGAGCGCCCGGCGCCCCGCGGGCTCCGCGACCTCGATCACGTCGAACGCGCGGCCGACCGGGAGCATCACCGCGGCACCCGGGAATCCCGCCCAGGTGCCGGTCGCCTCGTCGAGCGTCGCGCCGGCCCGGATCGTCGGGGCGAAGTCGAGGGGATGCGCTCCGGGCGCCGCACAGTCGGTCCTGCCGCACGAGCACGTGCCCGACGCGGCCCGGGCGCCCGGGACCACGTCCCAGCCCCACAGCCCGGTGTACTCGGCGACCGCGGTGCACTCCGACGAGCGGCCGCGGCGTCGTGTCCCGGTCCGGATGTCGCGCATCGTCCGACTGCTGCCGATCGTGAAGCCCATGCCCCCTCCAACGGGTCCGACCCACCAGTGGTTACGTGACGGAGCCGGTTTGTCACGCTCTGCTTCCGGCTACCCGTTGCCGCGCGGTCCAGGCGGCGCCCTGTCGCACTCCGGGTGGTGCGCCCGATTTCGCGCGCCCCGGCGTACACCGTTCCATCCATCCCCGATGATGCCGTGTCAAGTGAATCGCGATCAGCGCGGACGGAGTTCATTCGAAGGGGTGGCGAATGGTGGCGATTCACGGATCGCCATGGCTGGAGGGGTGATCGTAGGATTACTTTGTGTGCACGAGACCTGGGAACGTCGCACTCGTGGGTATGCCAAGGGCAAGTCGGCTTCCCGTTCGAAGGGTGACAACTGGCGGACGGGCGGCCGTATTTACCGGCATTCTGATAGGGCTTGGCGCACAGCGGCGGCGAGTGGGTTCAGGGATGGGGGCGTTCCAGTGGGCGGCAACGGCGGAGGCGGGACGAACGCTGAGAAGCGCCCCAACGAGCTGCTCGGCTCGTGGTTCGTGCGCAGTGGCTGGTCCAAGGGTGAGCTGGCGCGTCAAGTGAACCGCCGGGCGCGCCAGTTGGGGGCCAACCACATCTCCACGGACACCTCCCGGGTGCGCCGCTGGCTGGACGGGGAGAACCCGCGTGAGCCGATCCCGCGGATCCTGTCCGAGCTGTTCTCCGAGCGGTTCGGCTGTGTCGTCGCCGTCGAGGACCTCGGTCTG
This sequence comes from Streptomyces sp. NPDC005302, assembly GCF_040607345.1. NCBI lineage: Bacteria > Bacillati > Actinomycetota > Actinomycetes > Kitasatosporales > Streptomycetaceae > Streptomyces > Streptomyces sp. NPDC005302. Next base: position 196,128 of record NZ_JBEXGN010000009.1, read on the forward strand.
CGCGCGGCCCACCAGGCGCCCTCCGTGTCGGGTGTCGACCTGCCCTGGACGGGCCCCCAGACCGTCGCGCAGATCAGCGAATACTCGCGCAGCGACCTGATGTTGGCGCGCCGGGGCTTCCTCGGCAGCTCGCTCGCGCTCGCCGCCGGCCCGGCCCTGATCGAGCCCATGCAGCGCTGGCTCGTGCCCACCTCGCTGGCCCAGCAGGAGGAGCCCGAGCCGCCGGCCTCGGCCCGCCGCGGCGGCCGGCTCTCCAAGCCGGAGCTGGACCTCCTGGAGTCCACCACGGTGATGTTCCGCCAGTGGGACGCCCAGTGCGGTGGCGGCCTGCGCCGCAAGGCCGTCGTCGGCCAGCTCCACGAGGTGACGGACCTGCTCCAGGAGCCGCAGCCCGCCGCCACCACCAAGCGCCTGTTCAAGGTCGCCGCCGAACTCGCCGAGCTGGCCGGCTGGATGAGCTACGACGTGGGTCTCCAGCCCACCGCCCAGAAGTACTTCGTGCTCGCCCTGCACGCCTCGAAGGAGGCGGGCGACAAGCCGCTGGGCTCGTACATCCTCTCCAGCATGAGCCGCCAGATGATCCATCTCGGGCGGCCCGACGACGCGTTGGAGCTGATCCACCTCGCGCAGTACGGCAGCCGCGACTGCGCGAGCCCGCGCACCCAGTCGATGCTGTATGCGATGGAGGCCCGCGCGTACGCCAACATGGGCCAGCCCGGCAAGTGCAAGCGTGCCGTGCGGATGGCCGAGGACACCTTCTCCGACGTGCACGAGTGGGACGACCCGGACCCCGACTGGATCCGCTTCTTCTCCCAGGCCGAGCTGTACGGCGAGAACTCGCACTCCTATCGTGACCTCGCCTACGTGGCGGGCCGCAGCCCCACCTACGCGTCCATGGCCGAGCCGCTGATGCAGGAGGCGGTCGACCGCTTCGGCAAGGACCCCGAGCACCAGCGTTCGTACGCACTCAACCTCATCGGCATGGCCACCGTGCACCTGCTGCAGCGGGAACCCGAGCGGAGTGCGGAGCTGGCCCTGGAAGCCCTCAGGATCGGCAAGAAGGTCCGCTCCGAGCGCGTCAACACTCGTATCCGAAAGACGGTCGACACCGCGGTCCGCGACTTCGGGGAGCTGGCCGAGGTCGTCGACCTCACCGCCCAGCTGGCCGTCGACCTGCCCGAGACCGCAGAGGCGGTCTGACCCCGGGCCGCCGAGGCGGCCCCACCCCGTGCCCCGGCCATGGCCGGCCGTCCCGAAACGCCCGACTCGGCTCCCCCGTGCCAGGTCATCGGACGGCCCGCCGTGGCCGGTCCCGCGCTCTGCCCGGCCCACCCGGTGGACCTCCCCGCGAACCCCGCCTGGAGCCCCGTGGACGCGTCCACAGCGGGTCGCGACCGCCGCCGCCGAAGATTGCGTCACGATAACGATCGACGCGAACACAATCCGGCAGTTCATGAACGCGTAACACGCGGAGTGCCTTCGTCACTGGTGCGAAACATCGAGGGCCGTCGACGGAAACGGCGCTGCGCCAATCTCATGGCGCATAACCGGCCCACCCCTCACGCCCACTCAGGCTTCGCCCGCACGGGGCCGTACCAACGACGAGGAGACGCCGATGGCACCAGCCATCACCCTTGCCGCAGAGGCGCCAAAGCTCTCTGCAGCCAACACAGGGTTCATGCTCATCTGTTCCGCTCTGGTGCTGATCATGACGCCCGGCCTCGCCTTCTTCTACGGAGGCATGGTCCGCGTCAAGAGCACCCTCAACATGCTGATGATGAGCTTCATCAGCATGGGGATCGTCACCATCCTGTGGGTGCTGTACGGCTTCTCCCTCGCCTTCGGCACGGACAAGGGGTCGTTCATCGGCTGGACCTCCGACTGGGTCGGCCTCAGCAACATCGGCCTGACGGAGCTGTGGCCGGGCTACACCATCCCGGTCTTCGTCTTCATGGTCTTCCAGCTGATGTTCGCGATCATCACGCCCGCGCTGATAAGCGGCGCGCTCGCCGACCGCGTGAAGTTCACCGCGTGGTCGCTGTTCATCGCCCTGTGGGCGACGGTCGTGTACTTCCCGGTCGCCCACTGGGTCTGGGGCACCGGCGGCTGGGCCTTCGACCTCGGTGTGATCGACTTCGCCGGTGGTACGGCGGTCCACATCAACGCGGGTGCCGCGGCACTCGGCGTGATCCTCGTCATCGGCAAGCGCGTCGGGTTCAAGAAGGACCCGATGCGTCCGCACAGCCTCCCGCTGGTGATGCTCGGTTCCGGCCTGCTGTGGTTCGGCTGGTTCGGATTCAACGCCGGCTCCTGGCTCGGCAACGACGACGGCGTCGGCGCGCTGATGTTCGTCAACACGCAGGTCGCCACCGCCGCCGCCATGCTGGCCTGGCTCATCTACGAGAAGATCCGGCACGGCGCGTTCACCACGCTGGGCGCCGCCTCCGGCGCGGTCGCCGGTCTGGTCGCCATCACCCCGTCCGGTGGTGCGGTCTCCCCGCTCGGCGCGATCGCGGTCGGCGCCATCGCCGGTGTCCTGTGCGCCATGGCCGTGGGCCTGAAGTACCGGTTCGGCTACGACGACTCGCTCGACGTCGTCGGCGTCCACCTCGTCGGCGGTGTCATCGGCTCCCTGCTCATCGGCTTCTTCGCCAGCGGTCACGGCCAGTCCACGGTCGAGGGTCTCTTCTACGGCGGCGGGCTCACCCAGTTCTGGAAGCAGTGCGCCGGCGTCTTCGCCGTCCTCGGCTACTCCCTCGTCGTCTCCGCCATCCTCGCCTTCCTCATCGACAAGACCATCGGCATGCGGGTCACCGAGGACGAGGAGATCACCGGCATCGACCAGGCCGAGCACGCCGAGACCGCATACGACTTCAGCGGCGCCGGCGGCGGCTCCGTTGCCCGGACCGCCGCGCCCGCCCCGTCCGACACGGACACCAAGAAGGTGGACGCATGAAGCTCATCACCGCCGTCGTGAAGCCTCACCGGCTCGACGAGATCAAAGAGGCCCTGCAGGCCTTCGGGGTTCACGGACTGACGGTCACCGAAGCGAGCGGCTACGGTCGGCAGCGGGGACACACCGAGGTCTACCGCGGTGCCGAGTACACCGTGGACCTCGTTCCCAAGATCCGTATCGAGGTGCTGGCCGAGGACGACGACGCCGAACAGCTCATCGACGTCGTGGTGAAGGCGGCCCGTACCGGCAAGATCGGTGACGGCAAGGTCTGGTCCGTCCCGGTCGAGTCGGCGGTCCGGGTCCGGACCGGGGAGCGCGGCCCCGACGCGCTCTGACCGGTCGTACTCCGACCGGCCTGCACGAAGGAAGAAGAAAGACAGGAGTCGCTGGGTGACGAGTACCGACACACGTACGGAAGCAGAGGACTCGGGACCCAGCGGCTACGCGGCGGCCCGGCTGCGTCTCCTCCAGGAGGGGGCGCGGTCCGGGCCGCCGCGCCGTGCGGCCCTCGCCGAACTCACCGACGACTGGCTGACCGGCCTGTTCACCGCCGGGGCCGAGGGCATGCGCGGGGTCTCCCTCGTCGCCGTCGGCGGCTACGGCCGCGGTGAACTCTCCCCGCGCAGCGACCTCGATCTGCTGCTCCTGCACGACGGCGGGGACTCCGGCGGGATCGCCGCCCTCGCCGACCGCATCTGGTACCCCGTCTGGGACCTCGGCCTCGCCCTCGACCACTCCGTCCGCACGCCGGCCGAGGCCCGCAGGACCGCCGCCGAGGACCTCAAGGTCCAGCTCGGCCTCCTCGACGCCCGCCACCTCGCCGGTGATCTCGGCCTCACCGCCGGACTGCGCACGGCGATCCTCGCCGACTGGCGCAACCAGGCACCCAAGCGGCTGCCCGAGCTCCAGGAACTGTGCGCCGAGCGCGCCGAACGCCAGGGCGAGCTGCAGTACCTCCTCGAACCGGACCTCAAGGAGGCGCGCGGCGGACTGCGCGACGCCACCGCCCTGCGCGCCGTCGCCGCCTCCTGGCTCGCCGACGCGCCCCGCGAGGGACTCTCCGACGCCCGCCGCCGCCTCCTCGACGTCCGGGACGCCCTGCACCTCGCCACCGGCCGCGCCACCGACCGCCTTGCCCTCCAGGAGCAGGACCAGGTCGCCGCCGAACTCGGCCTGCTCGACGCCGACACCCTGCTCCGCCAGGTGTACGAAGCCGCCCGCGTCGTCTCGTACGCGAGTGACGTCACCTGGCGCGAGGTGGGGCGCGTGCTGCGGTCGCGTGCCGTGCGACCCCGGCTGCGCGCCATGCTGGGCGGCGGCTCCAAGCCCGCCGCCGAACGCTCGCCGCTCGCCGAGGGCGTGGTCGAGATGGACGGCGAGGTCGTGCTCGCACGGGCCGCCCGTCCCGAGCGCGACCCGGTCCTCCCGCTGCGCGCCGCCGCCGCTGCCGCCCAGGCCGGTCTCCCGCTGTCCCTGCACGCCGTACGGCGCATGGCGGCAGCGGCGCGCCCGCTGCCCTCGCCCTGGCCCGCCGAGGCGCGCGAGCAGCTCGTCACCCTGCTCGGCTCGGGCCGCCCGACCGTCGAGGTCTGGGAGGCGCTGGAGGCCGAGGGCCTGATCACCCGGCTGCTGCCCGACTGGGAGCGGGTCCGCTGCCGGCCCCAGCGCAACGCCGTCCACATCTGGACCGTCGACCGCCACCTCATCGAGACCGCCGTCCGCGCCTCCGAACTGACCCGCCGCGTCGGCCGCCCCGACCTGCTCCTCGTCGCCTCCCTGCTGCACGACATCGGCAAGGGCTGGCCCGGGGACCACTCCGTGGCCGGCGAGATCATCGCCCGTGACGTGGCCACCCGCATCGGCTTCGACCGCGCGGACGTCGCCGTGCTCGCCACCCTGGTACGCCACCACCTGCTGCTCATCGACACCGCGACCCGCCGTGACCTGGAGGACCCCGCCACCGTCCGCTCGGTCGCCGACGCCGTCGGATCGCAGGGCACCCTCGAACTGCTCCACGCGCTCACCGAGTCGGACGCCCTCGCCACCGGCCCCGCCGCCTGGTCCACCTGGCGCGGCTCCCTCGTCGCCGACCTGGTCAAACGGGTCGCGGCCGTCCTCGCAGGAGACGCCCCCGAGGAGCCCGACGCCGTGGCGCCCACGGCCGAACAGGAACGGCTCGCGATGGAGGCCTTCCGCACCGGCGGACCCGTCCTCGCCCTGCGCGCCCAGACCGAGCCGGTCGACCCCGGGACCGAGGCCGTGCCGGACGACCCCGAGCCGCTCGGGGTCGAGCTGCTCATCGCCGTCCCCGACCAGCCCGGGGTGCTCCCCGCGGTGGCCGGCGTCCTCGCCATGCACCGTCTGACCGTCCGCACCGCCGAGCTGCGTGCCCTGGACCTGCCCGACGAGGTCGCGGGCTCGGTCCTGCTGCTCAACTGGCGCGTCGCGGCCGAGTACGGCTCCCTCCCGCAGGCCGCCCGGCTGCGCGCCGACCTCGTGCGCGCGCTGGACGGCTCCCTCGACATCGCCGGGCGGCTCGCCGAGCGCGACGCCGCCTACCCGCGCCGCCGCGGGACCGTCGCCCCGCCGGCGCGCGTGACGGTCGCCCCGGCCGCCTCACGGCACGCGACCGTCATCGAGGTCCGCGCCCACGACGCCCCCGGACTCCTGCACCGCATCGGGCGGGCCCTGGAGAAGGCGCACGTCCGGGTGCGGAGCATGCACGTCTCCACCCTCGGAGCGAACGCCGTGGACGCCTTCTACGTCACCGGTACCCAGGGCGCGCCCCTGCCCGCGGAGGAGGCGGTGTCGGTGGCGCGCGCCCTGGAGGAGGCGCTGCGGGAGTGAGCGGGGGAGCGGGTCCGGCCGCCCGGGCCGTGCGGCGTTCCCCCGGGCGCCGACCGTCCCGTACGTACGGCTACGAGGTGCCATAGGTCTCTCGTATGAACGCGGTGGAGACCCCACCGCACGCGGCCAGATACCCTGGAGGGCGAATCCCTTCGCCCCCGACCCCTGAGGACCGACGAGCGCCGTGTTCGATACTCTCTCCGATCGCCTCTCAGCGACGTTCAAGAACCTGCGGGGCAAGGGCCGACTGTCCGAAGCGGACATCGACGCCACCGCACGCGAGATCCGTATCGCGCTCCTCGAAGCCGACGTGGCCCTCCCGGTCGTGCGGACCTTCATCAAGAACGTCAAGGAACGCGCGCTCGGTGCCGAGGTCTCCAAGGCGCTGAACCCGGCCCAGCAGGTCCTGAAGATCGTGAACGACGAGCTCGTCACGATCCTGGGCGGCGAGACGCGCCGTCTGCGGTTCGCCAAGAACCCGCCCACCGTGATCATGCTGGCGGGTCTCCAGGGTGCCGGTAAGACCACCCTCGCCGGAAAGCTCGGCAAGTGGCTCAAGGACCAGGGTCACTCCCCGCTCCTCGTCGCCGCCGACCTCCAGCGCCCGAACGCGGTGAACCAGCTCAGCGTGGTCGCCGAGCGCGCGGGCGTCGCCGTCTACGCTCCCGAGCCGGGCAACGGCGTGGGCGACCCGGTCAAGGTCGCCAAGGACTCCATGGAGTTCGCGAAGACCAAGGTCCACGACATCGTGATCGTGGACACCGCCGGCCGCCTCGGTATCGACCAGGAGCTGATGCGGCAGGCCGCGGACATCCGCGACGCCGTCAGCCCCGACGAGATCCTGTTCGTCGTCGACGCGATGATCGGCCAGGACGCGGTCAACACCGCCGAGTCCTTCCGTGACGGCGTCGGCTTCGACGGCGTGGTGCTCTCCAAGCTCGACGGTGACGCCCGCGGTGGCGCCGCCCTGTCGATCGCCTCGGTCACCGGCAAGCCGATCATGTTCGCGTCGAACGGCGAGAAGCTCGACGACTTCGACGCCTTCCACCCGGACCGGATGGCCTCCCGCATCCTCGACATGGGTGACCTCCTCACCCTGATCGAGCAGGCGGAGAAGACGTTCAGCCAAGAAGAGGCCGAGCAGATGGCCTCCAAGCTGGCGTCCAAGAAGGGCCAGGACTTCACCCTGGACGACTTCTTGTCCCAGATGGAGCAGGTCCGGAAGATGGGCAGCATCAGCAAGCTGCTCGGCATGCTTCCCGGCATGGGCCAGATCAAGGACCAGATCAACAACCTCGACGAGCGCGACGTCGACCGCACGGCCGCCATCATCAAGTCGATGACCCCGGCCGAGCGCCACGAGCCGACGATCATCAACGGCTCGCGCCGCGCCCGTATCGCCAAGGGCTCCGGTGTCGAGGTCAGCGCGGTCAAGGGGCTGGTCGAGCGGTTCTTCGAGGCCCGCAAGATGATGTCCCGCATGGCCCAGGGCGGCGGTATGCCGGGCATGCCGGGGATGCCGGGCATGGGTGGCGGCCCCGGCCGTACCAAGAAGAAGCAGAAGCAGGCCAAGGGCAAGCAGCGCTCCGGCAACCCGATGAAGCGCAAGCAGCAGGAGGAAGAGGAGGCGGCCCGCCGTGAGGCCGGCGCCCAGGGCGGCAACGCCCTCGGCCTCCCGCAGCAGAGCGCCCAGGAGGACTTCGAGCTGCCGGACGAGTTCAAGAAGTTCATGGGCTGACGTCCGTCCCACGCGGACCCGCTCGTACGACACCCCCTGGGGGCGTCCCTCTCCGCAGGGGCGCCCCCAGCGGCGTACTCCGAGGCTCCGCGCAGCGGTGTTCCGGCCGTACGAGCGCGGGTGCCGCCGTTCGTCTTGTGTCGTAACGTCCGGATATGAGCAACCCCGTTCCGCCGCGCAAGGCACCTGAGAAGCCGTGGCGTACCGAGGGCACGCCGCCCGAGCCGACACCGCCGCCCTCCGGCAGGCGGAAGATGCCCGGCGGCTGGTGGAGCCTGGCGCTGGCCGCTCTCGTCGTGTTCCTGATCGCCAACCTGGTCCTGTCGTTCTTCAACGAGGGCGACGAGCCGACGATCTCGTACACCGAGTTCAGCAAGCAGGTGGGCGAGGGCAACGTCACCAAGATCTACTCCAAGGGCGACGCGATCCAGGGGCAGCTCAAGAAGTCCCGGGACAAGCCCGACGGCGACGGGACGTACACCAAGTTCAAGACCCAGCGCCCGGTCTTCGCGGACGACAAGCTCTGGGAGAACCTGGAGCAGCACGACGTCACGGTGACCGCCTCGCCGGTGGTCCAGCAGCGCAGCCTGCTCTCCAACGTGCTGATCTCGCTCGCCCCGATGCTGCTGCTCGTCGTCCTGTGGATCTTCATCGCCCGGCGGCTCAGCTCCGGCATGGGCGGCGCGGGCGGCATGCTCGGCCGCAAGGCACCCCCGAAGCCGGTCGAACTGGTTCCCGGCGGCAAGCGCACGACGTTCGCCGACGTGGCCGGGATCGACGAGGTCGCGGGTGAACTCAACGACGTCGTGGACTTCCTCAAGAACCCCGACGCCTACCGCCGGATGGGCGCCAAGATGCCCCGTGGGGTGCTTCTCGCCGGTCCGCCCGGCACGGGTAAGACCCTGCTCGCGCGGGCCGTCGCGGGGGAGGCGGGCGTCCCGTTCTTCTCGGCGTCCGCCTCCGAGTTCATCGAGATGATCGTCGGCGTCGGCGCCTCGCGCGTCCGGGAACTGTTCGCCGAGGCCCGCAAGGTGGCCCCGTCCATCATCTTCATCGACGAGATCGACACCATCGGACGGGCCCGCGCGGGCGGCTCCGGGATGGGCGGCCACGACGAGCGCGAGCAGACCCTCAACCAGATCCTCACCGAGATGGACGGCTTCTCCGGCTCGGAGGGCGTCATCGTGATCGCCGCCACCAACCGCGCGGACATCCTGGACCCCGCGCTCACCCGCCCGGGCCGCTTCGACCGGGTCGTCAGCGTCTCGCCGCCCGACCGCGACGGCAGGGCGGCGATCCTGGAGATCCACACCCGTCAGATCCCGCTGGCCCCCGACGTGGACCTGGAGCAGGTCGCCCGGACGACCCCGGGCATGACCGGCGCCGATCTCGCCAACCTCGCCAACGAGGCGGCCCTCCTCGCCGTCAAGCGCGACCAGGACCAGGTGACCCAGGGCGACCTCTCCGAAGCGCTCGAAAAGGTCCAGCTGGGTGCCGAACGCCCGCTCGTCATGCCCCTCGACGAACGCCGCCGCACCGCGTACCACGAGAGCGGCCACGCCCTGCTCGGCATGCTGCACCCGGGCGCCGACCCGGTCCGCAAGATCACCATCGTGCCGCGCGGCCGCGCCCTCGGCGTCACCCTCTCGACCCCGGACGCGGACCGGTACTCGTACACCGAGGAGTACCTGCGCGGCCGGATCATCGGCGCCCTCGGCGGCATGGCCGCCGAGCACGTCGTGTACGACGTCATCACCACCGGCTCGGAGAACGACCTCGAACAGGTGACCAGACTCGCCCGCGGCATGGTCGCCCGCTGGGGCATGAGCGAACGCGTCGGCCGGATGTCCGCGCTGCCCGACGACGCCCAGCAGGCGTACGGCCTGGCGGCCGCCCCGAGCACCCTCGACTCCATCGACCACGAGATGCGCCGCATCGTCGACGAGTGCTACGAGGAGGCCTGCGGCAAGCTCCGCGAACACCGGGGACAGCTGGACGCCCTGGCCGAGGCGCTCCTCGCGAACGAGACGCTGGACGAGGCGGAGGCGTACCGGATCGCCGGCGTACCCCGCATGGCGAAGGACGCCTGACCGAGGCGGGGACCGGCCCGTGCCGGCGCCCGTTCAGACCGTCCGGGCGATGAGGTAGCGGAACACGTTGGGCATCCAGACCGTCCCGTCCCCGCGCAGATACGGGTGCAGGGCCTCCGCGACCTCCTTGTCGACCTGGGCCTGGTCGGTCGCGTCGACCGCCGCGTCGAACAGTCCCGTGGACAGCAGTCCCCGCACGGCGCTGTCGACGTCCGCGTACCCGAACGGGCAGGCCACCCGGCCCGAACCGTCCGGCCGTAACCCGGCCCGCTGGGCGACGTCCTCCAGGTCGTCCCGCCGAGCGGCACGCCAGCCGGGCGCGGTGCGCAGCGGATCGGCGAGCTTGCGGGCCACCCGCAGCACGGCCGAGGTGCTGCACCGCTCCGGTGGCCCCCAGCCGACGAGCACCACGGGAGTCCCGCGCCCGGTCAGCGGCGCCGCCGCGGCGAGCTGGGAGGCGAGCCCCTCGGAGTCGCCGGCCACGCAGCCGATCGGCTCGAAGGAGGTCACCACGCTGTACGGAGGATCTCCCTCGACGGCCGCCTCCCCGGGAGGCCCGGCCACCAGGCGGGTCCCCGTGTGCGCCCGCGTGGTCCGCTCCCCCGGCAGCAGTCGTTCCCGCGCCAGGGCCAGCCGTTCGGGTGACGCGGAATCGACCCCCGTGACCGCGGCGCCGCGGGTGCGTGCCATCAGCAGGGCCAGTCCCGCCCCGCAGCCGAGCCCGAGCAGCCGCGTCCTGCCGCTCACTTCGAGTCGTTCGTGGACGGCCTCGTAGAGCGGCACCAGCATCCGCTCCTGGATCTCGGCCCAGTCACGCGCGCGTGCGGCACGGTCCGTGCGGGGCGGTGGGCCCGCGTGAGGAAGGTGCTGCCGCACGAGTGTCGGTGTCATCGAAAGTGCCCCAATCAGCCGAGAGTTGCCGCCGGGCCCCGATTCCTTCGCCCCCGCGCAGTAGGCCCGCACTCCCCCCGTATGTCAGGTAACTCCGCCCTCGTCGTGTCGTCCAGGGGTTGCGGGGGCCCGTTTGCTCCCCGGCCGTGAACGTCGCGAGAATTCACATCCCGGCAACGTGGGCCCGTACCATCGCCGCATGGCAAAGGCACCCGTTCTCACGCCCCGGGCGGACGACTTCCCGCGGTGGTACCAGGACCTGATCAACAAGGCGGAGCTGGCCGACAACGGGCCGGTGCGCGGCACCATGGTCATCAGGCCGTACGGGTACGGGCTCTGGGAGCGCATGCAGCAGGAGCTGGACGCCCGCATCAAGGAAGCGGGTGCCCAGAACGCGTACTTCCCGCTGTTCATCCCGCAGTCGTACCTGACCCGGGAGGCGGAGCACGTCGAGGGGTTCGCGCCCGAGCTCGCGGTCGTCACGCACGGCGGCGGCAAGGAGCTGGAGGAGCCGGTCGTCGTCCGGCCCACCTCCGAGACGATCATCAACGCCTCCTTCTCCAAGTGGGTGCAGAGCTACCGCGATCTGCCGCTGCTGATCAACCAGTGGGCGAACGTGGTCCGTTGGGAGATGCGCCCGCGGGTGTTCCTGCGGACGACCGAGTTCCTCTGGCAGGAGGGCCACACCGCCCACGCCACCTACGAGGACGCCCGGGACTACGCCGCGTACATCCACAAGGACGTGTACGCCGACTTCATGGTCGATGTCCTCGGCATCGACGTCGTGCTCGGCCGCAAGACGCCCAGCGAACGGTTCGCGGGCGCGATCAACACCCTCACGCTCGAAGGCATGATGGGCGACGGCAAGGCCCTCCAGATGGGCACCAGCCACGAGCTGGGGCAGAACTTCGCGAAGGCCTTCGACACCCGGTACCTGTCCAAGGACGGCAAGCAGGAACTCGTCTGGCAGACCTCCTGGGGGTCCTCGACCCGCATGGTCGGTGGCCTGATCATGTCGCACGGCGATGACAACGGGTTGCGGGTGCCGCCGCGCCTCGCCCCCGTCCAGGTCGTCGTCCTCGCGATCAAGGGGGACGAGGCGGTTCTGGCCAAGGTCCACGAGATCGGCGACCGGCTCAGGGCCGCGGGGGTACGGGTCCAGGTCGACGACCGCACGGACACCCCCTTCGGACGCCGCGCCGTCGACTGGGAGCTCAAGGGTGTCCCGGTACGCGTCGAGGTCGGTCCCCGTGACCTGGAGAGCGGCACCGCGATGCTGGCCCGCCGCATCCCCGGGGGCAAGGAACCCGTCGCCGTCGAGGCGCTCGCGGCCCTGCTCCCCGGCGTCCTCGAGGAGGACCAGGCGCTGCTGCTGAGGCAGTCGCGCGAGCGCCGCGAGTCCCGCACGTCCGACGTGTCGACGACCGAGGAGGCCGTGGAGGCCGCCGTCGCGGGCGGCTGGGCGCGCATTCCGTGGGCCGACCTCGGCGAAGAGGGCGAGGCCAGGCTCGCCGAGCACGCGGTGACCGTACGGTGTCTGGTCGCCGAGGACGGGTCGGTGCCCGACACCGACGACGCACCCGGTAACGTCGCCGTCGTCGCCCGCGCCTACTGAGCCGGCCGCGAGCGCGACCGAAACACCTCTTGCGCATCTGCCGACCACAGGTACCCCGGTACGCGGACACCGTCTACGTGCCGGGGCGTACGTGACCCTACGTACCGCCTTGGTATGAGCTGTGATGCTTCTCCGCAGATCAGCGCACCCGCCCTCGTCAGGACGCATCAGCGGCAACTGACGGGTACGTGCAAATTATTTGGGATGCCCCGGAATAGGAACACAGAGGCACCCACGCTCGTTGTCATTACGTGAGCACGACACCACCTGTTCTCGCCGCAGAGCTGGCAGGGGCGTGGGCCGACATTCAGCGGCACCACCCCGAGCTGCCCGATCTTGCCGCGCCAGAGTCCCTGATCGGGGAGTCGTCGTCCGCCTGCGGACACGAACTCTCCTTCGAGCGACTGCTTCACGAAGCAGTCCACGGCATCGCCGCCGCGCGCGGAGTCCGCGACACCTCGCGCGCCGGCCGGTATCACAACCGCAGATTCCTCGCGATCGCCGAGGAGTTGGGCCTCGACCACCCCGAAGAACCGCATCCCAGCAGCGGCTTCTCGTTGGTCACGCTCAACCCCGAGGCCAAGCGCCGTTACCGTCCGACGATCGAGCGGCTCCAGCGCGCGTTGAAGGCCCACACGGCCGCCACCGCCGCCGACACCGCCCGCTCGTTCCGCGGCCCGGCCGCCCGTCACGGTTCCTCCGGGGGAGGCGTCCGCGTGAAGGCCGTCTGCGACTGCGGGCGCAACGTCCGCGTCGTCCCGTCGGTCCTCGCGCAGGCGCCGATCGTGTGCGGGGGGTGCGGCAAGCCCTTCCGGATTCCGGAGGTGGTCGGCGCGGCAGCCGGCTGATCCGGGTGCTACACCGGCATCTCGTGGGTGCCGGCCCAGCACACGCGGTCCGCGGCAGTCGTGCCTCCCTCACCGTCCCAGGGCGGTGGGGGACCTCAGGAGGCACCCGTGCGCGCGGACCACACCGTCCCGACAACAGCAGACGACCGCCGCCGACCGGCGACATCCGCCCGGACCGACCCGGGCCGGCGTCACCTGACGGGCACCCGAGAGACCGCCGGGTGCCCGTCAGGTGTGGGCCGGCTCACCCTCGGTCGGGGGGATCCGCGGGATGTGGCAGAATGGTCAGCTGTACTCGACAGCCGCACAGGACCCCTCTCTCCTCCGGCTGACGCGTCCATCGGACACTCGGGTACCGCAACCCCACGCGGCCATCTCGTCGTGTCCAACCCCGTCAAGACCAGGAGACACCACTTCCGTGGCAGTCAAGATCAAGCTGAAGCGTCTGGGCAAGATCCGTTCGCCTCACTACCGCATCGTCGTCGCCGACTCCCGTACCCGCCGTGACGGCAGGGCCATCGAGGAGATCGGTCTGTACCACCCGGTCCAGAACCCCTCGCGCATCGAGGTCGACTCGGACCGCGCGCAGTACTGGCTGGGTGTCGGCGCGCAGCCGACCGAGCCCGTCATGGCCATCCTGAAGCTGACCGGCGACTGGCAGAAGTTCAAGGGCCTGCCCGCCCCGGCTCCGCTGCTCGTGGCCGAGCCGAAGGCCGCGCGCCCGCTGTTCGACGCCCTCGGTGGCGACGACACGGGCAAGGGTGAGGCCATCACCCAGAAGAAGAAGGCTGAGAAGAAGGACGAGGCTCCGGCCGAGTCCGAGTCGACCGAGGCCTGAGCATGCTCGAGGAGGCTCTCGAGCACCTCGTGAAGGGCATCGTCGACAACCCCGACGACGTGCAGGTCGCCTCGCGCAACCTGCGCCGCGGGCGCGTTCTCGAGGTTCGGGTGCACCCCGACGACCTCGGCAAGGTGATCGGTCGCAACGGCCGCACCGCGCGCGCTCTGCGGACCGTCGTGGGTGCCATCGGCGGCCGCGGTGTCCGTGTCGACCTCGTCGACGTGGACCACGTCCGCTGACGTAGCACGCAGCACCGGCTCGGGCCGGGGAGGGCTTACGAGCCGTCCCCGGCCCGAAGTCGTCTGCGCACCCCGTACGAAGCATTGCCGTCGGTACACGACAGGAGATCAAGCACAGTGCAGCTGGTAGTCGCTCGCGTCGGCCGCGCCCACGGCATCAAGGGCGAGGTCACCGTGGAGGTCCGCACCGACGAGCCGGAACTGCGGCTCCCTCCCGGTGCCGTCCTGCTCACCGATCCGGCCTCCGCCGGCCCGCTGACCATCGAGACGGGCCGCGTCCACAGCGGCCGTCTCCTGCTGCGCTTCGCCGGCGTACGCGACCGGAACGGCGCCGAGGCGCTGCGCAACGTCCTGCTGATCGCCGAGGTCGACCCGGACGTGACTCCGGAGGACCCCGAGGAGTACTACGACCACCAGCTGATGGACCTGGACGTGTTCACCACGGACGGCGCCGCGGTCGGCCGGATCACCGAGATCTCGCACCTGCCCTCGCAGGACCTGTTCGTGGTCGAGCGGGAGGACGGCACCGAGGTGCTGATCCCGTTCGTCGAGGAGATCGTCGTCGAGATCGACCTGGAGGAGCAGCGGGCCGTCATCGACCCGCCGCCCGGCCTGATCGACGACCGCGCGGAGATCGTCTCCTCCCGCGACGCCGAGGAGGACGCCACCGGCGACGAGGGCGCCGCGGGGGCGGACGCCTGATGCGGCTCGACGTCGTCACGATCTTCCCCGAGTACCTGGAACCCCTGAACGTCTCGCTCGTCGGCAAGGCCCGCGCGCGCGGCCAGCTGAACGTGCACGTGCACGACCTCAGGGACTGGACGTACGACCGCCACAACACGGTCGACGACACCCCCTACGGCGGCGGTCCCGGCATGGTCATGAAGACCGAGCCCTGGGGCGACGCCCTGGACTCCGCCCTCGCGGACGGCTACGAGACCGGCGCCCACGGGCCCGTCCTCGTCGTCCCCACGCCCAGCGGACGCCCGTTCACCCAGGAACTCGCCGTCGAACTCTCCGAGCGCCCCTGGCTGGTCTTCACGCCCGCGCGCTACGAGGGCATCGACCGCCGCGTGATCGACGAGTACGCGACCCGGATGCCCGTCTACGAGGTGTCCATCGGCGACTACGTGCTCGCCGGCGGGGAGGCGGCCGTGCTCGTCGTCACCGAGGCCGTGGCCCGGCTGCTGCCGGGTGTGCTCGGCAACGCCGAGTCGCACCGGGACGACTCCTTCGCCCCCGGCGCCATGGCCAACCTCCTGGAGGGGCCGGTGTACACCAAGCCCCCGGAGTGGCGCGGGCGCGAGATCCCGGAGGTGCTCGTCAGTGGCCACCACGGGAAGATCGCCCGCTGGCGCCGCGACGAGGCCCTGCGCCGTACGACGGCGAACCGGCCCGATCTCATCGGCCGCTGCGACCCCTCCACCTTCGACAAGAAGGACCGCGAGATGCTCTCGATCCTCGGCTGGCGGCCGGGTCCCGACGGCCGATTTGGGCGCAGCCCCGAGGCCGTGGAAGAATAGGCCGCTGCTCTTTGTCGTCCGGCGTGCGCCCCTGCCACAGGGGGACACGACGCCCGTCCCGACGAGGCAGCACCATCCCGGAATCCTCTCCCGTCGATGACCTGTGGCATTGGCGAAGAAAGCAGACACACATGACTCACCTGCTCGACAACGTCGACAGCGCGTCGCTGCGCACCGACATCCCGGCGTTCCGCCCGGGTGACACCGTCAACGTCCACGTCCGCGTCATCGAGGGCAACCGCTCCCGTGTGCAGCAGTTCAAGGGCGTAGTCATCCGCCGCCAGGGCGCCGGTGTCCGGGAGACCTTCTCGGTCCGCAAGGTCTCGTTCTCCGTCGGCGTCGAGCGCACCTTCCCGGTGCACACCCCGATCGTCGAGAAGATCGAGGTCGTCACCCGTGGTGACGTGCGTCGCGCGAAGCTGTACTACCTCCGTGACCTGCGCGGCAAGGCCGCGAAGATCAAGGAGAAGCGCGACCGCTGAGCCCGTTCCGCCGACGTGATACGTCGGCGACCGAGCCGGTAAGAAGGCGTCTCATGGAGGCCGGATAGCATCTGGCCCCGATGGACACCGAAGCACAGCACGTGGAGCGCGACCGCTCCTCCCGCCCTTCCGCCTCCGAGGAGATCTCGGACACGGAGCGGCCGGAGGGACGGTCGCGTTTCGCGTTGGCGGGCCGGGCCGCCGAGTGGCTCCCGGGCGGGTGGATCACCCTGACGCTGCTGGTCTGTCTCGTCTTCCTGCTCCTGGTCAGCCGCTTCGTGATGCAGCCGTTCCAGATTCCCAGCGGCTCCATGGAGTCCGGATTGAGGATCGGGGACCGCGTTCTCGTAAATAAGTTGGCGTACCGTTTCGGTTCCGAACCGCGGCGGGGCGACGTCGTCGTGTTCGACGGCACCGGTTTTTTCGGGAGCGCAGACTACGTCAAGCGCGTTGTGGGGGTAGGGGGAGACCACGTGGTCTGCTGCGACAGGGAGGGGAGACTCGAGGTGAACGACCGGTCGGTCGACGAGTCGGCGTTTCTCCACCGGGGCGACAGCCCCTCGGACGTGCCCTTCGACGTCCTCGTGCCCGACGGCTCGCTCTTCGTCCTCGGTGACCACCGCAGCCGCTCCAGCGACTCCCGCGACCATCTGGGCTCGCCGGGCGGCGGCATGATCCCTGTCGGTGACGTCATCGGCCGGGCCGACTGGATCGCCTGGCCCGCCGGTCACTGGACCCGGCTGACCCGCCCCGACGCCTACGCGCGCGTGCCCGCCGCCGGCGGTGTCCATGGGTAACCGCGGACGGCCTCGTGGAGCCCCCACGAGCGCCATGGAGAACCTGCTGCCCACGGGCACCCGGCGTGCCTCCGGAGGAGCCGCCCGTCCCAGCAGGGTGGAGCGGCGCAAGCTCGCCCGCAAGATCAAGCGGCGCAGACGGCGCTCCGCGGCCAAGGAGATACCCCTCCTCGTCGGCGTCGCCGTGCTCATCGCCCTGGTCCTCAAGACCTTTCTCGTCCAGGCCTTCGTGATCCCGTCGGGTTCGATGGAGAACACGATCCAGATCGGCGACCGTGTCCTGGTCGACAAGTTCACCCCGTGGTTCGGCTCCGAGCCCTCGCGCGGTGACGTCGTCGTCTTCAAGGACCCCGGTGGGTGGCTCACCGCCGAGGAGACCAAGAAGAAGGACGACCCCGTGGTCGTCAAGCAGTTCAAGCAGGGGCTGACCTTCATCGGCCTGCTGCCGTCCGACAACGAGAAGGACCTCATCAAGCGGGTCGTCGGCGTCGGCGGCGACACGGTCAAGTGCTGCGACGCGCAGGGCCGGGTGACCGTGAACGGCGTCCCGCTGACCGAGCCGTACATCTTCGCGGGCGACAAACCGTCCGACTTCGCCTTCGAGGTCAAGGTGCCCGAGGGGCGGCTGTTCGTGCTCGGCGACCACCGGGGCAACTCCGCGGACTCCCGTTACCACCGGACCGACAAGTTCAGCGGTACCGTCTCCGAGAAGTCGATCGTGGGCCGGGCCATGATCATCGGATGGCCCATCGGTCACTGGACCCGACTGCGCGAGCCGAGCACGTTTTCGACCGTGGCCGACGCGCCTGGAGCGTCGACCGTCGCCTCGGTGCTGTCGCATAGGGTGGCCCCTGCGGATCCAGACGGATTGACCCCGCTCCCGAGCCCTGCGGAACTCCCGCTCGTTATGGGAGTGGTGGGCCTGCGCCGAATACGGCGCGGGCGGCGGCACGGAGTGAGGAGTGGATGTGGGGGATGTGGCGGTCGGCGCACGGTCCGGACACGATGGTCCCGAAGGGCAGCCGGAGCGGCCCGACGATGCGGCTGCCCCCGGCGTAGAGGACGGGTCGGGTTCCGGCGGTGGTTCCGAGGGCGGTGACGCCTCGACCGGGCGTTCCGAGCAGGACCCGCAGTCCAGGAAGCAGCGCTCCTTCTGGAAGGAGCTGCCGATCCTGATCGGCATCGCCCTGGTGCTCGCGCTGCTCATCAAGACGTTCCTGGTGCAGGCGTTCTCGATCCCGTCGGACTCGATGCAGAACACGCTCCAGCAGGGTGACCGTGTCCTGGTCGACAAGCTGACCCCGTGGTTCGGTTCGGAGCCGGAGCGCGGCGAGGTCGTCGTCTTCCACGACCCCGACAACTGGCTGGCGGGCGAGCCGACGGCCGACCCGAATGCCTTGCAGACCTTCCTCAGCTGGATCGGCCTGATGCCGTCCGCGGAGGAGAAGGACCTGATCAAGCGCGTCATCGGCGTCGGCGGCGACACCATCGAGTGCAAGGGCACCGGCCCGCTCACGGTCAACGGCAAGGCACTGAACGAGGCGTCGTACGTGTACGCCGGGAACACCCCGTGCAGCCAGGACGACGAGGGCGGCCAGTTCAAGGTCAAGGTCCCCAAGGGCATGATCTGGGTGATGGGCGACCACCGCCAGAACTCGCGGGACTCCCGCTACAACCAGGCCGACAAGCACCACGGCATGGTCCCCGTCGACGACGTCGTCGGCCGTGCCGTCGTCAAGGCCTGGCCGATCAACCGCTGGGGCACCCTTCCCGTCCCGGACACCTTCGACCAGTCCGGCCTGAACGCCAAGGCGGCCGCCGGGGTCACGGCGCCCGCTGCCGTCGCCCTCGTCGGCGCGGTGCCGCTCGTGCTGGTGCGCCGCAAGCGCAAGGCGTCCAAGGACGACTGACGACCGAGTCGTCTCCGGCCTTCGGGGCCGGTCGCTCCGGATCTCCCCGGAGCGACCGGCCCCTGCTCGTTCCGGTAGCCCGCTGGCCGGCGGGCGTCCCCCGTCACCCCGCGTACAGGCGATCGGCACAGGTCGTCCACATCGGTGCCCGGGGCCGTGATCGTTGTCCGAACCATGGGCTGACCGCGGACCGTACCCCCGGGTAGGGTGCGGACCCATGGGTGGCGAGAGCGCAACACGTACGGCCCCGCGCAGCGGTGGCGCGGCCAGGGACCAGGCGGGCAGCAAGGTCGGACAGCGGTTGTCCGGGCTGGCCGTCGGGCTGGGCCTGGTGCTGTTCCTCGGAGGGTTCGCCTGGGGAGCGGTGGTGTACCTGCCGTACACCGTGCCCACCAGCTCGATGGCGCCGACGATCAACGTGGGCGACCGCGTCCTCGCGCAGCGCGTCGACGGGAGCGAGGTCCGCCGCGGCGACGTCGTCGTCTTCAAGGACAAGGCGTGGGTCACCAACGCGTCCGTGGTCAAGCGCGTGGTCGCCGTCGGCGGTGACACGGTCTCCTGCTGCACCAACGGCAAGCTGACCGTCAACGGCAAGCAGATGGACGAGCCGTACCTTCCCGAGGGCAGCCTCGCCGAGATCACCAACTTCCCCACCGTGAAGGTCCCCAAGGGCCGTCTCTTCCTGCTCGGCGACGAGCGACAGGGCTCCCTCGACTCCACCGCGCACCTGTCGGACGCGGCCAGCGGCACCGTGGCGCGCAGCGCCGTGTCGGCCAGGGTGGACGCCATCGCCTGGCCCATGGACGGCATGCTCGAACGCCCCAGCGGTTTCGCGACGCTCGGTCCCCTGTCCCAGCCGGGCCCGCTCCGCATGATCGTCGCCGCGGTGATCGCCGGTGCCGTGTTCGTGCTGGGCGGCGCCGCCTACGGGCCCATCGCCAAGCGGGCGGGCCGCTCCCGTGCGAAGACGGGCTCCGCCGGTGTCCGCTGAGCCGGCGGACCCGGTGTCCGCCCAGCCCGCGGGCGACGGCGAGGAAACGCACGAGGGCGGTCTGCGCAAGGTCGCCCGGGTCGTCCTGCTCGACCCGCAGGACCGGATCCTCCTCCTGCACGGACACGAACCGGACGATCCCGCGGACGACTGGTGGTTCACTCCCGGCGGCGGTCTGGAGGGGGACGAGACCCGGGAGCAGGCCGCGCTGCGGGAACTCCTGGAGGAGACCGGTATCACGGAGGTCGAGCTGGGCCCGGTGCTGTGGCGCCGGATCTGCGCGTTCTCCTTCGCCGGCCGGCGCTGGCACCAGGACGAGTGGTACTTCCTGGCGCGCACGACCCAGACGACCACGGCCGCCACGGCACTGACCGACCTGGAACGGCGCAGCGTCGCCGGAGCGCGCTGGTGGACGTGCCGGGAACTGGCCGAGGCACATGAGACGGTGTATCCGACCAAGCTCGCCGGGCTGCTCCGCAGGGTGCTCGACGAGGGTCCTCCGGCCACGCCCGAGATCCTCGACACGGAAATCGTCTAGGGGCTCCCGGGGCTGGCGCACAATAGGGGGACGCACGGCTGAAGGGGAACATGCCATGAGCGCCGAGGACCTCGAGAAGTACGAGACCGAGATGGAGCTGAAGCTCTATCGGGAGTACCGCGACGTCGTCGGTCTGTTCAAATATGTGATCGAGACCGAACGGCGCTTCTACCTCACCAACGACTACGAGATGCAGGTGCACTCGGTCCAGGGCGAGGTGTTTTTCGAGGTGTCCATGGCGGACGCCTGGGTGTGGGACATGTACCGGCCCGCTCGCTTCGTGAAGCAGGTACGCGTCCTGACATTCAAGGACGTGAACATCGAGGAACTGAACAAGAGCGATCTGGAGCTGCCGGGCGGCTGACTCGGAGGCGGCCGGGCGGCTGACTGACGGGCCGGACGCGCGACGGACCGGTAGGGCCGGGAACCAACGGGTTCCCGGCCTTCGTGCTTCCCGGGGACTGCCGCAAGCTCGCCGCGAGCCCTCCCGGACCGTCCGGGTCAGGTGGGAGCACGGCCGTCACGCCTGCGGGTGACGGACTTTTCCACAGTCACGCACCTGTCCACCAAGATCCACAAGCTGCGCGGCGCGGCCTCAGTGTGGGTGCCGGAGGTGGTGCCGACATGAAGACGACCGAGGCACGGAACGACGCACGCAAGGACACACGGAACGACGCCCGCAAGGACACACGGAACGACGCACGGATCGCCCTGGGCAGGTACGGCGAGGATCTGGCCGCACGGCGGCTGACCGGGACCGGCATGACGGTTCTGGCACGCAACTGGCGGTGCGGCAGGACGGGCGAGGTAGACATCGTGGCGCGCGACGGCGACGCGCTCGTCCTCTGCGAGGTCAAGACCCGCAGGGCCGGCACGTTCCAGCACCCGATGGCGGCCGTGACACCGGCCAAGGCCCTGCGGTTGAGGGGCCTCGCCGAGCGCTGGCTTCAGGAACACGGAGGGGCCCCACCGGGCGGTGTCCGCATCGACCTGATCGGCATCGTCCTCCCCGACCGCGGCGCACCCGTGGTCGAGCACGCGCGGGGGGTGGCCTGAGATGGGCTTCGCGCGTACGTGTTCGGTGGCCCTGGTGGGTGTGGAAGGCGTCGTCGTCGAGGTCCAGGCTGACCTGGAGCCGGGTGTCGCGGCGTTCACCCTGGTGGGGCTCCCCGACAAGAGCCTGACGGAGAGCCGGGACCGGGTCCGGGCCGCGGTCGTGAACTCCGGCGCCGCCTGGCCGCAGAAGAAGCTGACGGTGGGGCTCAG
Organism: Streptomyces sp. NPDC005302; assembly: GCF_040607345.1. Lineage (NCBI taxonomy): Bacteria > Bacillati > Actinomycetota > Actinomycetes > Kitasatosporales > Streptomycetaceae > Streptomyces > Streptomyces sp. NPDC005302. Next base: position 217,700 of record NZ_JBEXGN010000009.1, read on the forward strand.
CCCGGCCTCTGTGCCGAAAGGCGGTTCGGGGTTCGATCTCGCCGTCGCCTGCGCGGTGCTGGGTGCCTCCGAGCGGATCGATCCCCGGGTGCTCGCCGACATCGTGATGATCGGAGAGCTCGGGCTCGACGGCCGGGTGCGGCCGGTCCGCGGGATCCTCCCGGCGGTGCTGGCGGCGGCGGACGCGGGGTACGTGCAGGTGGTCGTCCCCGAGTGCGCCGCGGCCGAGGCGTCACTGGTGCCAGGGGTCTCGGTGCTGGGCGTCCGCAGCCTGCGCCAGCTCATCGCGGTGCTCGCCGACGAGCCGGTGCCCGAGGAGGACCCCGACGAACAGGGCCGCCCCGATCCGCTGCTCGCGGGCCTCCGCGTCCCCGGGACGGGCGAGGCCACCGGCCTGTGCGGCATCGCCGTCCCGGAACACGACCAGGGGCACGATCTCGCCGATGTCGTGGGCCAGTTGTCGGCCCGCACGGCGATGGAGGTCGCGGCGGCCGGAGGACACCACGTCTTCCTGCAGGGTCCACCGGGGGCGGGCAAGACGATGCTCGCCGAGCGGATGCCGTCCCTCATGCCGCGGCTGTCCCGGCAGGAATCCCTGGAGGTGACGGCGATCCATTCCGTGGCCGGCCTGCTCCCACCCGGCAAACCGATGGTCGACATCGCCCCGTACTGCGCGCCGCACCACTCCGCGACCATGCAGTCCCTCGTCGGCGGCGGCAAGGGCCTCGCGCGGCCCGGAGCGGTGTCCCTGGCGCATCGCGGGATCCTCTTCCTCGACGAGGCACCGGAGTTCAGCGGCTTCGTGCTCGACGCCCTGCGCCAGCCGCTGGAAGCGGGACACGTGGTGATCGCGCGCAGCGCCGGCGTGGTGCGGTTCCCCGCGAAGTTCCTGATGGTGCTGGCCGCCAACCCCTGTCCCTGCGGCCGCTTCAGCGTGACGAACGACTACTGCGAATGCCCGCCCTCCGCCATCCGCCGCTACCAGGCACGGCTGTCCGGACCACTGCTCGACCGGGTCGACCTGCGCGTCGAGGTGGAGCCCGTCACCCGGTCCGAGCTGACCGCGCGGGGTGCTGAGGGCGAGTCCACCAAGACGGTCGCCGAGCGGGTGCGGGCCGCCCGCGAGCGGGCCACCGCCCGCTTCACGGGGACGCCCTGGCACACCAACAGCGAGGTTCCGGGGCGGGAACTGCGCAGCCGGTGGCAGGCGGTGCCGGGGGCGATGGACGAGACCGAGCGGAGCCTGGAGCGCGGACTGCTCACGGCCCGGGGCCTCGACCGGGTGCTCCGCGTCGCGTGGACGGTCGCGGACCTGTCGGGACACGACCGTCCCGACGCCGGTGACGTGGCCCTCGCCCTCCAGCTGCGCACCGGCGTCCCACGCGGGGTGCCGATGGCGATCGGCTCACCGGTATGACGGACGACGAGCGCACGGCCCGCGTCACCCTCTCCCGGGTCGTCGAACCGGGCGACGAGGTCTGCGGACGCTGGGTCCGGGAGATCGGGGCCCGGGAAGCCCTGCGGTGGCTGTCCGAGGGTGATCGGCAGCCGCGCGGGATGACGGACACCCGGTGGGCGGGCCTGCGGGCGAGAGCCGAGCGGGCCGACCCGGAGGGCGATCTCGCCCGGGCACGGGAGGCCGGGGTGCGGTTCGTCTGCCCCGGCGACTCCGAATGGCCGGCGCAACTGGACGACCTCGGGGACGGACGGCCCCTCGGGCTGTGGGTCCGGGGGCTGTCCAGCCTGCGGATATGGGCGCTGCGGTCGGTCGCCGTCGTCGGCGCCCGGGCCTGCACCGAGTACGGCGCGCACATGGCGGCCACCCTCGGCGCCGGGCTCGCGGAGCGGGGCTGGGTCGTGGTGTCCGGCGGCGCCTACGGGGTGGACGGTGCCGCGCACCGAGGCGCCCTCGGCGCGGGCGGCGCCACCGTCGCCGTGCTGGCCTGCGGGGTCGACCGCCCCTACCCGCGCGGCCACACCCAGTTGATCACCAGGATCGCGGAACAGGGGCTGGTGATCGGGGAGTTGCCGCCCGGTGACCATCCCACGCCGAGCAGATTCATCCTCCGCAACCGGGTCATCGCGGCGCTCACCCGCGGCACCGTGGTCGTCGAGGCGGCGTATCGCAGCGGTGCGCTCGTCACCGCCCGCGCGGCACAGCGGCTGGGGCGGTTCACCATGGGAGTGCCGGGCCCGGCCACCAGCTCGCTCTCCGCGGGGGTGCACGAACTGCTGCGCGGAGAAGCGGTTCTGGTCACCGACGCCGCGGAAGTCGCCGAACTGGTCGGTGACATGGGTGAGCTGGCTCCCGACCGTCGCGGACCCGTGGTGCCGCGCGATCTCCTGTCCCCGGGCGCCCAGCGCGTCCTGGCCGCCCTGCCGGCGCGGCGCCCCGCGGCCGTCGACGAGATCGCCCGCGGGGCCGCCACCACCACGGACGACGCGGTCGGGAGACTGTACGAACTCCGAGCACTTGGATTCGTCGAACGACACGGCGACGGCTGGAAGTTGACACGCCAGGCGTCGACCTCCGTCCGCGATGACCGGGAGGGCCGCTGACCGAGCGTGTTCGGCCGTCCGGGGGAACGCCGACGCCCTTGCGGATTCCCGCAGTTGGCGGATCCCCGTGGTCACGCAGGGCGACCGGCGGGATGCCGGGAGCCGGCTCGCGGAACCCCTCCGCGTCCGGGTGACAGCACTCTCTTCGCACACTGCGACTGTCCAGTCACGCTACGCTCACGAGGATCCGACGCAGGCCCACCCATCTCGGCACGAGGCCGACAGGCACCCAGGCACCCAGTTCACGGCAGAACGGCACAAGGCGACGAATGCCCCAGCACACCTCCGGGTCCGACCGGACGGCCATCCCGCCAGCCGCCCGCGACGGCGGCAGCGTGCGCCCGCCCGCTCCCTCGACACTCGACGAGCTGTGGCGGTCGTACAAGTCGACCGGTGACGAGCGGCTGCGCGAGCAGTTGATCCTGCACTACTCGCCGCTGGTGAAGTACGTCGCGGGCCGGGTCAGCGTGGGCCTGCCGGCCAACGTCGAACAGGCCGACTTCGTCTCGTCCGGGGTGTTCGGGCTGATCGACGCGATCGAGAAGTTCGACATCGAGCGCGAGATCAAGTTCGAGACGTACGCGATCACCCGGATCCGGGGCGCCATGATCGACGAACTGCGCGCCCTCGACTGGATCCCGCGGTCGGTCCGGCAGAAGGCGCGCAACGTCGAGCGCGCCTACGCCACGCTGGAGGCCCGGCTCAGACGCACCCCCTCGGAGACGGAGGTGGCCTCCGAGCTGGGCATCGCGGTGGAGGAACTGCATGCGGTGTTCAGCCAGTTGTCGCTGGCCAACGTGGTCGCCCTGGAGGAACTGCTGCATGCCGGCGGTGAGGGCGGCGACCGGCTGAGTCTGATGGACACCCTGGAGGACACCGCCGCCGACAACCCGGTCGAGGTCGCCGAGGACCGGGAACTGCGCAGACTCCTGGCACGCGCGATCAACACCCTCCCCGACCGGGAGAAGACCGTCGTCACGCTCTACTACTACGAGGGACTGACCCTCGCGGAGATCGGTAACGTCCTCGGCGTGACGGAGAGCCGGGTCAGTCAGATCCACACCAAATCCGTACTTCAGCTGCGCGCCAAGCTGGCCAGTTTCGGGCGCTGACCAGGGCGTTCATCCACCCCCGGACAACCTGGGACCGGGGCCCCGGGACCGCGTGCCGCCCGGCGGGGTGGGCGGAGTGGCTCCCGTACGCGGCGGAGCGTCCGTAGAGTGGTTGACGTGCCAAGGATTCGAGCGGCCTCCGTGGCCGAGCACCGGTCGATGCAGCGAGCCGCCCTGCTGGACGCTGCGCGCTCCCTGCTGTCCGAGGGCGGGACGGAGGCGCTGACCTTCCCGGCGTTGGCCGAGCGCACGGGGCTCGCGCGGTCCTCCGTGTACGAGTACTTCCGCTCCCGGGCCGCCGTGGTCGAGGAACTCTGCGAGGTCGACTTCCCCGTCTGGGCCGCCGAGGTCTCCTCCGCCATGGCCGCCGCCGAGGGCCCCGAGGGCAAGGTCGAGGCGTATGTGCGCCGGCAACTCGTCCTCGTCGGGGACCGGCGGCACCGCGCGGTGGTCGCCATCTCCGCCAGCGAACTCGACGCGGGCGCCCGGGAGAAGATCCGGGCCGCGCACGGCGGGCTCGTCACGATGATCGGCGAGGCGCTGGCCGCCATGGGCCACGCCGAGCCGCGGCTCGCCGCGATGCTGCTGCAGGGCGTGGTCGACGCCGCCGTGCGCCGTATCGAGCTGGGCGCCGCCGAGGACCCCACCGCGATCACCGAGGCGGCCGTCTCGATGGCCCTGCGAGGCGTCCGCGGCTGACCCGCGCCGACCGGGCACCGCGGGTGCCCGGTGTCAGTGCTCCACGCGAGATCCGTCGAGCGGCAGCAGGCGGGACGGGCCGAGGCCCAGGAGCCAGGGTGGCAGCAGCGACAGCGGGTTCAGGTAGGCCGTGCCTCTGAGCAGGCCCCAGTGCAGACAGGGCGTCGGCCCGCAGTGCGCGTCGCGCGTCGCCTCCACCGTCCCGAGAACCGCGCCCGCGAGGACCTCCTCGCCTTTGCGCACCGAAGCCCGCACCGGGCCGTACGTCGTGCGCAGCGGAGGCGACCCGGTGCCCGCCAGTTCCACGGAGACGACGCCTCGGCCCGCGACCCGGCCGGCGAAGGACACCCTGCCCGGGGCGACGGCACGCACCGGAGTGCCGGGAGCGGCTTCGAGGTCGACGCCGCGATGACCCCGGGAGTAGGCCGTCGCCGGCGGCTCCCAGCCCCGTACGACCGGAGGACGGACCCCCACCGGCCAGGTGCGGGCGATCGCCGGGACGGCGGGGTCGGCCACGGGAGGAGTGACGGGTCCGGCGGGCGCCGGTGCGGTGGAGCCGGCTCCTGAAGGGAGCCCGGCGTCGGCATCGGCGTCGGCGTCGGACAGGTCCGCCGGACCGGCCTCCGGCGGGTCGCCGGGATCGGCGCGAGAGGGGTCGGCGGACCCGGCGGCCTCGTCGGCCTCGGACGTGATCGGGCCGGCCGTCCCGGGGCGGGAGACCTGGATCGGCGGTGCGGGACCGACTCCCTGGGGCGAGGTCGCCGCGGACGTCAGGGTCAGGAGCAGCGGCCCGGCAGTCCGCCCAGAGGCCGAGGCCAGGGCCCGGGCCGGAGTCGGCGCCGGCGCGGGGGCGGCGGGGGTCGGGACGCCCGGGACGGTCAGGGCCAGGCCGAGGAGAAGGCACGGCCACGTACGCACACATCGGTTCGCTCGCATGCGGAAACCGTCCCGCACCGAGCGGATCACGGCAGGGATCTGTGGAGTACCGGCCGGTTGTGGACAGGGGCGTCACCCGGCCCCTCTCGGGTCCCGTACACTTCTGGTGGCGATTCGGGTCACCGAGTCGACTTCGCACGCCCCGACATCTGGTCTTCAGTACCGGTGTCAGCGCCTCTCGGTCCTTTGTGGCACGGCGCATCGCGGGCGTCAGGAGCGAGTGCCGTCCGGCACACGCGGTACAACCGAGAAAACCTAGGAGAACGGCCATGGCCGTCGTCACGATGCGGGAGCTGCTGGAAAGCGGCGTCCACTTCGGTCACCAGACCCGTCGTTGGAACCCGAAGATGAAGCGCTTCATCTTCACGGAGCGCAACGGCATCTACATCATCGACCTGCTCCAGTCGCTGTCGTACATCGACCGCGCCTACGAGTTCGTCAAGGAGACCGTCGCCCACGGCGGCACGGTCATGTTCGTCGGCACGAAGAAGCAGGCGCAGGAGGCCATCGCGGAGCAGGCCACCCGCGTCGGCATGCCTTACGTCAACCAGCGCTGGCTGGGCGGCATGCTCACCAACTTCTCGACCGTCTACAAGCGTCTGCAGCGCCTCAAGGAGCTCGAGCAGATCGACTTCGAGGACGTCGCCGCTTCGGGTCTCACCAAGAAGGAGCTTCTCGTGCTCTCGCGCGAGAAGGCCAAGCTGGAGAAGACCCTCGGTGGTATCCGCGAGATGCAGAAGGTGCCCAGCGCCGTCTGGATCGTGGACACCAAGAAGGAGCACATCGCGGTCGGTGAGGCCCGGAAGCTCAACATCCCGGTCGTCGCCATCCTCGACACCAACTGTGACCCCGACGAGGTCGACTACAAGATCCCGGGCAACGACGACGCGATCCGCTCCGTCACCCTGCTCACCCGCGTGATCGCCGACGCCGTCGCCGAGGGCCTCATCTCCCGTTCCGGCGCCGGCAAGGCCGCCGAGGGTGACAAGGCCGCCGGCGAGCCGCTGGCCGCGTGGGAGCGCGACCTGCTCGAGGGCGAGAAGAAGGCCGACGAGCCCGAGGTCCAGACCTCCGCCGAGACGGAGAAGGTCGCCGACGCCGAGCAGGCCGACGCGCCCGCCGCCGAGGCTGAGGCCGTCGAGGCCCCCGCCGCCGAGGCCGAGGTCACCGAGGCGCCCGCCGCCGAGGCCCCCGCCGCGGACGCCGAGCAGGCCTGACCCCTCACCCTTTCGGGTTGCTGAACGGCGGGGGCCCACAAAGCCCCCGCCGTTCGTCCCGTAGATCTTCAGACTTCGAGAGAGATTCCAGGAATCATGGCGAACTACACCGCCGCCGACGTCAAGAAGCTCCGTGAGCTCACCGGCGCCGGCATGATGGACTGCAAGAAGGCACTGGACGAGGCCGACGGCAGCGTCGACAAGGCCGTCGAGGCTCTGCGCATCAAGGGTCAGAAGGGCGTCGCCAAGCGCGAGGGCCGCTCCGCCGAGAACGGCGCCGTGGTCTCCGTCATCGCTGACGACAACACCGCCGGTGTCCTGGTCGAGCTGAAGTGCGAGACGGACTTCGTCGCCAAGGGCGAGAAGTTCCAGGCCGTCGCCAACCAGATCGCCCAGCACGCCGCCGCCACCTCCCCGGCGGACATCGCCGCGCTCCTCGGCTCCGAGATCGAGCCGGGCAAGACGGTTCAGGCGTTCGTCGACGAGGCCAACGCCAACCTGGGCGAGAAGATCGTCCTGGACCGCTTCGCCCAGTTCTCCGGCGCGTACGTGACCGCGTACATGCACCGCACCATGCCCGACCTGCCCCCGCAGATCGGTGTTCTGGTCGAGCTGGACAAGGCCGACGCCGACCTCGCCAAGGGCATCGCGCAGCACATCGCCGCCTTCGCGCCGAAGTACCTCTCCCGTGAGGACGTTCCGGCCGAGGTCGTCGAGACCGAGCGTCGTGTCGCCGAGGAGACCACCCGCGCCGAGGGCAAGCCCGAGGCCGCCCTCCCCAAGATCGTCGAGGGTCGCGTCAACGGCTTCTTCAAGGAGGCCACCCTCCTCGGTCAGCCGTACGCGCTCGACAACAAGAAGTCCGTCCAGAAGGTCCTGGACGAGGCCGGTGTCACCCTGAAGCGCTTCTCGCGCATCAAGGTCGGCATCTGAGTCCGTACCGCGATCGACGCGCGGCCCCTATAGGGTCGACAGCAGTCGTCCGCGTACGCCGGCACCCACGCGCGTGTGCCGGACGACAGCAGATCTGACGAGGAGGCCATTGCCGAGCACGGGATGCGAACACACCCCACCGGCAATGGCCTTCTTCGTATGTGCACCATGAGGAGATCTCCATGACCACCACCCCGGCCGACAAGGGCGACAAGACCGACGACGGCAAAGGCGCGGGACGCTTTCTGCTGAAGCTTTCCGGCGAGGCGTTCGCCGGTGGCGGCGGACTGGGCGTCGACCCCGACGTGGTGCACAAGATCGCCCGCGAGATCGCGGCCGTCGTGCGCGGCGGAGCCCAGATCGCCGTCGTCATCGGCGGCGGCAACTTCTTCCGCGGCGCCGAACTCCAGCAGCGCGGCATGGACCGGGCCCGTTCCGACTACATGGGCATGCTCGGCACCGTCATGAACTGCCTCGCCCTCCAGGACTTCCTGGAGAAGGAGGGCATCGACAGCCGCGTCCAGACCGCCATCACCATGGGCCAGGTCGCGGAGCCGTACATCCCGCTGCGCGGCGTGCGGCACCTGGAGAAGGGGCGCGTGGTCATCTTCGGCGCCGGCATGGGCATGCCGTACTTCTCCACCGACACCACGGCCGCCCAGCGCGCCCTGGAGATCGACGCCGAGGCGCTCCTGATGGGCAAGAACGGCGTGGACGGCGTCTACGACTCCGACCCGAAGACCAACCCCGGGGCGGTCAAGTTCGACGCCCTCAGCTACAGCGAGGTCATCACCCGGGACCTCAAGGTCGCCGACATGACGGCCATCACGCTGTGCCGGGACAACAAGCTGCCGATCCTGGTCTTCGAGCTCCTGGCGGAGGGCAATATCGCGCGGGCCGTCAAGGGTGAGAAGATCGGCACACTCGTCGGCGACCAGAACGGCCAGGCCTGACGGGGAACGCTCCCGTCCGGGTACGAACCCCGGACGCGGACGGACCCTGACCGGGGGATGGACAATGTCCTGCCGGTCCGGAACCGTGCAGGAACAAGACGCGACGCAGCCGGCCGCCGACCCCGACGAGGAACAGCTGCCGGGCCTACTCAAGACACGCAGGAGCAAGTGGTGATCGAAGAGACCCTCCTCGAGGCCGAGGAGAAGATGGAGAAGGCCGTCGTGGTCGCCAAGGAGGACTTCGCCGCGATCCGCACCGGCCGTGCGCACCCGGCGATGTTCAACAAGATCGTGGCCGACTACTACGGCGCGCTGACGCCGATCAACCAGCTGGCCTCGTTCTCCGTGCCGGAGCCGCGCATGGCCGTGGTGACCCCGTTCGACAAGAGCGCGATGCGCAACATCGAGCAGGCGATCCGCGACTCCGACCTGGGCGTCAACCCCAGCAACGACGGCAACATCATCCGTGTGACCTTCCCCGAGCTGACGGAAGAGCGTCGCAAGGAGTACATCAAGGTCGCGCGGACCAAGGGCGAGGACGCCAAGGTCTCGATCCGTTCCGTACGCCGCAAGGCGAAGGACGCCCTCGACAAGCTCGTCAAGGACAAGGAGTCCGGCGAGGACGAGGTCCGTCGTGCGGAGAAGGAGCTCGACGACACCACGGCGAAGTACGTCGCCCAGGTGGACGAGCTCCTGAAGCACAAGGAAGCGGAGCTGCTCGAGGTCTGATGAACGACTCTTCCTGGGGGGCGCCGCCACAAGCCGGGTACTGGGGGCCGTCCGAGCAGGGGCCTGTCCAGGGGGCAGCCCCGGCGGGTCCCACGTACGATGCGCATGACGCGCAGCACACTCGGCCCATGCCCACCGTGCCCGACGTACCCGCACATGGCGGAGACCAGGATGACGACTCGGGGGCCGCTCGGCCGAGCGGCCCCTTGTTCCACGACGACGCACCGTCGACGGCGCCCTACGGGGATCCGTCGCACAACCCGCAGAGCCCGCAGGAGCCCATGCCCAGCGCCGCCCCCCAGCCCGCCCCCGCACCTCAGAAGAAGAGTGCGGGACGCGACCTGGGCGCGGCCATAGGAGTGGGCGTCGGGCTCGGCGCGGTGATCGTCGCGTCGTTGTTCGTCGTCAAGGCCGTCTTCGTCGGAGTGATAGCGGTCGCCGTGGTGGTGGGGCTCTGGGAGCTCACCTCACGGCTGGAGGAGCGCAAGGGCATCAAGGCGCCCCTGGTGCCGCTCGCGGTCGGCGGGGCGGCCATGGTCGTCTCCGGATACGTGCGGGGCGCCGAGGGCGCGTGGGTCGCCATGGCCCTGACGGCGCTGGCCGTCCTGGTCTGGCGGATGACCGAACCGCCCGAGGGCTACCTCAAGGACGTCACGGCGGGGGTCTTCGCGGCCTTCTACGTGCCGTTCCTGGCGACTTTCGTGGCCATGATGCTCACGGCCGACGACGGTCCGCGCCGCGTCCTGACCTTCCTGCTCCTGACGGTCGTCAGCGACACCGGCGCGTACGCGGTCGGCTGGCGCTTCGGCAAGCACAAGCTGGCGCCGCGCATCAGCCCCGGAAAGACCCGCGAGGGTCTGTTCGGAGCGGTCGGCTTCGCGATGGTCGCGGGTGCGCTGTGCATGCAGTTCCTGATCGACGACGGCACCTGGTGGCAGGGTCTGGTCATCGGCCTCGCGGTCGCGGCCAGCGCCACACTCGGTGACCTCGGCGAGTCGATGATCAAGCGGGACCTCGGCATCAAGGACATGGGCACGCTGCTGCCGGGTCACGGCGGCATCATGGACCGGCTGGACTCGCTCCTGCCGACGGCTCCGGTGGTCTGGCTGCTGCTCGTCCTTTTCGTCGGCTCGGGCTGACCGTCCTTCCGCACCGAACGCGTCTGTTCGCGCGTACCTACGACACCGCCCCTCCCGGTCGGATGATCACCACACGGTGAGTCATGTGACCGGGAGGGGCGGTGTCGTCAGTTCGGGCCGTAGGTGTGGGGCGGTCCCTCCTGCCAGTGCACCCAGGACGGGTCGTCGAGGAGGTCCTCGGCGTCCGGGAGGCCCGCACGGCGGAGGAACTCGACGAGGTCGGCGTCGCTGTGGGCGAGGCCGGCGCTCCGCGCGCGGATGGTGACGCGGCGGCCGCCGCTTCCGGAGGGGCGGCCCACGACGATGGGCGCGGCGGGGGCGTCCGCGTCGTCGGGGCCGGTGGGGTCGGATGATGCGTGGTCGTTGTTCACAGGACACCGAGATTTCCGGTTCGGCGATCGTGTCGTGTCGCCGGTGCGGGGCGGCTGCCGGGCCAGCCGGGCGTGGGCAGCGCGGGGGCGCTCCGGACGGGACACGTTATCGGACACGAGTTCGATTCTAGGTCCAAGCGGCATGTGGTGAGAGCACTCTGCCGGAACAGGCCGGTCGCGAGTGGCCCCGGCGGGCACTGTGCGCCGGTGGCCGGGCGGGGCGCAAGGGGCGGGGAGCCCCGAATCCGGCGGCTCCTGCCCGGTCCGCCCGCACCGGAACATCCGCGGCCCGGGTCATGCGATCCGATCTGCGACACTGGTACAGCCATGCCTAAGCCCGGAGAACTCACCTTTGTAGCGCCGCGCGGAGCCAAGAAGCCGCCGCGGCACCTTGCCGATCTCACGCCTGCCGAGCGCAAAGAGGCGGTTGCCGCGATCGGTGAGAAGCCGTTTCGCGCCAAGCAGCTCTCGCAGCACTACTTCGCCCGGTACGCGCACGACCCCGAGCAGTGGACGGACATCCCGGCCGCCTCGCGGGGCAAGCTCCAGGAAGCGCTGCTTCCCGAGCTGATGACCGTCGTCCGGCATCTGTCGACCGACCAGGAAACCACCCGCAAGACCCTGTGGCGGCTCTTCGACGGCACGCTCGTCGAATCCGTGCTGATGCGCTACCCGGACCGGGTGACGATGTGCATCAGCTCGCAGGCCGGCTGCGGGATGAACTGCCCGTTCTGCGCCACCGGACAGGCCGGCCTCGACCGGAACCTGTCGACGGGCGAGATCGTGCACCAGATCGTCGACGGGATGCGGGCGCTGCGGGACGGCGAGATCCCCGGTGGCCCGGCGCGGCTGAGCAACATCGTCTTCATGGGGATGGGCGAGCCGCTCGCCAACTACAAGCGCGTGGTCGGGGCGATCCGGGCCCTCACCGACCCCGAGCCGGACGGCCTCGGCCTCTCGCAGCGCGGTATCACCGTGTCGACGGTCGGCCTCGTGCCCGCCATCAACCGGTTCTCCGACGAGGGCTTCAAGTGCCGTCTCGCGATCTCCCTGCACGCTCCGGACGACGAGCTGCGCGACACCCTCGTCCCCGTGAACACGCGGTGGAAGGTGCGCGAGGTGCTGGACGCCGGATGGGAGTACGCCGCGAAGTCCGGGCGGCGCCTGTCCATCGAGTACGCCCTCATCCGGGACATCAACGACCAGGCGTGGCGGGGCGACCGGCTCGGCCGGATGCTCAAGGGCAAGCCGGTGCACGTCAACCTCATCCCGCTGAACCCGACCCCGGGTTCGAAGTGGACCGCCTCGCGGCCCGAGGACGAGAAGGCGTTCGTCGAGGCGATCGCCGCCCACGGCGTGCCGGTGACCGTCCGGGACACCCGCGGACAGGAGATCGACGGAGCGTGCGGTCAGCTCGCCGCGACCGAGCGGTAGTCTGAGACGCGTCCGTACAACGTCATACCCTTCACATCTTCATATTCCGACAGGGGAGCGCCACAGCGCTGAGAGTGCGGGACAGACCGCAGACCCTCTGAACCTTGCCCAGGTCATTCTGGGTAGGAAGTTCGGTCATCACTCAAGCTGTTGCGCCCTGCCCGGGATCCGTCAGAGTTCCCGGGCAGGGCCGCGTCTCTTCCTGGTCAGCCAGGAGGAATCAGTGAGCACCACCAGCAAGCGGTTCGCGGCGACGGCCGTCGGGCTGAGCCTCGTCACGCTGCCCGTCCTGTCGGCGTGCGGCTCGTCCGACGCCGGCGCCTCGGGAGACCCGAAGACCGTCACGCTCGTTACCCACGACTCGTGGGTCGTCTCCAAGAGCGTGCTCAAGGACTTCGAGAAGCGGTCCGGCTACACGGTCCGTGTCCTCAAGGACGGCGACGCCGGGCAGGCCGTCAACAAGGCGATCCTGACCAAGGACAATCCGCAGGGCGACGTCTTCTTCGGCGTCGACAACACCCTGCTGAGCCGGGCCCTCGACAACGGGCTCTTCCAGTCCTACGAGGCCAAGGGCTCCGACGGGATCGCCCAGCAGTACCGCGTCGACCAGGACAGGCACCGGGTCACGCCCATCGACTCCGGCGACATCTGCGTCAACTACGACAAGGCGTACTTCACCAAGCACGACCTGGCGCCGCCGAAGTCGTTCGACGACCTGGTCAAGCCCGCCTACAAGAACCTCCTCGTCACCGAGAACGCGTCGACCTCCTCGCCCGGTCTCGGCTTCCTGCTCGGGACCGCCGCGAAGTACGGCGACGACCAGTGGCAGGGCTACTGGAAGAAGCTCAAGGCCAACGGCGTGAAGGTCGTGGACGGCTGGGAGCAGGCGTACAACGACGAGTTCTCCGGGTCGGCCGGCGGCAAGAAGGCCAAGGGCGACCGGCCCCTCGTCGTCTCGTACGCCTCCTCGCCGCCCGCCGAGGTCGTCTACGCCGATCCGAAGCCCACCACCGCCCCGACCGGCGTCGTGGACGGCACCTGCTTCCGCCAGGTCGAGTACGCGGGACTCCTCAGCAACGCCTCCAACACCAAGGGCGGCAAGGCGCTCGTCGACTTCCTGCTGACCAAGGAGTTCCAGCAGGACATGCCGCTGAACATGTTCGTGTACCCCGTCACCGACACCGCCGAGGTGCCCGAGGAGTTCACGAAGTTCGGCCCGCAGGCCAAGGACCCGGAGACCCTGGCCCCCGCGAAGATCGCAGCCGACCGCGACCAGTGGGTCAAGTCGTGGACCTCGCTCGTACTGAAGTAGCCGGGCGGAACCCGCGCGCGGCCCGGCGGCAGGGCGCGACACGGCTCGGCCTCATGGCCCTGCCCGTCGCGTTCTTCGCGGTGTTCTTCGCCTACCCGGTGGTCGCGATCGTCGCGCGCGGGCTGCACGTCGACGGCGGCTGGCGGTTCGGCCGGCTCTGGGACGTCCTGGCCCAGCCCGACATCCGGCACGTGCTGTGGTTCACCACGTGGCAGGCGCTCGCCTCCACGGCGCTCACGCTGCTGATCGCGCTCCCCGGCGCGTACGTGTTCGCGCGCTTCGAGTTCCGGGGCAAACAGCTCCTGCGGGCCGTGGTGACCGTTCCGTTCGTGCTGCCGACCGTCGTCGTGGGCACCGCGTTCCTCGCCCTCGTCGGCCGGGGCGGGCTGCTCGACGAGCTGTGGGGCGTACGCCTGGACACCACGGTGTGGGCGATCCTGCTCGCACACGTCTTCTTCAACTACGCGGTGGTCGTACGGACCGTCGGCGGGCTCTGGTCGCAGCTCGACCCGCGGCAGGAGGAGGCCGCGCGGATGCTCGGCGCCTCGCGCCTCGCGGCCTGGCGCAGGGTGACGCTTCCGGCGCTCGCCCCCGCCGTGGCCGCCGCCGCCCTCATGGTCTTCCTCTTCACCTTCACCTCGTTCGGTGTGGTGCAGATCCTCGGTGGCCCCACCTTCTCGACCCTGGAGGTCGAGATCTACCGGCAGACCTCCGAGATCTTCGACCTCGGGACGGCGGCGGTGCTGACGATCATCCAGTTCGCGGCGGTCGGGGCGATCCTCGCCGTGCACGCGGCGACCGTCCGCCGCCGCGAGGCCGCGCTGCGGCTGGTGTCCGCGCGGACGACCGCGCGCAGGCCGCGCGGCGCCGGGCAGTGGGCGCTCCTCGCCGGGGTACTGGCGAGCATCGCCGTCCTGCTCGTGCTGCCCCTCGCCGTCCTCGTCCAGCGCTCCCTCGACGCCCCGGGGTTCCGCTACTACCGGTCGCTGGCCGACGACGACGGGGGCACCTTCCTCGTCGCCCCGATCGCCGCGATCGGCAACTCGCTGGAGTACGCGCTCGCCGCCACCGCGATCGCCGTGCTGATCGGCGGTCTGGCGGCCGCGGCCCTGACGCGCCGCGCGGGCCGTCTCGTACGGGGCTTCGACGCCCTGCTGATGCTGCCCCTCGGCGTCTCCGCGGTGACGGTGGGCTTCGGCTTCCTGATCGCCCTGGACGAGCCGCCCCTGGACCTGCGCGGCAGCTGGATCCTCGTGCCGCTGGCGCAGGCGCTCGTCGGGGTCCCCTTCGTCGTCCGCACGATGCTGCCCGTGCTGCGGGCCGTGGACGGGCGGCTGCGGGAGGCCGCGGCCGTGCTCGGGGCGTCACCGTGGCGGGTGTGGCGCGAGGTCGATCTGCCGATGGTGCGGCGCGCCCTCCTGGTCGCCGCCGGGTTCGCGTTCGCCGTCTCCCTCGGGGAGTTCGGGGCGACGGTCTTCATCGCACGGCCCGACAACCCGACGCTGCCGGTCGCCGTGGCCCGGCTGCTCGGGCGCGCGGGCGATCTCAACTACGGCCAGGCGATGGCCCTTTCGACGATCCTGATGGTGGTGTGCGCGGCCGCGCTGCTGCTGCTGGAGCGGGTACGCACCGACCGGACCGGGGAGTTCTAGATGCTGCTGAGCCTCAGGGCCGCGACCGTACGATTCGGCGGACGGGCCGTGCTCGACGCGGTCGACCTCGATGTCGCCGAGCACGAGATCGTCTGTGTGCTCGGGCCGAGCGGCAGCGGCAAGTCCACACTGCTGCGGACGGTCGCCGGTCTCCAGCCGCTGGACGCGGGCCGCGTGACGCTGGACGGGCGCGACCAGGCGGGCGTGCCCGCACACCGGCGGGGCGTCGGCCTGATGTTCCAGGACCACCAGCTCTTCCCGCAGCGGGACGTCGGCGGCAACGTCGCCTTCGGGCTGCGTATGCACGGCGCGCCGAAGAGTGAACAGGCCGAGCGGGTCGCGGAGTTGCTCGAACTCGTCGGCCTGCCCGGTGCGCGGAACCGGGCGGTCGCCTCCCTCTCCGGCGGGGAGCAGCAACGCGTCGCGCTGGCCCGGGCGCTCGCCCCGCGCCCCCGCCTGCTGATGCTCGACGAACCGCTCGGCCAGTTGGACCGCTCGCTGCGCGAACGGCTCGTCGTCGAACTGCGCGGCCTCTTCGGCGAGTTGGGCACGACGGTGCTCGCGGTCACGCACGACCAGGGGGAGGCGTTCGCGCTGGCCGACCGGGTCGTGGTGATGCGCGACGGACGGATCGCCCAGTCCGGCACGCCCCTTGAGGTCTGGCAGCAGCCCGCGGACGCGTTCGTGGCCCGGTTCCTCGGCTTCGACAACGTGGTGGACGCCACCGTGAGCGGCGAGGCCGCCGACACCCCCTGGGGGAAGGTCCCGGTGCCGGAGGGCGCCACGCAGGGGCCCGGCACGCTCCTCGTACGGGCCGCCGGCGTCCGGCTGGTGGCCCCGGCCGACGGGCTGCCCTGCACGGTCGCCGCACGCACCTTCCGGGGCACCCACGTCGCCGTACGGCTCCGGCCTCGGGACGCGCCGGAACTGGAGGCGGCGTGCGCGCTGCGGGAGGCGCCGGAGCCCGGTGAGACGGTCGGGGTGCGGTTCGACCCCGCGGAGGTCGTGCTGCTCGGCGGCTAGCTCCTCGGGTCCGGGGCGGAACGGACGTGTGGCCCGCCTCCGGGAAGGAGACGGGCCACACGGTCGTGCGGGGTGGGTCAGTTGGCCTTCGGGGCGCCACGGCGACGCATGCCGAAGAAGACCGCTCCGCCACCGACGACGACGAGCGCACCGGCGATACCGGCGATCATCGGGGTGTTGGAACTGGCGCCGGTCTCGGCGAGGTTGGACTCACCGGCCGCGGCCGACGGCGAGTTGTCGCCCGCGGCCGCCGGAGCGGTGCTGCTGCTCTCCTCGGCCGAGGGGGTAGCCGCGTCCGAAGGCTTCTCGGACGGCTTCGGGGTGTCCGAGGCCGACGGGGTCCCGGAAGGCGACGGGGACTCCGAGGCACAGCCCTCGGCCGACGTGGTGAGAGTCGGCGAGACGTCCTCGTTGACGAGGCCCGGGACGTCGACGTGGATCCGGTACTGGGCCTTGGGGCCCCAGTTCTCCGAGAACGTCACGGTGGCACCGTCACGGGTGCCCTTGACCTTCTCGCTGCCGATCTGCTTGGCGTCGGCGCCGTTCGACTCCAGGAAGACCGTGACGGTCGCTTCCTTGCCGGAGGCGTCCGTGTCGGTCACGGTGATGCTGCCCTTCCCGTTGTCGCAGGATGCGACGGCCGAGAAGTCACGGATGTTGCAGGCGAGTGCGTTGCCCGCCACGCCGAGCGCGAGCGCGGCAGAGGCGGAGGCAACGCCGAGGATTCGCACGGTACGTGCGGTGCGTCGAGATATGGACACGATTGCCCTTCACAGGTTGCGCAACTGCGGGGGGTGTCGGGGGATTTGCTGCGCTTCGTTCATTGGCAACAGCACCCCCACGAGTTTCACAGGTTTATAAGCGTTGCCTAAGGGCTGTCAATGCGTAGACGCCGGACCGCCGTTGGCTTTGCCGAGACATTAACCGGCAAGGTGTTTGAGTGCCTCCGGAGCGTCATCGATCCGGTCGACGAGAGCGATCCTCGACTCCATCGCCCGCTCCCGCGCCAGGGATTGGAGCAACGGCCAGGCGGGATGCCGCTCGGTCCAGTGGACCCGGTCCACGAGGACCATGGGAGTGGGCTCGCCCCGTGACTCGTAGTAGTTCGGCGTCGCGTTGTCGAAGATCTCCTGTACGGTCCCGGCGGCGCCCGGCAGGAACACGACTCCCGCGTTCGAGCGGGCCAACAGGCCGTCCTCGCGCGTTGCGTTGGCGAAGTACTTGGCTATGTGGACGGCGAACGCGTTCGGCGGCTCGTGGCCGTTGAACCAGGTGGGGATGCCCACCGAGGGCCCGCCGGACGGCCAGCGTTCGCGCACCGCGAAGGCGGCCCGCGCCCAGTCGGTGACCGACGGGGTGAACGACGGCGTCCCGGCCAGGACCGCGAGCGCCTCGTCGAGCATGCCGTCGTCGAAGGGGGCCGCGTACGCGCCGAGGTTGGCGGCTTCCATGGCGCCCGGGCCTCCGCCGGTGGCGACCATGAGGCCGGAGCGCGCCAGGTCGCGGCCGAGCCGTGCGGCCCCTGCGTACTCCTCCGTGCCGCGTGCCATCGCGTGGCCGCCCATCACACCGACCACCCGCGCTCCCGCGAGGAGTTCGTCGAGCGCGTCGGAGACCGAGTCGTCGTGGATGGCGCGCACCGTCGACGCGAAGATGTCGCCGTCCGCCCTGGTCTGCTGGAACCAGGCGTACGCGCGGGCGTCGGGCGTCGCCTCGTAGCCGGCTTCGAGCCCGTCGAACAGCTCGGTGGGTGAGTAGAGGCGGCCCCGGTAGGGGTCGAGGGGGAGGCCGGGCACCGGCGGGAAGACGAGGGCGCCCGACGCGCGGACCTTGGCCGCCGCCTCGGAGTCCATGGAGCAGCCGAGGAAGACGGTGTCCGTGGTGTCGGCGGCCAGCAGGGCCCGCGTACGGTCCGTCAGATCGATGGCCTGGATGCGGAACCGGGCGAGCGAGCCGCCCGACGAGACGACCTCGTCGAACTCGGCGAGGGACTCGATCTCACGGTCATGGGATGCGTGAAGAGGTGTCGGCTGCACCGGGCCATGTTAGGGGCGGCGGTCCGCGGCCCGGGCGGGTACCCGCAAGGCGGCCGGGAACGGCGGCGGGGCCGGTGCGCGAACCCCTGTACCGCGCTCCGGCCCCGGGACTCGAACCGGGAGTGGGTGGGTGCTCAGCCCTGGACCGCCGCCGGGTCCATCCACACGACCTCCCAGGAGTGGCCGTCCGGGTCGTCGAAGGACCGGCCGTACATGAAGCCCTGGTCCTGGGTCTCACCCGTAGACGAACCGCCGACGGCGATCGCACGGTCGACCAGCTCGTCGACCTTCTCGCGGCTCTCGGCGCTCAGACACAGCAGCACCTCGCTGCCCTTGGTCGCGTCCACGATCTGCTTCTTCGTGAAGTCCGCGTAGCGCTGCTTGCTGAGCATCATCGCGATGATCGTGTCGCTGATGACCACGCAGGCGCAGTCGTCGGTGGAGAACTGCGGGTTGATCGTGTAGCCGAGCTCCGTGAAGAACTTCTTCGAGGTGTCCACGTCGGACACGGGCAGGTTCACGAAGATCATCTGCTGGTACATCTGAGGTCTCCCGTTCGCGTTGTGCGGGTGGCGTTGTGCCGTTCGCAGGGTTAGACCGGTGGTCCGCGCGGAACTCATCGCACCGCGCGGGACATTTATCCGGAGATCCGGGCGGAGACCGCCGTGGGCCGGTCAGTTGATCAGCGGCAGGGCGGCCAGCTCGGCGACGGCCCAGGTCAGCGGGGCGAACGCGGCGAACAGTGTGCCGACCCGCAGGGCCGCCGCGGCACGCAGCGTCGCGGCGGGCGCCCCCAGCCGCAGCAGGGCCGCCGTGGTGTCCGCGCGCGCCTGCTTCGCCTCGACGGCGGCCGTGGCCAGCGTCAGCAGTGTGCACCCGGCGACGAGCAGGCCGCCGAGTGTGGTCAGCGGACCGAACGCGGGCCGGGAGCCGGTGTACAGCGCCGTCGCCGCGAACGCGCCCGACGCCACCGCGCACACCACGCCGAGCGGCTGCCCGATGCGCCGTGCCTCCGCCTGCAGCACCCGGCCGGCCAGCAGCCGCAGCGCGCCCGGCCGTACCGCCTGGAGCAGCCGCCCGCACAGATACGTGATCGCGGGTCCCGCGAGGGCGAGTCCGACCGCCGTCAGCACCCAGCCGGCCAGTACTCCGGCCGGACCGCCGACGAAACCGCCGGGCAGCGCCAGCGCGGGCGCCGGTCCGGAACGGCTCGCGTAGGTCTCCACGGCCAGCCCGGCCGCCACCGCGGCAGCACCCCAGGGGAGACCGTTCGGCGCGGTCTCCGCGGGCAGCTCCCGGGAGCCCGTCCGCGCGACCGGACGGGCGGCGGCGTCCGCACCCTCACCCGCGGCCTCCGCGCCGGTCCTGCCCCGGGTGAGGGCGCCGGAGCGGTCCTGTGCGCCGACGCGCGCCGGCGCCTCACCGGCGGCATGCTCCGCGTTGGTCCAGTGGACGCCGCTGCCGGCGGTGTCCGACGGTGACGCCTCGGACGCCTCCGGCACCTCGGGGGTCTCGGCCGGGGCGGCGGTGGCGGGCGTGCCGCGGCCGTCCGGCTGTGCGCCGGGCAGGACCGCGCGCGCGGGAGCGCTCGCGACCGCGGTCTGCCGTGCCGACAGCCAGGTCAGGCTGTACGCCCGCGCGGCGCCCTTCGTACGGCCGTCCCGCGGGCGCAGGGCCAGCGCGGCCGCGCCGGAGGCGGCGAGGGGCACCAGGGCGAGCAGGGTCAGAGCGGCCGGCAGGGGCAGCTCCTGGTCGACGGCGAGGAACTCGGCCGCCGACCCGTCGAACGGGATGCCCGTCAGATCGCCGCGCAGCTGCAGGAACAGGAGCAGCGCGAGCGCCGAGCCGAGCAGGGTCGACAGGGCCGTGGTGAGGGCGGAGACCGCCATCAGCCGGGCCGGGCCGAGGCCGACGGCGGACAGGCCGGGCCGGGGGCGGGTGCCGGGGTCGGTGCGGGCCACCGCGATGGCGAAGTAGACCGTGGCGGCGAGGGGAACGACGCACCAGGCCAGGCGCAGCGCGCCGGCGGCCGAGGCGTCCGGGTGGCTCATCGCGTAGCCCAGCGTGCACAGCAGCAGGAACCCGGTGCCCGCGGAGGCGGCGGCGACCAGGAGCCGGCGGAGCTGGACGAGGGGGCGGCCCGCGCGGGCTAGACGGAGAGCGAGCACGCGGCCCGGCCTTCCGTCTCGGCGACCGGCGGGAGGTGGACGGTGTTCACGCGCCGTCCGTCGAGCAGCGACACCGTGCGGTCGGCGAGGGCCGCGGTGTCGGCGTCGTGGGTGGCGAGGACGACCGTGATGCCGTGCGAACGGGCCGCCGTGGTGAGCGTGCGCAGCACGTGGGCGCGGTCGGCGCGGTGCAGCGGCGCGGTCGGCTCGTCGGCGAACAGGATCGTGGGGGCGGGGGCCAGGGCGCGGGCGATGGCGACGCGCTGCCGCTCCGCCTGGAGCAGGGCGTGCGGGCGCTTGCGGGCGCAGCCGCCGATGTCGAGGCGCTCCAGCCACTCCATGGCGGCGGTCTTGGCGGCCCGGCGGGCACAGCCGCGCAGCATCAGCGGGAGGGCGGCGTTCTCCCAGGCGTTCAGTTCGGGGACCAGGACCGGCGCCGGGTCGATCCAGCCGAACCGGTCGCGGCGCAGCCGTTCGCGGGCGACCGGGCCCATGGTGTGCACGGGCGAGCTGTTGAACCAGACCTCGCCCTGCTGGGGCAGCAGCTGGCCGGACAGGCAGTGCAGGAGGGTCGTCTTGCCGCTGCCGCGCGGGCCGCCGACGGCGAGGATCTCGCCCTCTCGGACGCCGAGCGAGACACCGCTGAGCGCGGGCGATCCGTTGTGCTTGACGTGCAGGGCGCGTGCCCAGAGCACGTCGTTGTCAGGCGGGGCCACCATCGCGTACACCTCGTTCAGATCTGATGTGCCTTGCCCGGCGGCCTCTTCGAGGTCGCTCGGTCCCCCGGACGGGGGAACGAAGGCAGGGCCGATCGGTCACTGCGCACGCTAGGGAGTCGCGGTCGGGAGGCCGGACAGCACGCGGCCCCGGGCCGCCCATTCTCACTCGAACGGGCGGCACCGGGGCCGGTGTTGATCAGCCGTACGGAAGCGCCGACGGCCCCGGCGCGTCGGCTCGGGGCCGGCGCGGCGGGGCCGTCGGGAGGTGGATCAGAGCTTGGTCCACGCCTCCGTCAGCACCTGACGGATGATTCCCTCGATCTCGTCGAAGGTCGACTGGTCGGAGATCAGCGGCGGCGACAGCTGGATGACCGGGTCACCGCGGTCGTCGGCGCGGCAGTAGAGGCCGTACTCGAAGAGCTTCTTGGAGACGAAGCCGTAGAGCACGCGCTCCGACTCCTCGTCCGTGAAGGTCTCCTTGGTGGCCTTGTCCTTCACGAGCTCGATGCCGTAGAAGAAGCCGTTGCCGCGGACGTCGCCGACGATCGGCAGGTCGTGCAGCTTCTGCAGGGTCTGCAGGAAGTTCGCCTCGTTGTCCAGGACGTGCTGGTTGAGGTTCTCGCGCTCGAAGATGTCGAGGTTGGTCAGCGCCACGGCCGCGGAGACCGGGTGACCGCCGAAGGTGTAGCCGTGCAGGAAGGTGTTGTCACCCTTGTAGAACGGCTCGGCGATGCGGTCCGAGACGATGGTGGCACCGATCGGGGAGTAGCCCGAGGTCATGCCCTTGGCGCAGGTGATGATGTCCGGGATGTAGCCGAACTTGTCACAGGCGAACATCGTGCCGAGGCGGCCGAAGGCGCAGATGACCTCGTCCGAGACGAGCAGTACGCCGTACTGGTCGCAGATCTCGCGGACGCGCTGGAAGTAGCCGGGGGGCGGCGGGAAGCAGCCGCCGGCGTTCTGCACCGGCTCCAGGAAGACCGCGGCGACGGTCTCGGGGCCCTCGAAGAGGATCTCCTGCTCGATCTGGTCGGCGGCCCAGCGGCCGAAGGCCTCGGGGTCGTCGCCGTGGATCGGGGCACGGTAGATGTTGGTGTTCGGCACCTTGTGCGCGCCCGGGACGAGCGGCTCGAAGGGGGCCTTCAGGGCCGGCAGGCCGGTGATGGACAGGGCGCCCTGCGGGGTGCCGTGATAGGCGACCGCGCGCGAGATGACCTTGTACTTCGTGTGGTTGCCGGTGAGCTTGTGGTACTGCTTCGCCAGCTTCCACGCGGTCTCGACGGCCTCGCCGCCACCCGTGGAGAAGAACACCTTGTTCAGGTCGCCCGGCGCGTAGTGCGCGAGGCGCTCGGCCAGCTCGACGGCCTTCGGGTGGGCGTAGGACCAGATCGGGAAGAAGGCCAGCTCCTGCGCCTGCTTGAACGCCGTCTCCGCGAGTTCGACGCGGCCGTGGCCCGCCTGGACCACGAACAGGCCCGCGAGACCGTCGAGGTAGCGCTTGCCCTTGTCGTCGTAGATGTAGGTGCCCTCACCCTTGACGATGGTGGGAACGGGCGCGTTCTCGTACGAGGACATGCGGGTGAAGTGCATCCACAGGTGGTCGTACGCGGTCTTGCTGAGGTCCTTGGTGCTCACGGTTATCGGGTTCCCCACATGTAGGTCTGTTTCTTGAGCTTCAGGTAGACGAAGCTCTCGGTGGAGCGCACGCCGGGCAGGGCCCGGATGCGTTTGTTGATGACGTCCAGCAGGTGGTCGTCGTCCTCGCAGACGATCTCGGCGAGGATGTCGAACGAGCCCGCGGTCATCACCACGTACTCGACTTCCGACATGGCAGTCAGTGCTTCGGCCACCGGATCGAGGTCGCCCTCCACGTTGACGCCCACCATCGCCTGCCTGCGGAAGCCCACGGTGAGCGGGTCCGTGACGGCGACGATCTGCATCACGCCCTGGTCGAGCAGCTTCTGGACGCGCTGGCGCACGGCCGCCTCGGACAGGCCGACGGCCTTGCCGATCGCGGCGTACGGGCGTCGTCCGTCCTGCTGCAACTGCTCGATGATGGCGAGGGAGACGGCATCCAGCTGAGGGCTGCCGTTCCTGGACTCGCGTGAGTCCCTGGGTTCCGCACTTCGACTGACCACGACCTCACTGTGCACGACGTCTCGATAGTTGCGCAAGGTTCGGGCGATGAAATTCGTTGTTTACGGGTACGTGACGTGCGGATTTCGCAGTTCTGGCGCGATCGGGGGTGTTGAAAACGTCGAGCCACGGATTAGGGTGGGGACTCAGGTATCTCAGGTACTGGACACCTGGGTCGTTGGACATCCGACAGGAGGGCCGGGCAGTGAGCACCGAGCTGCGTCGTCTGCGCAATTACATCGACGGAGAGTTCCGCGATGCCGCCGATGGAGGGACCACGGAGGTGGTCAACCCCGCGACCGGCGAGGCGTACGCGACCGCGCCGCTCTCCCGTGAGGCGGACGTCGACGCCGCGATGGCCGCCGCCGCCGCGGCCTTCCCGGCCTGGCGCGACCAGACCCCCGCCGAGCGCCAGAAGGCCCTCCTGAAGATCGCGGACGCGTTCGAGGAGCGGGCCGAGGAGCTCATCGCCGCCGAGGTGGAGAACACCGGCAAGCCGATCGGTCTGACCCGGTCCGAGGAAATCCCGCCGATGGTGGACCAGATCCGCTTCTTCGCGGGTGCCGCCCGCATGCTCGAGGGCCGCTCGGCCGGCGAGTACATGGAGGGTCTGACCTCGATCGTGCGCCGCGAGCCGATCGGCGTGTGCGCCCAGGTCGCCCCGTGGAACTACCCGATGATGATGGCCGTGTGGAAGTTCGCCCCGGCCCTCGCCGCGGGCAACACGGTCGTCCTGAAGCCCTCGGACACCACCCCCGCCTCCACCGTGCTGATCGCCGACATCATCGGCGGCATCGTCCCCAAGGGCGTCTTCAACGTCGTCTGCGGCGACCGTGACACCGGCCGCGCGATGGTCGAGCACCCCACCCCGGCGATGGCGTCCATCACCGGCTCTGTCCGCGCGGGCATGTCGGTCGCCGAGTCGGCGTCCAAGGACCTCAAGCGCGTCCACCTGGAGCTGGGCGGCAAGGCCCCGGTCGTCGTCTTCGAGGACACCGACATCGCCAAGGCCGTCGAGGACATCTCCGTGGCCGGCTTCTTCAACGCGGGCCAGGACTGCACGGCCGCCACCCGCGTCCTCGTGCAGGAGTCCATCCACGACGAGTTCGTGACCGCGCTCGCGAAGGCCGCCGCCGAGACCAAGACGGGCCAGCCGGACGACGAGGACGTGCTCTACGGTCCGCTGAACAACCCGAACCAGCTCAAGCAGGTCTCCGGGTTCATCGAGCGGCTGCCCGCGCACGCCAAGGTCGAGACCGGCGGCAAGCAGGTCGGCGACAAGGGCTACTTCTACGCCCCGACCGTCGTCTCCGGCCTCAAGCAGGACGACGAGATCATCCAGAACGAGGTCTTCGGCCCGGTCATCACGGTCCAGTCCTTCACGGACGAGGCCCAGGCCGTCGAGTGGGCCAACGGCGTCGACTTCGCCCTCGCCTCCTCGGTGTGGACCAAGGACCACAGCCGGGCGATGCGCCTGTCGAAGAACCTCGACTTCGGCTGTGTGTGGATCAACACGCACATCCCGCTGGTCGCCGAGATGCCGCACGGCGGCTTCAAGAAGTCCGGCTACGGCAAGGACCTCTCCGGGTACGGCTTCGAGGACTACACCCGCATCAAGCACGTCATGACGTCGCTGGACGCCTGAGGCGCACCGGCAGTGACGCGGCCCCGGAGGGATCGATCCCTCCGGGGCCGCGCCGTGCCGTCGGTGGGGCGCCCGCCGGGCGGGCCGTCCGGGCCTCCGGCGAAAGTGATCGACAGGGTGTCGGGTCGTGGGACCACCGCTCGACGCAGCGTCCATTGTTCGTGCCGGACGCGGGCGGCATGCTGCGGGCGTGCCAGTGATTCGGAACACCTCGCCCCTGTCCCGCCGGTCCCTGCTGCGCGCCCTCGGCGGAGGCGCCGCACTCGGCGCCCTGGCCGGCTGCGGGGTGCCCGCCGCGTACGTGAGCGCAGGGGAGCGCGCCGGAACCGACACGTCCGCCACGGACAAGCGACTGACTTGGGCGAACTGGCCGCTGTACATCGACACCGATGACAAGAACCCCACGAAGCGCCCCACCCTGGAGGCGTTCGAGAAGCGCACCGGGATCTCCGTCGACTACATCGAGGAGATCAACGACAACGACGAGTTCTTCGGCAAGATCAGCCCGTCGCTGATGAACCACCAGCGGACCGGCCGCGACCTCATCGTCATCAGCGACTGGATGTGCGCGCGCTTCGTCCGGCTCGGCTGGGTGCAGGAGATGGACCGGGCCAAGCAGCCCAACGTCGCCAAGTACCTCGACCCGCTGCTGCGTTCGCCCGCCTTCGACCCCGGCCGCGCGTCGTCCGTGCCGTGGCAGTCGGGCATCACCGGCATCGCGTACAACCGCCGCAGGGTCGGCCGCGAGATCAAGCACGTCTCCGATCTGTGGGCCCCCGACCTGAAGGGCCGGGTCACCCTCCTCTCCGGTCTGGACGAGGCGTTCGCGCTGCTCATGCAGGGCAACGGCGTCGACATCACCAAGTGGAAGGCCGACGACTTCCACCGGATGTGCGACCAGGTCGAGAAGCACGTGCGCAGCGGCCAGATCCGCCGCTTCACCGGCAACGACTACATCAAGGACCTCTCCAGCGGCGACGTCCTGGCGTGCCAGGCGTACTCGGGTGACGTGATCCAGCTCCAGGCCGACGACCCCGACATCCGCTTCGTCGTCCCCGAGGAGGGCGCCGAGCTGTGGGCCGAGTCGCTGATGATCCCCAACCTGGCCCGCCACAAGGCCAACGCGGAGAAGCTCATCGACTTCTACTACCAGCCGGAGGTCGCCGCGGAGCTGGCCGCGTGGGTCAACTACGTCTGTCCGGTACCGGCCGCGCAGGACGTCCTCGCGTCCTCCAAGGACAAGGACACCGCCGCCCTCGCCGAGGACCCGCTGATCTTCCCCGACGCCACCATGCGCAAGCGCCTCGCCATCGCCCGCGACATCACCTCCACGGAACGCACGGAGTTCGCCAAGCGCTGGAACGCGATCGCGGGTTTGTGAGGCGGGGGCCGACCGGGCGTCGGCCCACCCCCTGGCCCGAAGGGCGCCGAGACTCAGGTCCGGCGCCCTTTTTCATGGCCCCGCATCCCGTGGTGCTGGTGCTGGTGCTGGTGTCGTGCCGGTCCTGCGGGTGCTGTCCGCGCTGCTGCTCCCGCATAGCGTTCACCGTCAATCGTTGCAACGCGTGCTGCGGGAGTCTGTTGCGTTATCTCCGAATCCATTGCAACAACTTCTCCGCATCCACCTGCGTTTATGGCATTCAAGCGCAATGAAGGCGTTGTCGAATCCGTGAAGGCAACGTAGCGTTTCTCTCATCGGAAAACGCGGACGCCGTAGGGCGCGCGATGCAGGAGAAGGAGAGCACGATGCAGAAGTTCGACAGCCCCGCCCCCGTCTCGGCCGTCATCGACATTCCCGCGGGCCGGATCCAGGTCATCGCCGCCGACCGGTCGGACACCACGGTCGAGGTGCTGCCCGCGAACGCCTCCAAGAGCCGCGACGTGAAGGCGGCGGAGCAGGTCACCGTCACCTACGCCGACGGCGTCCTGCGCATCGGGGCCGCACCGGCCAAGAACCGCATCCTCGGCACTGGTTCGGGGTCCGTCGAGATCACGATCCAGCTTCCCGTCGACTCCCGCGTCGAGGCCAAGGCCGCCGCGGCGGAGTTCCGGGGAGTGGGACGCCTCGGCGACGTCACCTTCGAGGGCGGCTACCGCACGGTCAAGATCGACGAGGCCGCGAGCGCCCGTCTCGCCGGCCACGACGCGACCATCACGGTCGGCCGTCTGAACGGTCCCGCGGAGATCAGCACCCAGCGGGGCGACCTGTTCATCACCGAGGCGGTCCGCGGTGCCGTCACGCTCAGCACACAGCAGGGCGACATCACCGTCGGCGCCTCCCGCGGCGTCTCCGCCTCCCTGGACGCCGGCACCAGCTACGGCCGGATCAGCAACGCCCTGAAGAACACCGACGGCACCCCCGGCCTGACCATCCGGGCGACCACGACCCAGGGCGACATCACCGCCCGCAGTATCTGACCTCGCGACAGCACTGCTTAAGGAGCAGCTCCATGACCAACCTGGCCATCGCGGCGCACGGGTTGCGCAAGTCCTTCGGTGACAAGGTCGTGCTCGACGGCGTCGACCTGATGGTTCCCGAGGGCACCGTGTTCTCTCTGCTGGGTCCGAACGGTGCCGGCAAGACGACGGCCGTGAAGATCCTCTCGACGCTCATCACCCCGGACACGGGTTCGGGTCAGATCCACGTCGGCGGCCACGACCTCGCCACACAGGCGCAGGCGGCCCGCGCGGTGATCGGGGTGACGGGCCAGTTCTCGGCGGTGGACGGTCTGATCACCGGCGAGGAGAACATGCTCCTCATGGCCGACCTGCACCACCTGTCCAAGGCGGAGGGCCGGCGCACGACGGCCGAACTCCTGGAGCGCTTCGACCTGGTGGAGGCGGCGAAGAAGCCCGCCTCGACCTACTCGGGCGGGATGAAGCGACGCCTGGACATCGCGATGACCCTCGTCGGCGCCCCGCGGATCATCTTCCTCGACGAGCCGACCACCGGCCTGGACCCGCGGTCGCGTCACACCATGTGGCAGATCATCCGGGAGCTGGTCACCGGCGGCACCACGGTCTTCCTCACCACGCAGTACCTGGAGGAGGCCGACGAACTCGCCGACCGCATCGCCGTCCTGAACGACGGAAAGATCGCCGCGGAAGGCACCGCCGAAGAACTGAAGCGCCTCATCCCCGGCGGACACATCCGCCTGCGCTTCACCGACCCCACCGCCTACCAGAGGGCCGCGGACGCTCTCACCGAAGCCGCCCGCGACGACGAAGCCCTCGCCCTCCAACTCCCCAGCGACGGCAGCCAACGCGAACTGCGCTCCATCCTCGACTGGCTCGACGCGGCCGGTGTGGAGGCGGACGAACTGACCGTCCACACACCCGACCTGGACGACGTCTTCTTCGCCCTCACCGGCGACACCACCGCGCCGCACCAGCCGGCTCAGCCCACTCCAACCACCCCGACCGCCCCGACCAAGGAGACCGTTCGATGAGTTCTCTCTCCCTCGCCGTGCGTGACTCGTCGACGATGCTGCGCCGGAACCTGCTGCACGCACGCCGCTACCCCTCGATGACCCTCAACCTGCTGCTCACTCCGGTGATGCTCCTGCTGCTGTTCGTCTACGTCTTCGGCGACACCATGAGCGGCGGCGCGGGCCGCTCCGCCTACATCGCCTACATCGTCCCGGGCATCCTGCTCATGACGATCGGCTCCACGGTGGTCGGCACCGCCGTCTCGGTCTCCATGGACATGAACGAGGGGATCATCGCCCGCTTCCGCACGATGGCCATCCACCGGGGCTCGGTGCTGTTCGGGCACGTCGCCGGAAGCGTGCTGCAGGCGATCATCAGCGTGGTGGTCGTCGGTGCCGTCGGTGTCGCGATGGGCTTCCGGTCCACGGACGCCACCGTCCTGGAGTGGCTCGCGGCCTTCGGCCTGCTCGCCTTCTTCGCCCTCGCGTTCACCTGGATCGCGGTCGGCATGGGCCTGGGCGCCCCCAACGCCGAGGCGGCCAGCAACAACGCGACGCCGCTGATCCTGCTGCCGCTGATCTCCAGCGCCTTCGTCCCGCTGCACTCGATGCCCGGCTGGTTCCAGCCGATCGCCGAGTACCAGCCCTTCACCCCCGCCATCGAGACCCTGCGCGGACTGCTCCTGGGCACGGAGATCGGCAACAACTGGTGGATCGCCCTCGCCTGGTGCGTGGCCCTGAGCGTCCTGGGATACCGCTGGTCCCGGGCACAGTTCGACCGCGACCCCAAGTAGGCCACCAGGATGCGTCGAACCGACCGCGGACCACACGACAGAACCCCCGGGCATCGCCCGGGGGTTCTGTCGTACGGAGGCCGTGGACCGGAGTCGCCGGCCACCGGGCGGGTCAGGAGAGCTTGAACGTGACGACCTGGTGGAGGGCGTTGTCCTGGGTCAGGAACCGGCCGCCGATGCTCTCGGCCATCCGGTCCGACGTCGTCTCGTCCGTGTTGAGCGACAGGACCTCGGTCACACCGTCGCCGTCGAGGTCGGCGGCGAGCGTCTCGCCTCCGCCCATGACACCGCCGCTGCCGAGGAACGGCGCGTAGGCGCCCTCGGCCGTGTCGAAGACGCTCGGGTCGTAGGCGTAGACGCCGCCCTCGACCGTGCTGATCAGGAGCTCGCGGCCGCCGGGACCGGTCGCGAAACCGCCACCGAGGGCTGTCGGCACCGTGAAGACCATGGCGTCGGTCGTGCCCTCACCGCTGTACCGGCGGTAGGACGCCGTGCCGGCCTCGTACAGGCTCCCGTTACCGGTGAAGAACCCGTGGTGCGTCCACAGACCGCCGGCGGTGGCGCCGTGCAGCACCTCACCGGTGCGGCCGTCGCGGATCTCCACGTAGTTGAACAGGCTGTTGCCGTCGGTGGCGTCGGCTCCGGCCCGCGCCATGATCTCCCACACGTAGGCGACCGCGTGGCCGCCCGCGTACGGGATCTCCCGGGACGTGAAGACACCGTCGTTCGGGATGGCGGCGTGGATCACGCCGTCGGTCGAGTCCGACGGAGCCGTCGGCACGATGTCCCACTTGGCCTTGCCGGTCCTGGCGTTCAGGGCCACCGCGGCCACCGCCGGGTGGTCCAGGGTGATCGCGCCGACGCTGGAGTACGAGGCGTAGACCCTCCCGTCGCCTGCCGACGGGTCGGTGAAGACGACGTCGCCCGCGCTCTTGGGAGCCGCGTACGACCACAGCCTGTGGCCGTCGCCGTGGTAGGCGTCGAGGCTCTTCGTCGGGACGAGGATGTCCAGTTCGCCGTCGCCGTCGAGGTCGGCCAGCTTGGCCGAGCGGACGTACTGGCCGCCGCCGTCGATGGTGGCGAGCGTCTTGCCGGTCCTGCCGTCGAGGACGACGACCGCGGTGTCGGCGGCGACGACGATCTCGGGCCTGCCGTCGCCGTTGACGTCACCGGTCTCGATGTCGGAGACGGCGCCGGGGACCGTGGCCTGCCACAGCTTCTCCGGCTTCCCGGTGACCAGCGACGGACCGGAGTAGGCCCACACGCCGTCCGACGAGCCGCCCATGACGACGTCGGACACGCCGTCCTTGTCCAGGTCGACGGCCTTCGCGTGGGAGACGTCGGCCTGCAGCGGTGTCAGGCTCTGCCGCTTGCCGTTGACGAGCCCGTAGGTGCGGATGTTCTGCGTCTGGTCGATCACCCGCACGTGGGTGCCCTGGTCGTCGGCGAAGACGTCCTGGTACATCGGAGAGGCGCCGAGGCCCTTCTCCTGCCAGCTGACCTCGCCCTTGGCGGAGAAGACGGTGAGCGACGCGAGGCGGGCACCGCCGGTGTTCTCGGCCGTCTGGAGCTTCTCGTCGTCCTGCGCGGCCGTGACGAGCCTGCCGTCCACCATCTGCAGGCGCCAGATGCTCGCCCCGTCGTTGACGTTGTCGGCGGAGCGCTTGAGGGTGTTCGACCACAGCACCTTGCTCGGGTCGGTGCCGTTCAGCACCCGCACCGTGCTGGCGTTCACCCATAGTTCGTTGTCCAGGGACGACTCGGCGACCGCGTACTCGTCGCCCGCCTTGGCTGTGAGGTCGCCGATCGTCAGTGCGGTGGGCAGCACGTTCGCGCGGCTGTCCAGCGTCGTGCGCCGGCCGGTCCTCGTGTCGTACGCGGCGACCTCGTAGCCCACACCGTCGGTGGACTCGGCCTGCTCGACGGCGACGAGCCGTTTGCGGCCGGCGTCCACCCGCAGCTGCCGGCTGTAGAGCAGGCTGTCGGTCTGCCAGGTGACCGAGCCGTCGGCCAGGTCGAGGGCGAGAGTCCGGCCGCGCGGGGCGACACCGGCCGCCGCCGCCCGGTCCCAGGAGACGGCGACCTTGCCCTTGCCCAGCTTCTGGATGTCGCCCCAGTTGGCTTCGCCGGCCTCCTGGGTGTCGTACGTCCACGTCGAGTCCGCGGTCAACTTCCCACCGGCGTACGAGAACCGGGTGCCGGTCAGAGTCGCCGTGTCGGCCGCCGGGGAGTTGAGGCTCATCCGCGGCGCGTCGGCGACCAGCAGGGTGCCGTCGACGATCTTCACCATGGTCGCGTAGTTGTAGAGCTTCGACCAGAGCGTCGCGCCGGTCCTGCCGTCGACCACGGTGACGAACGTGCCGGTGGGCAGCGACGAGCCGGGCGAGGTGAACGGCCGGTAGGGAGCCGAGCCGACACTGGCCGTGAAGGCCAGGTCGTCGGTGCCGTCGCCGGTCAGGTCACCCGTGTCGAAACCGGAGTCCGAGGTCGGCGAGAACGGCGAGACCGCGTTGTAGCCCATCAGGATGCGGGCCGGGTACGGCTCGGTCTGCCACGGGCGGACCGGCTTCACCTGCCAGTCGGCGTACAGCGAGGCGTTGGTGCGCTCCCACACCGAACTGCCGTCGGCGGCGTGCCGTTGCACGTTGCCGAGCGAGTTGAGGGTGAGGTAGTCGCCCTTCGTGCCGACGGGCACGGTCGCGCCCATGCCGCGCACGCCCTCCAGCGCCGACGTGTTGGTGAAGGTGACCTTGGTGGCCGGGTCGACGCCGGTGGCCGCGTCGCCCGGCTTCGCGCCGCTGCCGGAACCCGTGGCGGACTCGGTGCCGTCGCCCGCCGGCTTCGGCTGATCCGCGGGCTTCGGGCTGATCCGCGAGTCGTCGTCGCCGTAGGCGTCGAGCGTGACGTGGGCGGCCAGCGTCTTTGCCTCGGCGCTGGTCAGCTTCATCGCTCCGTCACCGCCGTCGGCGGCCAGCGCCTGCGGCGCGGCGCTCAGGCACAACCCCGCCGCGACCAGGGCGGAGGCCAACTGCAGGCCCCTGCGCGAGTGGTGGGCTCTCATCACTTGGCTCCCTGCGTGAAGCGGACGGCCGAACCGTCGGTGAGGACCGACTGGTCGAAGGAGTACTGGAGGGCGTCGCTGCCGGCCTGGTTCTGGATGCCGACGGTGGCGCCCGCGCCGTGGTCGGCGACCGACTTGTACTGGAGGGTCACGGCGCCGGTGGCCTCGTCGAAGAGGACCTCGAAGGTGGCGCGGCCCGTGGTGCCGGTGGCGTAGGCGGCGTCGTTCCACACGACGGCGAACGTGCGGCTGCCCTTGGTGCCGGTGGTTGCCGTCTGCACCGACGACTTCTTGTCGAGCGTCAGGTCGTCCCAGAGCGGCGCGATGAACCCGTTGGGGTTCCTGACCGTGGGCAGCGCGGTGTTGGTGTAGTCACCGACGCGCGGGGCCAGGAAGTTCACCAGGCCGTCGGTGGTGACGGAGGCGGTCGAGTAACCGACGCCGTAGTGCTTCACCGAGAACGGCAGCGCGATCGTCGTGGCGTCCTCGTCACCGCTCAGGGCGACCTTCTTGGTGCCCGCGATCCAGGAGTACGCGGCCGGGGCACAGCTGTTCCCGGCGGCGTCGGAGCGGGCCGGGACCCGGACGTCCTTGGTCAGGTCGCCGGCGGCGACGGTGGCGGCACCGGAGTAGACGCCGTTGCACAGGGTCGGCGCGGCGGGCCGCACCGTCAGGGTGTATTTGCCCTCGGCGATCTTCGGGAACGTGTACGCGCCCTTGGCGTTCGTGGTGACCGGGGCGACCGGCGTGCCCGTCACCTCGACGCTCGCGCCGGCCAGCGGCTTGCCGGTGACGTCGAGGACGGTGCCGGTGACCTTGTGGGCGGCGACCGCGGCGAGCGCGAAGTCCTCGGTGACGGAGCCGTTCTCGGTGACCGCGACGCCGGTGGCGGAGCCGTCCGCGTAGCCGTAGCCGCCGACCGTGAAGTCGTACGTGCCCGGAGCCAGCGACAGCGAGTACGAACCGTCGGTGCCGGTGCTGACGGTGCGGGTGCCGGAGCCGGCGTTCGTCGCCTTGACCAGGACGCCGGACAGCGCGGCGCCGGTGGCCTTGTCGGTGACCTTGCCGGTCACGGTGCCCGCGGTGTGCGGGGCCTTGTCCACCGACGCGAGGATGTCGAGCTTGCCCTGGCCCCAGACGTTGTTCACGTCGGCGGTGCCGCCGCAGTGGGTGTCGTCGACGTCACGCGCGCCCTCGTCGAGCAGGTCCCGCGTCTCGTCGATGTTGCCGATCAGCGACGGGGCCGCCGACCACAGCAGCGCGACCGCGCCCGCGACGTGCGGGGTGGCCATCGACGTACCGGATTCGGTGTTGTACGAGGAGCCGGGCCAGGTCGACTCGACCGCGACGCCGGGCGCCGAGATGTTCGGCTTCATCGAGCCGTCGACCAGCGACGGGCCGAAGCCGGAGAACGAGGCGATCGTGCCGGTGGAGTCGTACGCGCCGACACCGTAGGAGGTCTCCTGCGAGCCGGGGGCGTGCGCCGTGGAGCAGGTGACGCCGTCACCGTCGTTGCCGGCCGCGAACGCCTCGAAGATGCCCGCGGCGTTCCAGGACTGGACGATGTCCTGGTAGAACGTCGTGTCGCCGCCGCCCCACGAGTTGTTGACGATGTTCGGCGCCAGGTCGGGGCGCGGGTTCCGCCCGGTGTGGTCGGTCGGGGCGAGGATCCACTGACCGGCCGCGAGCAGGTTGGTGTCGGAGCAGGAGGACGCCTCGCAGCCCTTGGCGGCGATCCACGTGGCGTTCGGCGCGACGCCGATGCCGTGCTTGCCGACCATCGTGCCCATGGTGTGGGTGCCGTGGCCGTTGTTGTCGCACGGGGTGCCGTCCGAGGGGCAGGTGCCCGAGGGGTCGTAGAAGTTGTAGTCGTGCGTGAACGTGCCGTCGCCGTTGTTGCCCCGGTACTGGGCCACCAGGTCGGGGTGGTCGTACTGGACGCCCGAGTCGACGCTGGCGATCACGATGCCCTCGCCGCGGGTGCCGTACTTGTCCCAGACCTGGTCGGCCTTGATGTCGGAGACGCCCCACTCGGGGGTGTCGTCGCCGTTCGCGGAGGAGTCCGTACGGGACTTGGTGATCTTCGTGTCGGCGGTCCGGACGTCGTCGAGCCTGTACGTCCGCTCCTTGACGACGGACGCGACGTCCGAGCGCTTTGCCAGCTTCTCGACCAGGTCCTGACCACCGGTCACCTGGACGGCGTTGGCGATCCAGTAGTCGGTGTGGCCGACCTTCCGGCCGTCGAGGAAGGCGTCGATCGACTTCTGGCTGGTCCTGGCGTGCGCGCGCAGCTCGCCGTAGGCGGCCTCGGCCTTCGCCGCGTGGGACTTCTTCCTCTTCACGGAGGACAGGTCCGCCCGGTCCTTCAGGACGACGAAGAAGGTGGCGTCGCCGCCCTTGGCGACGGCGGCGGAGAGGGCGGAGTCGACCTTGGCCGACGGGGCGGTGCCGGAGTCGGCGGCGGCCGCGGGCAGCGGCGCGGTGAGCAGGGCGGCCGCGGTGAACGCGGCCGCCGCCCAGGCGGCGTGTCCGCGCCGAGGCGGTCGGGGCAGGTGCATCGAAGTGCTCCTCCAGGAACGGAACGGGGGAGCCCGGACGCTAGACAGGGGCCGTTACTCGGGCATTACAGGGCCGGGGGACGGCCATCCGACGAACACTCCCCGGCCGGAGCGCGAACGTCACCGCCGCGCCCGTTCCCTCCCGCACTTCACGCGCCTTTGCCCGCTCTTTACAACCCGGCCCCGCGCTGCCTCGTCTCTCCGCTCGATCCACGACGCAGCCCGCCGCTTTCACCGGCGGGCGGACCGACGAAAGAGAGCCACTCATGCGAACCGTCCTCAGTGCCACGGCACTTGCGTGCACCGCCGTGCTGGCGGGCGCGGTGCCCGCGTTCGCCGACGGGCCGTCCCCGGTCCCCTCGACCCGGCCCAGCGTCAGCTCCGCGCCCACTCAGGCGAGTTCCTCGCCGGGCCGGACGCCCTCCGCGGTGCCGAGTGCCGAGCCGACCCGTGCGCCTGCCGCGCGCCAGGTGTCCGTCCGGCCGAGCGGAGCGCCCGACACCGGGGTGACGGCGGCGGGACAGGGATCCTCCGGAGGACAGGGCGGGTTGATCGGCGGCAGCGCGGCCGCGCTGTTCGCCGCCGGGGGCGCGACGTTCCTCGTCGTACGCCGCCGCCGGGCCACCGGGGTATGACGGCCCTCTCCAGGCGCGCGTTCGGCACCGCGGCGCTGGCCGCGCTGCTCGCGGGCTGCGGCGGCTCCCCGGACGGCCGGAATCCCGCGGACGCGAACGCCGCCGGCCGGGCCGCGGCCGAACGGCCGGGCGGCACGACGCCGTCCGCGTCCGAGGCCGCCGGCCCCGCCCGGGCGCTGAAGCGTTCGGAACCGGTCGCGCTCCGCATCCCCGCCATCGGCGTCGATACCCCGGTCATGCGGCTGGGGCTGGCCTCCGACGGCAGTGTGCAGGTGCCGCCGGTCGTCGCGCACGACCGGGCGGGCTGGTACCGGCACTCGCCGACACCGGGACAGACCGGTCCCTCGGTGATCCTCGGCCATGTCACGGTCGGCGCGTACGGGGACGGCGTCTTCCGCCACCTCGCGCGCCTGCGCCGCGACGACCGGATCGAAGTGCGCCTGGAGAACGGCAGGTCGGCGGTGTTCGCCGTCACCTCCGTACGGACCGTCGCCAAGGCGGAGTTCCCCTCCGACGCGGTCTACGGAGACGTGGACCGCCCGGAGCTGCGGCTCATCACCTGCGGCGGCCCCCGCACCGAGGACGGCTACGCCGACAACGTGATCGTGTTCGCGGCACTCGGCTCCGCGAGCCCCTGACACACGGGCGGACGCTCCTCGGTCCCCGCCGGGTGCCGGGCCGCCGTCCGTTCGTCGCACAACCGCGGCACAACCGCAGGGTCCCACCGGGGCCCGAGGCGCGATCCTGGGCCGATGGACCGTACGTCCGCGGCCCGGGATCCCGCCCCTCGCATTCCGTCACGACCATGGAGAGTGTTGAAAGGGTCCCGCGAGAAGGCAGCGTCCGAGCTGTTCGCCGCCCTCTACCCGCGCCTCGCCGGCTGGTGCCGCCGTCTCGTCGACGACGACGGCACGGCCCACGAGATCGCCTCCGAGGCGTTCACCCGGCTCTGGGCGCGCTGGACGACCGTGGCCGAACCCCGGGGCTTCCTCTACGTCACCGCGGCCAACCTCGTCCGGGACCACTGGCGCAAGCTGGAGCGTGAGCGCCGGGCCGTGCACCGGGCGACCACCGAGGCGGCCCTCGGCCCGCCCAACGAGCAGAGCGACCCCTCGGTCCGGCTGATGGTGCAGTCGCTGCCCGAACGGCTGCGCGTCCCGATCCTGTTGCACTACTACGCTGACATGCCGATCCGGGAGGTGTCCGTGCTGACCGGGCGCAAGGAAGGGACCATCAAGGCCGATCTCCACGCGGCCCGCGAACTGCTCCGCGCGCACCTGAGGAGAAGCCTTGATCACACACTCTGACGACGGCCCGGACTTCGAGCCCGACGACCCGCTCGCCGTCATCATGCGACCCCCTTCCGACCTCCTCGGACCCCCGGCCGGCCGGTACGAGGCCATCCGCCGGGGTGCGGCACGCCGCCGACTGCTCCGGGCGTCGCTCGGAGCCGGGCTCGCCTGTGCGGTCGCGGTGCTCGTCGCGCTGCCGCTCCGGGCGGCACAGTCCGAGGGCCCCGCCTTGCCGACGGTCCCCCTGGCGCCGCCGCCCGCGAGCAGTCCGTCGACCGTGCCCGACCCGTCGCCCTCGCAGCGGGGCGCGAGTCCCCGGCCCGGCGCGAGCGACCCTGCCGCGCGGAGCTCGGCGACCTCGGCTCCGCGCACCGTGCCCACCCCGCGCGGTCCGGCCCGTTCGTCGGCCCCCACCCGGACGCCGCCGACGGCCTCCGTCTCCGTCGAGCCCTCGGCGGCGCGGACCGGCACCGGCCCGACGCCCTCGGCTGCGGTGCGGCGGTAGGCGCAAGGGGCTCCGGGGGTGCCGTGGGCCGACCGGGGAGCCGACATGGGTCGACCGGGAGAGCCGACAGCCCCGGTCGCGGGAGGGGCCGGGACCAGGCCATAAAGCAGCCCTTGAACACCCATAAGGCAGCCTTATGAGGTCATAGCCCGGACCCGCCTACTGACTTAGGCTTGCCTTAGTTTAGGCTTCCCGTCGAGCCCCCTGCCTCTGCCCGAAGGGAACCTGATCATGCCTCGCCCTCTGCGGGTAGCCATTGTCGGAGCCGGCCCCGCCGGAATCTACGCCGCCGACGCGCTCCTGAAGTCCGCAGTGGCCGCCGAGCCCGGTGTGTCCATCGACCTGTTCGAGCGGATGCCGGCCCCGTTCGGTCTCATCCGCTACGGCGTCGCCCCGGACCACCCCCGGATCAAGGGCATCATCACGGCCCTGCACCAGGTGCTCGACAAGCCGCAGATCCGCCTCTTCGGCAACGTCGACTACCCGCGGGACATCAACCTCGACGATCTGCGCGCCTTCTATGACGCGGTGATCTTCTCGACGGGCGCCACGGCCGACCGGGCCCTCGACATCCCGGGTGTCGACCTCGACGGCTCGTACGGCGCGGCCGACTTCGTCTCCTGGTACGACGGCCACCCCGACGTCCCACGCACCTGGCCGCTGGAGGCGGAGAAGGTCGCCGTCCTCGGTGTCGGCAACGTCGCGCTGGACGTGGCCCGCATCCTCGCCAAGACGGCGGAGGAACTGCTGCCCACCGAGATCCCGCCGAATGTGCACGAGGGGCTCAAGGCCAACAAGGCCCTGGAGGTCCACGTGTTCGGCCGCCGCGGCCCGGCGCAGGCGAAGTTCAGCCCGATGGAACTGCGCGAGCTGGACCACTCGCCGAACATCGAGGTCATCGTCGACCCCGAGGACATCGACTACGACGAGGGCTCGATCGCCACCCGGCGCGGCAACAAGCAGGCCGACATGGTCGCCAAGACCCTGGAGAACTGGGCCATCCGCGACACCGGCGACCGCCCGCACAAGCTGTTCCTGCACTTCTTCGAGTCGCCGACCGAGATCCTCGGCGAGAACGGCGAGGTCGTCGGCCTGCGCACCGAGCGCACCGCCCTCGACGGCACCGGAAACGTGAAGGGCACCGGCGCCTTCAAGGACTGGGACGTCAGCGCGGTCTACCGGGCTGTCGGATACCTCTCCGACAGCCTGCCCAAGCTGCCCTGGGACGTCGACTCGGGCACGGTCCCGGACGTAGCCGGCCGGGTGATCGAGGACAGCGGCGAGCACCTCCGGTCCACCTACGTCACCGGCTGGATCCGGCGCGGCCCGATCGGTCTGATCGGTCACACCAAGGGCGACGCCAACGAGACGGTCGCGAGCCTTCTCGACGACCACGCGAACGGCCGTCTGCCCGAACCCGCTTCGCCCGACCCGGCGGCCGTCGACGCGTTCCTCGGCGAGCGCGACGTCCGTTTCACCACGTGGGACGGCTGGTACCGGCTGGACGCGGCGGAGAAGGCGCTGGGCGAGCCCGAGGGCCGCGAGCGCGTGAAGCTCGTCGAGCGCGAGGACATGCTGAAGGCGAGCGGCGCCTGAGCCGTACGGAACCCCGTGCGGGGCGGTTTTGAACACGTTCAAGTCGGAGCGTAGGCTCCTGACATGAGCGACAGAGCCGCCCTGCTCAAGGGCATCCGTGCGTGGCTTGTCTTCTTCGTCGTCAGCCTGGTGCTCAGCGGCGCCACGGCCTTCCCCCTGGTGCACGAACTGCACTGGACCGAGGACCTGTTGCGGTCCCTGTCCGTGCCGGAGCACCTGCCCGCCCTGATGGACTGGATCGAGCGGGTCCGCCGCGGCCTCGACACCGCCGACGCCGACTACCCGTTCCTGCTCTACGGAACCGACTGGCTGGCCTTCGCGCACCTGGTCATCGCCGTCGCGTTCTACGGCCCCTACCGCGATCCGGTCCGCAACATCTGGGTCGTCGAGTTCGGGATGATCGCCTGCGCCGGCATCGTCCCCCTCGCCCTGATCTGCGGACCGGTCCGCGGAATCCCCTTCTGGTGGACGCTCGTCGACCTGTCCTTCGGGGTCCTCGGCGTCATCCCCCTCCACGTCGTGCGGAAGAAGATCAAGCGCTTGGAGACCCTCACCGCCGGCCGGGGGAGCGTGCCGGTTCCGGCCGGCTGAGCGCCGCCATCGCGATCCGCTCGGCGACCGGATTCATCGTCTCGCCCTTGGCGTCGGTGGAGTTGACCGAGTAGACCAGGGTGCGGGACAGGTCCCGGGTGGCGCCGACCACCGCGCTGTAGCCGTACCGGGCGCCCGACTTGATCCAGTACACCCTGCCCTCGTACGCGAAGCGCTGCAGGCCGGCGCTCATGTCGGCGCCCTCGATCCCGGCCGGCACGGTGAACATCTCCTCCAACTGCCGTGCCGGGACCAGCTCTCCGCGGAACAGGTGCGTGATCAGTCGCTCCAGGTCGGCGGTCGTGGAGATCATGTCGCCGGCCGCCCAGCGGTCCGCCTGGTTCCAGTCGGTGACGTCCACGAATTCCGTCGTCCCGTCAGGCCGCCGCACCGCCTGGTAGCCGTGGTTGTGCGGCCCGTGGATACGGGGGTCGGTGCCGGGGAAGTACGTGTCGCGCATCCCGGCCGGCCGGAGGACCCGCCGCTCCGCCTCCCGCGCGTACGTGTGGCCGGTCACCTTCTCGATCAGCAGGCCGAGGATCGTGTAGTTGATGTTCAGGTAGTCCTGACGGGTGCCCGGAGCGAACTCCGGTCCCTTCGCCACCGCCGACGCCACGACCTGGCGCGGTGTCAGGGTGTCGAAGCGGTGGGCGTACACGTCCGCGAAGTCGTCGCCGAAGCCGTCACCCGCCTGGACACCGCTCGTGTGATTCAGCAACTGCCGTACGGTGACGGGCTCGAAGGAGGACGGCAGGAGCCCGGGGAGGTACCTCTGCACCGGTGTGCCCAGCCCGATCCGGCCCTCGGCGGCGAGCTGGAGCACGACCGCCGCGGTGACGACCTTGGTGGTGGAACCGGCGCGGAAGCGGGCGTCGGGGTCGGCCGCCCGGCCGCACTCCAGATCGTGCACGCCCGCGCTGCCCCGCCAGCGTCCGTCGGTGCCCCCGACCCGGACGAGCGCCGCCGTCGCGTCCTGATCGGGGAGTCCTGCCAGCGCGGCACGCAGCGCGTCGGCGTCGGGTCCGGCGGACGTACGGGCCGGCGCGACGGCGGGAGAGGCGAACGCGGGGGCTCCCAGCGGCACGGCGGCGAGACCGAGGCTGAGGGCGGCGACGAGGACAACTGCCGTACTGCGTGCGGGCATCGGGTCTCCTGAGGAAGCTGCCGGACGGGAACGCCCTCATCCTCCGGCCGGCGGAGATCCCTGTGATCCTCATCAGGAAGGGTGCCGTCCCCGGTCTCCGCACCGGGGCCCCCCTTAGGGAGACGGGCCGCCGGGGGAGGGGGACGGGCGCCCTGCGCCGGTCACGGCACCCGCGTCGACGGCCGGTCCCCTGGGGAGACCGGCCATGGGGACGAGCGACCGCTCCCGCGCCGTCAGCCGTCGCGGAGGGCGACCAGCGTGTCGATGCGGTTGGTCGTGACCGAGTCGACGCCCGCCGCGAGGAGACGGCGCATGGTGCGACGGGTGTCCGGGGTCCACACCGACACCAGCAGACCGTCCCGGTGGACCCGGGCCACGAGATCCCGGTCCGCCAGCCCGAAGCGGTAGTTGAGCCAGCGCGGACGCACCGCGTCGAGCAGCGCCGGGCGAGGCGGTGCCAGCGTCGTCCAGGTCAGCGCGATCTCGGCGGCGGGGTCGACGGCCCGGACCGTGAGCATCGCCGGGGCGCCCGCGCAGTAGTACACCCGCTCCTGTGCCCCGCACGCGCGCACCACGTCCACGACCTCACGCACGGCCTTCTCGTCCACCGGACCCGGCAGATCGACCATGATCCGGGTGTCGCCGGTCGCCCCGAGGGCCTCCGCCAGCGTCGGCACCCCGCCGCCGGTCAGGCCCTTCACCTCGTCGGAGGAGAGCGACCGCAGGGGACGGTCGTGCCCCCACAGCCGGTTGAGCGTCTCGTCGTGCAGCAGGACGGGCAGGCGGTCTCGCGTCAGCCGTACGTCGATCTCGACGGCGTCCGCGCCCTGGCGGAGCGCGGAACGCAGCGAGTCGATCGTGTTCTCACGGGCGCGATAGGGGTCGCCGCGGTGGGCGACTGCGGTCACGGTGCGCATGCGCCCATTGTGCTGGGTCAGAGTGCCAGCCAGGTCGCGGCATACGTGTCGATCTCGGCCGCGAGCTTCGCCTTGCCGGCCTCGTCGAGGAACGACGCCTCCACCGCGTTGCGGGCCAGCGAGGCGACGCCCGCCTCGTCCAGGTCCAGCAGGCGGGCGGCGACCGCGTACTCGTTGTTGAGGTCGGTGCCGAACATCGGCGGGTCGTCGGAGTTGACGGTGACCGTCACCCCGGCCGCCACGAACTCCCTGATGGGGTGCTCGTCGAGGGTGCGGACCGCACGCGTGGCGATGTTCGAGGTCGGGCAGACCTCCAGGGCGATCCCGTGCTCGGCGAGGTGGGCGAGCAGCTTGGGGTCCCCCGCGGAACTCGTGCCGTGGCCGATGCGCTCGGCGCCCAGGAAGTTCAGCGCGTCCCAGACCGTCTCCGGGCCCGTCGTCTCACCGGCGTGCGGCGCCGACCGCAGCCCCGCCGCGATCGCCCGGTCGAAGTACGGCTTGAACTGCGGCCGCGGTACGCCGACCTCGGGGCCGCCGAGCCCGAAGGACACCAGCCCCTCCGGCCGCAGCCGGTCGTCGGTCGCGAGCCGCACGGTCTCCTCGGCGGCCTCCAGACCGGCCTCGCCCGGGATGTCGAAGCACCAGCGCAGGACGACGCCCAGCTCCGCCTCGGCGGCCCGGCGCGCGTCCTCGATCGCCTCCATGAAGGCGAGTTCGTCGATCCCGCGCCGGGTGGACGACCACGGCGTGATGGTCAGCTCGGCGTAGCGCACCTGCTGACGGGCCATGTCCCGGGCCACCTCGTACGTCAGCAGCCGGACGTCCTCCGGCGTGCGGATCAGGTCGACGACGGACAGGTACACCTGGATGAAGTGGGCGAAGTCCGTGAACGTGAAGTAGTCGGCCAGCGCTTCGGGGTCGGTGGGCACCATCGAGTCGGGGTGCCGGGCGGCGAGCGTGGACACGATGCGCGGGGAGGCGGATCCGACGTGGTGGACGTGCAGTTCGGCCTTGGGCAGCCCGGCGATGAAGGAGTGCAGGTCGCGGACTTCGTCGCGTGCGGTGATGTGCTCGGTCAAGGGGTTCCTCCCCGGAACGGCGTCTCCGGACGGTGCTCGGCGGGACGCGGGTGATCGGCTGATCGGTGACTCGGGATCATCGTAGGCACAGGCTCCGGGACGACGGCCCCGGGCTGTGCGAAGCGGCCGTCGTCCCGTGGAGATCCACGGGACACGCCCGGGCCGTAGCATGACGGCACGCAGAAGAGAGGGGACTTCGCGCATGTCCGAGGACGCGAGCAAGCCGGGAACGCCAGGTGACACCGAGGCGTGGACACCGACGGCTCAGGGGAACGGGTGGACCGCGCCGGCGGACCGGGAGAACGCCACGCGGGCCGATGACGGCGCGCGGTGGGTGGACGGCGCGGCGGGCGACGGCCCGCAGTACGCCGTGACCGGTGAACCGGGGGAGGGCCGGGAACAGGTCCCGCCCCCGGCGGACCGTGCACCGGCCGACGGGCCGGGACCTTCCGTGCCCGCCCAGGCCACCGAGCCGTTCGCCGCCCCGGGCCGGAACGCCGCCTCCGCGTCCGGTGGGGCGGGGCAGGATTCCGCGCCCGGTCAGGCCCCCGGCCCGCAGGTCTCCCTCGGCAAACCCGGCGCCGACCCGCGGCAGGAACCCAATCCCTGGGCGCCGCCCGAGGAGACCGACGCGTCCGCGCGGAGGGCGCCGGGCGGCGCGAGCTCTTCGCCTTCTCCCGCGTACGGGCTGCCGACGATCACATCGCTCCCCGGCACCGGCGTCCCGCCCGGGCCCACGGCTCCCGGCGGCCCCGCCTGGGACAACCCCTTCGCGCCCCCGGCGGCCCACACCCCGTACCCGCAGCCCGGCCCCGGCGAGCCCGTGCCTCCGCCGCCGATAGCCCCCGGCGGTCCGGGGCATCTCCCGTACGGCTACGGCTATCCGCAGTACCCCGGCTCCGGCCCTTCCGCGTACGGGGGCGTCCCGGGCTACGGCTGGCCCGCGGGGCCGCCCGCCCCGAGCAACGGCCTGGGCACCGCTTCCATGGTCCTCGGCATCATCGCCTCCGTCCTGTTCTGCGCGTGGCCCCTGGCGATCGTGCTCGGCATCCTCGCCATCGTCTTCGGCGTGATCGGCCGGGGCCGGGTCCGCAAGGGCGAGGCGACGAATCCGGGGCAGGCGCTGGCCGGGATCATCTGCGGATCGGTCGGCATCGTGCTCGGCACCGCGCTGATCGTCGTCATCGTCGCTCTCCCGGACGACATCGGCAGCGACGACTCCAACGGGTACGACGGGTTCGACACGTCCCTGGTCACGCAGCAGAGGTGAACGAGGCACCGCGCCGGCGGTGTCCCGTCCGCCGGGTAACGCGCGGCCCGCGCGTCACCGGATCGCGCCGTCCGCGCGCCACCTGACCGGCGACCGGGCTCACCTCCGGCCGCGGGAACGGGACCGGTCGGCGGGCCGTCGTGTCAGAGGCTCGTCCGGTGCTCGTCCTCCGACGGGGGCGCGGGAGTCGTCGGGGCCGAACGCGGTTCGCCCTCCGCGGCGGCCGGTGTCGCCTTGCCCCCGGGATGGCGCAGCGCGACCAGGTATCCGATGCCGAGCGCGATGGCCATGCCGTAGAAGACCCACTGGTTGGCCTCGGCGAAGTCCATCCGCACGCTCGACATCGCGTCGCGCGCGGCGCTGGCGGCCGGCCCGGTGCCGGTGGGCGTCCGGGCGTCCCCGTTGCCCGTGACTGCCTCCGCGATGTCCTTGGCCACCCCGTTCGCGGTGTCCGAGGACACTCCGCGGGACGTGAGCGTCGACACGACGTTCTCCGTCGTCCGGTGGGTGAGGATCGTCCCGAGGACGGCCAGGCCCACACTCGCCGCGTAGTTGCGCACGGTCTGGGTGATGCCGGTGACCTCGCCGTACGAGGCGCCGATCGACCGGTTGACGGCGTCCGTCGAGGCGGGCGCGAGGATGAAGCCGATGCCGGCGCCCGCGAGGGCCACATAGGGCCACTGGTCGTGCATCGACAGGTCGGTCAGCTTGTTGGCCCACAGGGCGAACCCGACCGCGCCCACGACGGTGCCGATCTTCATCGGCCCCCGGGCCCCCTGCTTGTCCAG
Organism: Streptomyces sp. NPDC005302; assembly: GCF_040607345.1. NCBI lineage: Bacteria > Bacillati > Actinomycetota > Actinomycetes > Kitasatosporales > Streptomycetaceae > Streptomyces > Streptomyces sp. NPDC005302. Next base: position 262,131 of record NZ_JBEXGN010000009.1, read on the forward strand.
CATGCGGCCGCCCCACTGGGAGGCGATCGCGAAGCCGGCGAAGAAGTACAGCAGGTACAGCGCGGCCTGGTTGGGGGAGGCGCTCAGCGAGACCTGGGCGTAGACGGAGGCGAAGAAGAAGACGGGGACGAAGGCCAGCATGGCGAAGAACAGCACCAGCGTGTCCACGGTGAACGCCTTGTCGCGGAACACCGCCAGGTTGACCAGCGGGTGCCGCTTGTCCCGCTCGTAGCGCCAGAACAGGACCAGCAGCGCCAGACCGCCCGCAATGCAGGCCCAGGTCGCCGCGCTGTCCCAGCCCCAGGAGGCGGCCTGCTGGAAGCCCAGCACGCTCAGACCCATCCCGGCCGCGATGAGGACGGCACCGACGCCGTCCAGTGATTCGGCGCGCCGCCGGTCCGGGATGCGCGCCATCATCGTCAGGACGAGGGCCACGACGGCCACGGGAACGTTCACCCAGAAGATCGCCCGCCAGGTCCAGGACGTGAGCCAGCCGCCCAGCAGCGGGCCGATCGCCGTCAGCGCTCCGGACAGCCCGAAGAACAGCGCCAGGGCCCGGCCGCGCCGCTCCACCGGAAAGACGGCCACCACGACAGCCAGTGCCGCGGGGAACAGGAGCGCCGCCCCCAGTCCCTGCGTCACCCGGAAGATGATCAGCCAGGTCTGGGCGAAGTCCCCTTTGGGCACGCAGCCGCAGAGCACGGAGGAGATGACGAAGACGAGGGTCCCGATGATCACGACCCGGCGTGGCCCGAAGAGGTCGGCCAGGCGGCCTCCGAGGGCGAAGAACGCCGCCAGCGAGAGCAGATAGGCGTTCACCACCCACTGCATGCCCGAGGCGGACAGGCCCAGCTCATTGACGATGTCCGGAGCCGCGATGGAGACGATCGTCTGGTCGATGAACGTCATCGACACCGCGAAGAGCATGGCCGCGAGGGCCAGCGTCTGGTTCGGGGTCCTGGGCGCCGGTTCAGCGGCCGCGCCCCGTGCCGGATGAGTGCCAGTCACCTCTGCATTCTCAGCCGGTTCGCGGGGGGTCGCATCCGCAGGACGATCACCGGTCCGGGCCGCCAGGCCCGCCCCCACCCCGTCCTACCGCAACCGCTCCCGCGCCTCCATGAGCGCGAAGCCCAGCAGGTTCCCGCCCCGCCAGCGCCGTGGATCCGAGGCGCCCTCGTCGGTCGCGGCGAGACCGATGCCCCAGACCCGGTCCAGCGGGCTCGCCTCGACGAGCACCCGGTCGCCGGTGCCCAGCAGGAACTCCCGCAGATCCGCGTGTGCCGCGAACTTGTGGACGCTGCCCTCGACCACGATCCCGAACCGCTCGCGCTCCCACACGGCGTCGTCGAAGCCCCGCACCAGCCGGCCCGCCTTCTTGGCGAGCGCGGGGTTCGCCGCCTCCACCGCCCGCCGCTCGGCCTCGGCGTCCCCGAAGAGGCGCGCCTTGGCGGCCATCATCCAGTGTTCCGCCGTAGCGTAGGCGACCCCTTCGGTCACGAAGGGTGACGGCCACCACTGGCTGAGGCAGCTCGATCCGACCTGTCCGTCCGCCCGCGGACGGTGCCCCCAGAACGGCAGGTACTTCACACGCGCCCCCGACTCGACAGCGCTGACCAGTGCTTCCCGCGTGGCGATCTTCCCCATGCACGCCACTGTGGCACGCACCACTGACATTCCGTCCCGCCTTTTCCAGAAGGACTCGACACCTGGTCGAAGGATTCCGTCGCGTAACCAAAAGGCAACAACGGAATCACTTGTTGGAGTCCCTTAGCTCTGTCAGGATCGGCACTCAAATCGAGCTGGAGCTACGCCGACCCCTGTTCCGACGGGGAGGGCGGCGGAGGAGAGCGACATGCACAAACCGGGCCATCGCTTCCAGGCGCAGGACCGCCTCGCCGGCGGAGCGCAGTACATCGCGGGCCGTCTGACCAAGGGCACTTCCGGCCGCACGCACGCGGTCGTGGACCCCGCCACCGGCGAAGAGGTGTACACCTACGAGCTGGCGGGCACCGCCGACGTGGACGCGGCCGTCGCCGCCGCCCGCGCGGCCTTCCCCGGCTGGTCGGGCGCCACCCCCGGGGAGCGCTCCGACGCGCTGCACCGCTTCGCCGCCGTGCTCGCCGAGCGGGCCGAGGAGTTCGCCCAGGCCGAGTCCCTCCAGTGCGGGAAGCCCCTCAAGCTGACCCGCGAGTTCGACGTGCCGGGCACCATCGACAACACCGCGTTCTTCGCCGGTGCCGCCCGGCACCTCCAGGGCCAGTCCGCGGGCGAGTACTCCGGTGACCACACCTCTTACGTACGCCGCGAGGCCATCGGGGTCGTCGGCTCCATCGCGCCCTGGAACTATCCGCTCCAGATGGCCGCGTGGAAGATCCTCCCGGCGATCGCCGCGGGCAACACGATCGTCCTGAAGCCCGCGGAGCTGACCCCGCTCACCTCCCTGCTGTTCGCCGAGGCGGCCACGGCGGCGGGCATCCCGGACGGCGTGATCAACATCGTCACCGGCCTCGGCCGGGAGGCGGGCGAACACCTCGTCGGACACCCCGACGTCGCGATGACCTCCTTCACCGGGTCGACGGCCGTCGGCAAACGCGTCGCGGAGATCGCCACCTCCACCGTCAAGCGCCTCCACCTGGAGCTCGGCGGCAAGGCGCCCTTCCTCGTCTTCGACGACGCCGACCTGGAGGCCGCCGTCAACGGCGCGGTCGCCGGCTCGCTCATCAACACGGGCCAGGACTGCACCGCCGCCACGCGCGCGTACGTGCAACGCCCCCTCTACGACGCCTTCGTGGAGCGGACGGGTGAGCTGATGGCGAGCGTCCGAGTGGGCGACCCCTTCGCGGTCGACACCGACCTCGGCCCGCTGATCTCGCACGCCCAGCGCGACCGCGTCGCCGGCTTCGTCGACCGCGCCCGCGGCTACGCGCGCGTGGTCACCGGAGGTGAGGCTCCCCAGAGAGATCTCAAGTCCGGCGCGTACTATGCGCCCACGCTCGTCGCCGACGCCGGGCAGGACAGCGAGATCGTGCAGGCCGAGATCTTCGGCCCGGTGCTCGTGGTGCTCCCCTTCGACACCGACGACGAGGGCATCGCGCTGGCCAACGACACCCCGTACGGACTCGCGGCCTCGGCCTGGAGCCGCGACGTCTACCGCGCCAACCGCGCGACCCGTGAGATCAAGGCGGGCTGCGTCTGGGTCAACGACCACATTCCGATCATCAGCGAGATGCCGCACGGCGGTTACAAGGCGTCCGGCTTCGGCAAGGACATGTCCGCCTACTCCTTCGAGGAGTACACGCAGGTCAAGCACGTCATGTTCGACAACACCGCGGTCGCCAGGAAGGACTGGCACCGCACGGTCTTCGGGGACCGGCCGTAACCGACCGACCGGCTACGGCCCTGTGGCAGACCAGGCCGCGACCACGGCCGCGACGCTTCCGAAAGGGCACCAGAGCATGGAGCAGTACGAGCCCGAACGCATGTCCCCGGTCCAACTGGCCGCGCTGCGGCGCAGCTTCCGGAACGGCAGGGCCTCCCTCAGCCGCCGTTCCCTGCTGCGCGCGTCGGCGGGCGGCGCGCTCGCCGTCGGCGGCCTCGGGGCACTGAGCGCCTGTGGGATCCCGGCCGCGGGAAAGACCCAGGGCGGAGTCTCGGCCGAGGACCACTCGGCCAAGGAGAAGGCGATCAACTTCTCCAACTGGACCGAGTACATGGACGTCGACGAGAGCGAGAAGCACCACCCCACGCTCGACGCGTTCGCCAAGCGGACCGGTATCTCGGTCAAGTACACCGAGGACATCAACGACAACGTCGAGTTCTTCGGCAAGATCAAGCCGCAGCTCGCGGCGGGCCAGGACACCGGGCGCGACATCATCGTCGTCACCGACTGGCTGGCGGCCCGGCTCATCCGGTTCGGTTGGGTGCAGAAGCTCGACGCGGCCAACCTCCCGCACGCCTACACCAACCTGTCCGCCCAGTTCCGCAACCCCGACTGGGACCCCGGGCGCGCCTACTCCTACCCCTGGCAGGGCATCTCGACCGTCATCGCCTACAACAAGAAGGCGCTCGACGGTGTCGAGGTCCGCTCGGTCTCCGACCTGCTCGACAACCCCAAGCTCAAGGGGCGCGTCGGCTTCCTCTCGGAGATGCGCGACAGCATGGGCATGACCCTGCTCGACATGGGCAAGGACCCGGCGAACTTCACCGACGACGACTTCGACGCGGCGATCGCCCGGCTCCAGAAGGCCGTCGACAAGGGCCAGATACGCCGCTTCACCGGCAACGACTACACGTCCGACCTCACCAAGGGCGACCTCGCGGCCTGTGTCGCCTGGGCCGGTGACGTCGTCCAGCTCAAGGCGGACAGCCCGGACGTCGACTTCATCATCCCCGACAGCGGATACATGACGTCGACCGACAACATGCTGATCCCCAACAAGGCACGTCACAAGACGAACGCCGAGCGGCTCATGGACTTCTACTACGAGCCCGAGCCCGCCGCGGAACTCGCCGCCTACATCAACTACGTCTGTCCGGTCGACGGGGTCAAGCCCTATCTCGCGAAGATCGACAAGGACGCGGCGAACAACCCGCTGATCATTCCTGACAAGGCCATGGCCGCGAAGTCACACCCCTTCCGCTCGCTGAGCCAGAAGGAAGAGACGGCCTACGAAGAGAAGTTCGCGAAGCTCACAGGGGCGTGACCACGATGACGAATGACAACAGCGGCGACGTCCGCCTCTCCGGGATCAGCAAGACGTACGGCTCCTTCACGGCCGTGCACCCCCTCGACCTGACCATGCCGCAGGGCTCGTTCTTCGCGCTGCTCGGCGCGTCCGGCTGCGGCAAGACCACCACCCTGCGGATGATCGCCGGCCTGGAGGAGCCCTCCTCGGGCACCGTCATGCTCGGCGACCAGGACGTGACGAACCTGCCGCCCTACAAGCGCCCGGTGAACACGGTCTTCCAGTCCTACGCCCTCTTCCCGCACCTCGACATCTTCGAGAACGTCGCCTTCGGCCTGCGCCGGCGCGGCATCAAGTCGGTGAAGAAGCAGGTCGAGGACATGCTCGACCTCGTCCAGCTCGGCGAGCAGGCGCGCAAGAAGCCGCACCAGCTCTCCGGCGGCCAGCAGCAGCGCGTCGCCGTGGCCCGTGCGCTGATCAACCACCCCAAGGTGCTCCTCCTCGACGAGCCCCTCGGCGCCCTCGACCTCAAGCTGCGCCGGCAGATGCAGCTGGAGCTCAAGCGCATCCAGACCGAGGTCGGCATCACCTTCGTCCACGTCACGCACGACCAGGAGGAGGCCATGACCATGGCCGACACCGTCGCCGTGATGAACGCGGGCCGTGTCGAGCAGCTCGGCGCGCCCGCCGACCTCTACGAGAACCCGAACACCACCTTCGTCGCCAACTTCCTCGGCACCTCCAACCTCATCGAGGCCGAGGTCGACTCGAGGAGCGGCGACGAGATCGTGCTCAGGGCGGGCGGCGGCAAGCTGGTGCTCCCCGGGGCGCGATGTTCGGCGGACACCACGACCGGCGGCAAGCTGCTGGTCGGCGTCCGCCCGGAGAAGATCTCCCTCACGCACGCCGACGACGCGGGCGAGATACCCGCCGGCCGCAACCGGATCACCGGCAGGATCGCCGACTCCAGCTTCATCGGCGTCTCCACGCAGTACGTGATCGACAGCGCGGTCTGCCCGGAGTTCGAGGTCTACGCCCAGAACATCGACCGCGACTCCCGGCTCGTCCCGGGTGCCGAGGTCGTCCTGCACTGGAGCCCGGCGCACACGTTCGGTCTCGACGCGACTCAGGACATCGACGCGGGCGTCGACACGGCCGAGGACGAGGCCGCCTGATGGCCACCGTCACCGAGGTGGAGGCGCCGCCGCTCGCGCCGCAGCCCGCCCAGAAACCGCCGAGGAAGCGCGGCCGCCTCGTCCCGTACTGGCTGCTGCTGCCCGGCCTGCTGTGGCTGGTCGTCTTCTTCGCGCTCCCGATGGTCTACCAGGCCTCCACCTCGATCCAGACCGGATCACTGGAGGACGGCTTCAAGGTCACCTGGCACTTCCAGACGTACTGGGACGCGCTCGCCGACTACTGGCCGCAGTTCCTGCGCTCCGTGCTCTACGCCGGTGCCGCGACGATCCTGTGCCTGGTGCTCGGCTACCCGCTCGCGTACCTGATCGCCTTCCGCGCCGGCCGCTGGCGCAACCTGATCATGATCCTGGTGATCGCGCCGTTCTTCACCAGCTTCCTGATCCGCACGCTCGCCTGGAAGACGATCCTCGCGGACGGCGGCCCGGTCGTCGGCGCCCTGAACACGCTGCACGTCCTGGACGTCACCAGCTGGCTCGGCTTCACGGCCGGCGACCGGGTGCTCGCCACACCGCTCGCGGTGGTCTGCGGACTCACGTACAACTTCCTGCCGTTCATGGTGCTGCCGCTCTACACCTCGCTGGAGCGGATCGACGGACGGCTGCACGAGGCGGCCGGCGACCTGTACGCCCGGCCCATCACCACCTTCCGCAAGGTGACCTTCCCGCTGTCGATGCCCGGGGTCGTCTCCGGCACCCTGCTGACGTTCATCCCCGCCAGCGGTGACTACGTGAACGCCGACCTGCTCGGCTCCACCGACACCCGCATGGTCGGCAACGTCATCCAGACCCAGTTCCTGCGGATTCTCGACTATCCGACGGCCGCGGCGCTCTCCTTCATTCTCATGGCCGCGATTCTCATCATGGTCACGCTCTACATCCGCAAGTCCGGGACGGAGGATCTGGTCTAAATGGCCTTCGTGAACTGGTTCAAGCGTCACCTCGTCGTCATCGGGGGACTGCTGACGCTCGGATATCTGCTGCTGCCCAACATCGTCGTGACGGTGTTCTCCTTCAACAAACCGAAGGGGCGCTTCAATTACGAGTGGCAGCAATTCTCGACGGACGCCTGGCGTGATCCGTGCGGGGTCGCCGACATGTGCGGCTCGCTCTCGCTCAGCCTCCAGATCGCCGTCTGGGCGACGATCGGCGCCACGATCCTCGGCACGATGATCGCCTTCGCGCTCGTCCGCTACCGCTTCCGCGCGCGCGGCGCCGTGAACTCGCTGATCTTCCTGCCGATGGCGATGCCCGAGGTCGTGATGGCCGCCTCGCTGCTCACCCTGTTCCTCAACATGGGCGCTCAGCTGGGCTTCTGGACGATCCTGATCGCCCACATCATGTTCTGCCTCAGCTTCGTCGTGACGGCCGTCAAGGCCCGCGTCATGTCGATGGACCCCCGCCTCGAACAGGCCGCGCAGGACCTGTACGCCGGTCCCGTGCAGACCTTCGTGCGCGTGACCCTGCCCATCGCGGCCCCCGGAATCGCCGCGGGCGCGCTGCTCGCCTTCGCGCTCTCCTTCGACGATTTCATCATCACCAATTTCAACGCGGGCTCGACCGTCACATTCCCCATGTTCGTCTGGGGCTCGGCGCAGCGCGGAACACCCGTTCAGATCAACGTCATCGGTACGGCCATGTTCCTCGTCGCCGTACTGTTCGTCCTGACCGGAATGGTCGTCGGCAATCGCCGCAACAGGCAAAAGGCATAACGCTCGAAAACCCTCGTAGGGAGTTGGAAATCATGGCCCCAAGCGCCATGACGCGTGGTAATCAGTGGACGAAGTCCCTCGCGGACGCCCAGCCGGTCCCGTACTGGCTGGACGACCCCGGCAAACCCCGGCCCGAGCCCGCGCTCACCGGCTCCGACACCTGCGACCTGCTCGTCGTCGGCGGCGGGTACAGCGGACTGTGGACGGCGCTGATCGCCAAGGAGCGCGACCCGGGCCGGGACGTCGTTCTCGTGGAGGGCCGTGAGGTGGGCTGGGCCGCCTCCGGCCGCAACGGCGGCTTCTGCGCCGCCTCCCTCACCCACGGTCTGTCCAACGGACTGACCCGCTGGCCGGACGAGATCCGCAAGCTGGAGGAGCTGGGCGCCCGCAACCTCGACGAGATCGAGGCGGCCGTCGCCCGCTACTCCCTCGACTGCGACTTCGAGCGCACCGGTGAGATCGACGTCGCGACCGAGCCGCACCAGGCGGCCGAACTGCGCGAGTGGCACCAGGAACTGGAGCGCGAGGGCCTCGCCGAGGGCGTCGAACTCCTCGACACCGAGGCCGTCCGCGACCAGGTCGCCTCCCCGACCTTCCTGGCCGGTCTGTACGACCGCCGCGGCGTCGCCATGCTCCACCCGGCCAAACTGGCCTGGGGACTGAAGCGCGCGTGCCTCGGGCTCGGAGTCCGGGTGTACGAGAACACGCCCGCCCTCGACCTGAAGCCGTCCGGCGCCGGCATGGCCGTCCGCACCCCGTACGGCGCGATCGGCGCCCGCAGGGTCGCCCTCGGCACGAACATCTTCCCGAACCTCGTCAAGCGCGTCCGCCCGTACACCGTCCCGGTCTACGACTACGCGCTGATGACCGAGCCGCTCAGCGAGGAGCAGCTGGCCTCCATCGGCTGGAAGAACCGCCAGGGCCTCGGCGACTCGGCGAACCAGTTCCACTACTTCCGGCTCTCCGCCGACAACCGCATCCTGTGGGGCGGTTACGACGCGATCTACCCGTACGGCGGGCGGATGCGCGCCGAGTACGACGACCGCCCCGAGACGTACGACAAGCTCGCCGGGCACTTCTTCACCTGCTTCCCGCAGCTGGAGGGCGTCCGCTTCTCGCACGCCTGGGGCGGCGCGATCGACACGTGCTCGCGCTTCTCAGCGTTCTTCGGCACGGCCCACCAGGGCAAGGTGGCCTACGCAGCTGGCTACACGGGCCTCGGCGTGGGCGCCACCCGCTTCGGCGCGGACGTGATGCTCGACCTGCTGGCCGGGGAGCGCACCGAACGCACCGAGCTGGAGATGGTCCGCAAGAAGCCGCTGCCGTTCCCGCCCGAGCCCTTCGCCTGGACGGGTATCGCCCTCACCAAGTGGTCGCTGGCCCGGGCCGACACCCACGGAGGCCGGCGCAACCTGTGGCTGAAGACCATGGACAGGCTGGGCCTCGGCTTCGACAGCTGAGGGCGCGCGGCACGCTCCGTGATCCACCGGCGTACGCCCAGCTCGTCGGTGTGATCCGGTTCACCACCAACTGGTGGCCCGAACCCGCGTAATGATCGCCCCGGACCTCCCTCTCCCCTGTGACGCGACCAGCGTCATCGCGAGAGAGGGAGGTTCCGTCATGACAGGGCCCAAGACGGCGGTCGAGTGGCTGACATCCGTGGCTCCGGACCCCGAGGCGTGCCGGTGGGAGTGGGAACGCAACCCCCTCGGCATCGCGCTGCTCCCGGCGGGCCGGGCCTGGGACGTGCTCATCCTGCCGGGCGAACTCGGCTATCCGACGCTCGACGTGCTGAGCCGGGTGATCGACCAACCCGGGCCCGTGCTCGTCGACTTCGGGGACGCGCGGATGGGTTTCTTCGTGCCCGCGGGCACAGCCGCCCGCTGGCTCGGTACGGGGGTGCGCACCGCGGGGTCCGGCACCTGGATCGTGGTGCCGTATCCGGGGCGGGCCACCGGCGGGGTCCGCTGGCTGGTGCAACCGGACGGCTCGGGCACCCTCACGGATCCGGCACTGCTCGAACTGGCCATGCACGAGGCGGCGGCGGGCCTCGCCAGGAACGGGGACCGATAGCCGTGCCGGCGCCGCGCGGCGGCGAGCTTCCGAAGTCCCCGGTACGCGGGGGGTCTTGACAACAGAATTGGTCTGGACCAAGTTGGGCGCGCTCCACCCTCCCCATTCCCCCCGTGCCCGGAGGCAGCAGTGGAACGCACCAGACGCAGCAGACCGTCCGAACACCGCCGAAGGATTCTCGCCGTGTGCACGGCCACCGTTCTGGCCGTACCCGGCCTCGTCGCGCTCTCGTCGTCCGCCCGTGCGGCCGACGCGGACCTCGCGAAGAACGGCGGGTTCGAGTCGGGTCTGGCCAACTGGACCTGTACGGCCGCGAGCACCGTCACCACCCCGGTGCGCAGCGGCAGTTCGGCGCTGAAGGCGACCCCGGCCGGCAGCGACTACGCCCAGTGCTCGCAGACCGTGACGGTGAAGCCGGACGCGCAGTACACGCTCTCCGGGTTCGTCCGCGGCAGCTACGTCTACCTCGGCGCGAGCGGCACCGGCACGACCGACGTCAGCACCTGGACCCAGTCCGCGGCCGACTGGCAGCAGTTGAGCACCACCTTCCGCACCGGCGCCTCGACCACCAAGGTCACGATCTACACGCACGGCTGGTACGGCACCGGCACCTACTACGCCGACGACCTCTCGCTGACCGGCCCCGGTGTCGACGCGGGCCAGCCGCCGGCCGTGCCCACCGGACTCAGGACCGGCACGCTCACCTCCTCGTCGGTGGGCCTGTCCTGGACGGCGGTGTCCGGCGCGACCGGATACGCCGTCTACCGCGACGGGGTGAAGGTCCAGACGGCCACCGGCACCTCGGCGACCGTGAGCGGACTGGCGGCGTCCACGGCGTACTCCTTCCAGGTCACCGCGACGAACGACGCCGGTGAGTCGGCGAAGTCGGCGACCGTCACCGCGACCACCCCGGCGGGCTCCGGCGGCGGAGGAGGCTCGTCCGACCTGCCCACGCACGCCCTCGTCGGCTACCTCCACGCGAGCTTCGCCAACGGCGCGGGCTACACGCGCATGGCCGACGTGCCCGACAGCTGGGACGTCATCGACCTGGCCTTCGGCGAGCCGACCTCCGCCACCTCGGGCGACATCCGCTTCAACCGCTGCCCGGTCGCCGAGTGCCCGACGGTCGAGAGCGACGCCGACTTCAAGGCCGCGATCAAGGCCAAGCAGGCGGCGGGCAAGAAGGTGCTGATCTCGATCGGCGGCCAGAACGGCCAGGTCCAGCTCACCACCACGGCCGCCCGTGACACGTTCGTCTCCTCGGTCTCGAAGATCATCGACACCTACGGACTGGACGGCCTCGACATCGACTTCGAGGGCCACTCGCTCTCCCTCGACGCGAGCGACACCGACTTCAAGAGCCCGACCACCCCGGTGGTCGTGAACCTGATCTCCGCCCTGAAGACCCTGAAGGCCAAGTACGGCGCGAAGTTCGTCCTGAGCATGGCCCCGGAGACCTTCTTCGTGCAGCTCGGCTACCAGTACTACGGCACCGGGAAGTGGGGCGGCCAGGACCCGCGCGCCGGCGCCTACCTCCCGGTCATCCACGCCCTGCGCGACGACCTGACCCTGCTGCACGTCCAGGACTACAACTCCGGGTCGATCATGGGCCTCGACAACCAGTACCACTCCATGGGCGGTGCCGACTTCCACATCGCGATGACCGACATGCTCCTGACCGGCTTCCCGGTGGCGGGCGACGCGAACAACGTCTTCCCGCCGCTGCGTCCGGACCAGATAGCCATCGGCATGCCGGCCACCACGAACGCCGGCAACGGCTATGTGTCCCCCGCAGAGGTCACCAAGACCCTCGACTGCCTGACCAAGAAGACCAACTGCGGCACGTACACCACCCACGGCACCTGGCCGTCCCTGCGCGGCCTGATGACCTGGTCGATCAACTGGGACCGCTTCGGCGGCTGGGAGTTCTCCCGGAACTTCGACAGCTACTTCGGCTGAGGACGACCGCTCGTCCGGCCGAGGAACAGCCGCAACGAGTGGAGCAGCACCGCGCAGAGGCACCAGCTGGCCACCACATCCAGTGGCCAGTGGTAGCCGCGCAGGATCAGGCCGGTGGCGACCGCCGCGTTCAGGAGCGCGCAGGTGAACAGCAGGGCGCGGCGGGTGCCGGGCGTGCGGAGCCAGGGGAGGAGGAGCAGGGTCGCCGCGCCGTAGGCGACGGCGGCCGTGGCGGTGTGGCCCGAGGGGTAGTAGCCGTTGCCGGGTCCCATGACCGGGGGCCCGGAGCGGGCGATGAGTTCCTTCAGGGGCACGATCACCGCCGGAACGACGGCCATCAGGACCGCGGCCGCCGTGGACGGGAGCCACCACCGGTGGAGGCCCGCCCGGCGGGCGCGGACCGCCGCGTACACGAGGGCGGCGGCCAGGACGGGGACGGCGACCGTGATGTTGCCGAGGTCGGCGAGGAGTTCCCAGACACGGGCCGGGTGGACCAGCGAGTCGCTGAGGCGTTCGTCCGCGCGGGCGAGGGGGCCGTGGGCCGTGACCTGCCAGGTGATCAGCGCGAAGAGGAGGGCCGGAAGGCCGAGAAGGAGGGTCGGCCGCCCCGGAACAGGGGGGGTGGTTCCGGGGCGGCCGTCCGGACCGGGTTGTCGCGCGCCCCGGGGGGTTTGGGGCGGGCGACTGTCCGATCGGTGAGGAGAACCGGAGCCGGAAGCCCCGGGTGTGTGCGCGAGGGCACGACCAGGGCGAAGCTGGGGAAGCGACGACCCGGAGTCGCCCACAGTCCCCTGTGGGCGGGGTGTATCTCTCATCTGGGTAGAACCTACGGCAGGGTGTCCGGCTCCGACAGGCGCAATCGCGTCCCGTCATGCACCTCGCACACGTTCTTCACACGCTCCGACCGGGTACGCCGCGGCGCCGGAACCAAGCGGAATCCATCCGTGGACGGTGTTCCCGAGGCCCGGCGCCGCGGTGCGTGGGGCGTCAGATGGTGGAGAAGGCCTGCTCGATGATGTCGAGGCCCTCGTTGAGGAGGTCCTCGCCGATGACCAGCGGCGGCAGGAAGCGGAGGACGTTGCCGTAGGTGCCACAGGTCAGGACCAGCAGGCCCTCCTGGTGGCAGGCCTTGGCCAGCGCGGCGGTCGCCTCCGCGTTGGGCTCCTTGGTGGCGGCGTCCTTCACCAGCTCGATCGCGATCATGGCGCCGCGGCCGCGGATGTCGCCGATGATGTCGAACTTCTCCGCCATGGCGCCGAGGCGGGCCTTCATGACCGCCTCGATGTTCTTCGCCTTGGCGTTGAGGTCGAGCTCCTTCATCGTCTCGATGGCACCGAGCGCACCGGCGCAGGCCACCGGGTTGCCGCCGTAGGTGCCGCCCAGGCCGCCGGAGTGCGCGGCGTCCATGATCTCGGCGCGGCCGGTGACGGCGGCGAGCGGCAGGCCGCCCGCGATGCCCTTGGCGGTCGTGATCAGGTCCGGGACGATGCCCTCGTCCTCACAGGCGAACCACTGGCCGGTACGGCAGAAGCCGGACTGGATCTCGTCCGCGACGAAGACGATGCCGTTGTCCTTGGCGAACTGGCTGATGGCCGGCAGGAAGCCCTTCGCGGGCTCGATGAAGCCGCCCTCGCCGAGCACCGGCTCGATGATGATCGCGGCGACGTTGTCCGCGCCGATCTGCTTGTTGATCATATCGATGGCCTGCGCGGACGCCTCGGCGCCGGCGTTCTCCGGGCCGGTCAGCCAGCGGTAGCCGTAGGCGACCGGCACGCGGTAGATCTCGGGCGCGAACGGGCCGAAGCCGTTCTTGTACGGCATGTTCTTGGCGGTCAGCGCCATCGTCAGGTTCGTCCGGCCGTGGTAGCCGTGGTCGAAGACGACGACGGCCTGGCGCTTGGTGTACGCGCGGGCGATCTTGACGGCGTTCTCGACGGCCTCGGCACCCGAGTTGAACAGGGCGGACTTCTTGGCGTGGTCGCCCGGGGTCAGCTCGGCCAGCGCCTCGGCGACGGCGACGTAGCCCTCGTACGGCGTGACCATGAAACAGGTGTGGGTGAAGTCCTGGAGCTGGGCGGAGGCCCGGCGTACGACGGCCTCGGCGCTCGCGCCGACCGATGTCACGGCGATGCCGGAGCCGAAGTCGATGAGGCGGTTGCCGTCGACGTCCTCGATGATCCCGCCGCCGGCGCGCGTGGTGAAGACAGGGAGCACCGATCCCACACCGGCCGCGACCACGGCGGTGCGCCGGGCCTGCAGCTCCTGCGACTTCGGGCCGGGGATGGCGGTGACGACGCGGCGCTCCTGCGGAAGTGCGGTCATGAGGGGCTCCCTGAGATCGTGCAGACGGGGGTTTGCTGTGGGCGGCGGAGACGTGGGGTCCCATCGACTGCCCCGGCGGACGCTGGTCCGGCCTCGCGGTCCTGCTTCTTCTTTCTTCGCAGGCTAGGGCCGAGAGCGGGGGGTCGGCATGCTCCATGTGGGCGTTGTCGGACGATTCGCTTGTCCGTGGTGGACATACAAGCCGGACGGGGAGGACACGATGCCGACGGGGAGGCGTAGAACCGCCGGTGACCCGGGCGCGTGGCGGGCCCGGCCGTGTAAACGGTGAACTCCCCCCGCAGGGGCACTAGATTGACCCGCGGACGAAGCACGGAGCGGCTGGTCAGGGGGCAAGGGCGATGAACAGCGACGGGACCCAGGACGCGCGGGGCACACAGGCCGGCCCCGTACCGCGTCCGGCAGGGCCGCCCGACGGGCGGCAGGCACCGGACATGCCCGCCGCCCCGCCCCGGCCCGCACGGGCGCCCGGCCTGCCGCCGCTGCCCGACGGATCCGAGTTCGTGGCCTGGGCGCGCGCGCCCAGGCCGGACGCGGCACCGGGCGTGTGGCGCTTCGGCCACCGCCCGCGGCCGGAGGCGGAGCCCGAACAGATCCCGGCCCGCCAGCTGCTCAGCGGCGCCGTCATCGCCTTCCTCGTGGGATGGCTCGTCTGGTCGCTGCTCTGGAACGGCTACCTCGGCGGCTGGTGGGTCCTGCCCCTCGAACTGTTCACCCCGGACTCCTGGCGCCACAGCGGCGACCGCGTCGGCAACGCGTTCCTCTGGTACGGCTACTACACGCTGATCGCCCTGATCATCATGGTCGTCGTCGGACGGCTCGGCCGCTGGAACGAGATCTGGCGCCGCTACGGACCGCCCGCCTGGCGAGGCGCCGCCCCGGTGGACGAGCGACCGCCCGCCCCCGAGGACGACCCCGTCCAGTGGAACCAGCTCCGCGCCGCGGGCGCCACCGAGGCCGCCGACCGGCTCGCCGCCGACGCCCGCCGCGGGCTGATGCGCGACGTCGACCACGCCCGCATCGCCCGCGCCTGGCAGGGCGTACGCAGCGGACGGCACAGCCTCGCCACCTTCACCGGCGCGGTCGTCAAGGACGGCTCGGCCGCCTGTCTGCACCCCTCCGGCGCACGCGACCTGCCAGGACGCCTCGCCCGCCACGACCTGGTGACCGGACAGGTCCGCCTCGGCACGACCGCCGACGACGCCCGCAACCCCTACGCCTACCGCGGCACCGGCCTCGGTCTCGGACCCGACCTGCTGGGCACCTCGCTGCTCGCCGTCGGGCCCCCCGGATCCGGCAAGACCGGCGGGATCGTCTGGCCGCTCGCCGAGTCGCTGTGCCTGCACGCGCTCGCCGGACGCGCCGCGGTCGTCGTGGTCGGCGCCGCCGGCGCCGGGCTCGGACCCGTCGACGCGTACGACGTCGTCGTCCGCATCGGACACCCCGACTCCGTCTACGACCTCGACCTGTACGGCGGGACCGCCGACCCCGACGAGGCGGCGGCGGTCCTCGCCGAGGCGCTCGTCGGTGACCTCGCCGACCCGCACCCCGGCGGCGACAGCAGGCGCTCCACCACCGTGCTCGCCCAGCTGCTGGGCCCCTTCCGTTCCGTCCACGGCAGGTTCCCCTCCGTGCCCGAACTGCGCCAGCTGCTCGACGGCGCCCGCGGACCGCTCGACGCGCTCCGCAAGGGCCTGGAGGACACCGGCCAGGCGTCGCTCCTGCGCGAACTCGACGCCCGCGAACGGCAGACGGGGCTCCCCGGCGACGTCGGCGGGGTCCTCGCCGACCGGGTGGCACTGCTCGACCGGCCCGCCTTCGCCGGCTTCTTCGACACCTCGGGACAGTCGCGGCCCTTCTCGCTGCGCGCCCTCGACCACCCGGTGCGGGTCCGGATCGACCTGCCCGCGCGCGGTCACGCCGACGCCTCCCGGATCCTCGCCCGTCTGGTGCTCGCCCAGTTCTCGGCGAGCGTCGCGGTGCGCGAGGACCGCTCCCTGTTCGCCTGTCTGGTCCTCGACGACGCGACCGGCGTCATCACCCCCGAGGCCGTCCGCGGCATCCAGCGGCTGCGCTCCGGCAACGCCGGGGCCGTCCTCACCCTGCGCACCCTCGACGACGTGCCGCGCGCCCTGCGCAGCCCCCTGCTGGGGGCCATCGGCTGCCGGATGGCGCTGTCCGGGCTCACCCCCTGGGACGGGCAGGACTTCGCCGAGGTCTGGGGCAAGGAGTGGATCGAGGCCCGCGACGTCACCGACCGGCAGATCATCGCCGAGACACCCGCGGGCAAGGCCGTCCACATGCTGCGCCGGGTGATCACCGGGAACGCGCCGAGCGCCCGCGCCGTCACCGTCCGGCAGGTCGAACGCGAGCGCTGGTCCGCGTCAGAGCTGGCCCACGGAGTCCCGCCCGGTCACGCGGTGCTGTCGCTGACCAGCGTCAAGGGCGAGCACGCGCCGCCCCTGCTGGTCGACCTGCGCGGCTGACCCGCCGGCCCGCGCGGCCGACCGCCGGGGCAGATGATCGCCGCTGAGCTGGACGTATGGGCACGAGGTCACGCGGCGACCGTACGGTGAGGCAGAATCGACACAGGTCGTTCATACGCGGCGGCCAAAAGATCACAGAGATCACACCGGACCCGACCTGAGATCACAGAGATCACACAGACCTGACCTGAAGGCCTCATGCCCCCCACGCTCGCCTCGCTCGTCCACCACTCCGCGCTGAAGCTCACGGTGCGAGCGGGCGAGGACCGGCTGGACGTACCCGTCCGCTGGGCGCACGTCAGCGAGCTCGCCGACCCCGTGCCCTACATGGAGGGCGGGGAACTGCTCCTGATCACCGCGCTCAAGCTGGACGCGGACGACCCCGACGTCATGCAGCGCTACGTGAAGCGGCTGGCCGGCGCGGGAGTCGTCGGACTCGGCTTCGCCGTCGGGGTCAACTACGAGGAGATCCCCAAGGCCCTCGTCGAGGCCGCCGAGAAGGAGGGCCTGCCCCTCCTCGAAGTACCCCGGCGCACCCCCTTCCTCGCCATCAGCAAGGCCGTCTCCGCCGCCATCGCCGCCGACCAGTACCGGGCCGTCACCGCCGGGTTCGCCGCGCAGCGCGAACTCACCAAGCAGGCCCTGACCGACGGCCCCGAAGGACTCCTCTCCGCGCTCGCCGGGCAGGTCGACGGCTGGGCGGCGCTCTACGACGCGTCCGGCGCCGTCGTCGCCACCGCGCCCGAATGGGCCGGACGCCGGGCCGCGCGGCTCACCCCGGACGTGGAGCGGCTGCGGGAGCGGCCCGCGCCGGCCAGCTCGGTGGTGGGCGGCGAGGACCGCGTCGAACTGCACTCCCTCGGCACCGGACGCAGGCCCCGCGCCGCCCTCGCCGTCGGGACCGCCGCCGCCCTCGGCACCGCCGAGCGCTACGCCCTCCACTCGGCCATCGCCCTGCTCACGCTCACCACGGAACGCTCCCGGTCGCTGCACGCCGCCGAACAGCGGATCGGCGCGGCCGTCCTGCGGATGCTGCTCGCCGGTGAACCCGACCACGCCCGGGCCGTCGCGGGCGACCTGTACGGCCGGCTCCTCGACGCGCCCTTCCGGCTGATCATCGCCGAGGCTGCGTCCGGGTCCGCCGCGCGGGCGCATGCCGACGGTCACGCGCGCGTGGGCGCGGCCACCCGCTCCAAGACCCCCGTCGCCGTCCCCGACGTCAACGGCGATCCGCTGGGCGGCCTCGCCGAGGTCCTCGAGTCGGCCGCCGCCCGCTCCGGGGAGTCCGTGCTCGTCGTGCCCGAGGGGGAGCGGCTGGTCGTGCTCGCCGTGGACGGCGGCGCCGCGGTCACCGCCTGCGGGGACTACGCGGTGGTGCTGGAGGCCGCCCGCGCAGCACAGCGCGAGCAGCCCGCCGGGGACGAGGACGAACTCGTCGTCGGACTCTCCGCCCCCTCCGGTCCGATCGCCGCGCGCGCCGCCTACAAGCAGGCCGAGCAGGCACTGTCCGTCGCCCGGCGGCGCGGTCGCTTCCTCGTCGAGCACGAGGAACTGGCCGCCGGATCCGTGCTGCCGCTGCTCGCGGACGACGCCGTGCGGGCGTTCGCGGACGGCCTCCTGCGCGCCCTGCACGAACACGACGCCACCGGCCGCGGGGACCTGGTCGCCTCGCTGCGGGCCTGGCTGTCCCGCCACGGCCAGTGGGACGCCGCCGCCGCCGACCTGGGCGTCCACCGCCACACCCTGCGCTACCGGATGCGCCGCGTCGAAGAGATCCTCGGCCGCTCCCTCGACGATCCGGATGTCCGGATGGAACTCTGGCTGGCCCTGAAGACGACGGCCGCGACGGGGGAGTGAGGCGCGGGACGCCTCCGGTCCCGGTCGACCGCGCGCACGCACAGGCCCGGGTCTCAGCGCCGGAGCGCGGCCTCCTCGTACCGGCGGACGGAGCCTCCCGGGCCGGCCCGCGCCCGGGCTTCCGGCCGCCAGGCCAATCCGGAGCGCGGTCGACCGCGCACACGCACAGGCCCGGGTCTCAGCACCGGGGCCCGGCCTCCCCGTACCGGCGGACCGTGCCTCCCGGGCCGGGCCGCGCCCGGGCTTCCGGCCACCAGGCCAATCCGGAGCGCGGTCGACCGCGCACACGCACGGGCCCGGGTCTCAGTACCGGGGTCCGGCCTCCCCGTACCGGCGGACCGAGCCTCCCGGGCCGACCCGCGCCCGGGCCTCCAGCCACCAGGCCAATCCGGCGCACCCCGCTCCCCGACTGCTACGCGTCGGACAAACGACCCCCGCTGCCCACGGCCCTACCGTGGAGCCGGACAGCGCAAGACCGCCAGCAACACCCCCCAACACTGAAGGGCCGGGACTCGCAGATGCCGCAGAAAATTGTGGGGGCCACCCACGCCTTCTGGCTCGCCGGCCGCCAGGTCACCGGTGAGACCACCTTCGACGTCACCTCGCCGTGGGACGGCCGGGTCGTCGGTCAGGTCAGCGTGCCCACCGAGGCCCAGGTCGAGGAGGCCGTGGCAGCCGCCCACGCCGTGCGGGACGAGTTCGCCGCCACGCCGGCCCACGTGCGCGCCGCCGCCCTCGACCACGTCTCGCGCCGTCTCGTCGAGCGCACCGAGGAGATCGCGCAGCTCATCTCCGCCGAGAACGGCAAGCCGATCAAGTGGGCCCGGGGTGAGGTCGGCCGCGCCGTCTCCGTCTTCCGGTTCGCCGCCGAGGAGGCCCGCCGGTTCAACGGCGGCGAGGCCCAGCGCCTCGACACCGACCAGGGCGGCCAGGGCCGGCTCGCCCTCACGCGCCGCTTCCCCAAGGGTGTCGTCCTCGGTATCGCGCCCTTCAACTTCCCGCTCAACCTGTGCGCCCACAAGATCGCCCCGGCCATCGCCGCCGGCGCCCCGATCATCCTGAAGCCGGCACCCGCCACCCCGCTGTCCGGCCTCGTCATCGGTGACCTGCTCGCCGAGACCGACCTGCCGGCCGGTTCGTGGAGCATCCTGCCGGTCGCCAACGACAAGATGCCCGCCCTCGTCCAGGACGAGCGCCTCCCGGTCATCTCCTTCACCGGGTCCGAGAAGGTCGGCTACGCGATCATGGACTCGGTGCCGCGCAAGCACTGCACCCTGGAGCTGGGCGGCAACGGCGCGGCCGTCGTCCTCGCCGACTTCGCGAGCGACGCCGACCTGGACTGGGCCGCGACACGGATCGCGACCTTCTCGAACTACCAGGGCGGCCAGTCCTGCATCTCCGTGCAGCGCGTGATCGCCGACGCCTCGGTGTACGACCGGCTGCTGCCGCGCATCGTCGCCGCCGTCGAGGCACAGGTCACCGGTGACCCCTCCGACGCCGGCACGGACGTCGGCCCCCTCGTCAGCGAGGCCGCCGCCGAGCGCGTCGAGTCCTGGGTGGACGAGGCCGTGGCCGCCGGCGCCACGCTCCTCACCGGCGGCAAGCGCGACGGCGCCTCCTACGCGCCGACCGTCCTCACCGACGTACCGGCCGACGCCACGATCTCCTGCGAGGAGGTCTTCGGCCCGGTCCTCACCGTGCACAAGGTCGACGGAGAGGCCGCCGCCTTCGCCGCCGCCAACAACTCCAAGTACGGCCTCCAGGCGGGCGTCTTCACGCACGACCTCCAGACCGCCTTCCGCGCCCACCGCGCCCTGGAGGTGGGCGGCGTGGTCATCGGCGACGTCCCGTCCTACCGCGCCGACCAGATGCCGTACGGCGGCGCCAAGCAGTCCGGCGTCGGCCGCGAGGGCGTCCGCTTCGCCATGGACGACTACACCTACGAGCGGGTGCTGGTGCTGACCGGCCTCGCCCTCTGAGCGAGACCACGCACGACCTCACCGAAGCCGACGGCCTGAGCCCACTGTGCGGGAGCTCAGGCCGTCGGCGTGTCCGCCCCCGGACCCCCCGGCGCACGGCGCGCGTTGGGCCGAACGCCGCGTGAGGGCTGGTGGGCTGACAGGGAATCGGGTACACGGGTACATACGATCGAGTAGCACCGGTCGGTAACGAATTGTCCTGTGTCCCCTATCCGCGGCGAGGTGAGCCTCATGTCCGCACCACCCCACCAGCCCACAGTCACCGAACGTGAGGCACGTCAGGTCGCCGAAGCCGCCCGCGAACAGGACTGGCACAAGCCCAGTTTCGCGAAGGAGCTCTTCCTCGGCCGGTTCCGGCTCGACCTCATCCATCCGCACCCGATGCCCGCGGACGAGGACGCCCAGCGCGGCGAGGAGTTCCTCGCCAAACTCCGCGACTTCTGCGAGACGCAGATCGACTCGGCCCGCATCGAGCGCGAGGCGCAGATCCCGGACGAGACCGTCGACGGGCTCAAGGAACTCGGCGCCCTCGGCATGAAGATCGACACGAAGTACGGCGGCCTCGGCCTCACCCAGGTGTACTACAACAAGGCCCTCGCCCTGGTCGGCTCCGCGAGCCCCGCGATCGGCGCCCTGCTCTCCGCCCACCAGTCCATCGGCGTACCCCAGCCGCTGAAGCAGTTCGGCACCCAGGAGCAGAAGGACACCTTCCTGCCCCGCTGCGCCCGTACCGACATCTCCGCCTTCCTGCTCACCGAGCCGGACGTCGGCTCCGACCCGGCGCGCCTCGCGACCACCGCCGTGCGGGACGGGGACGACTACGTCCTCGACGGAGTGAAACTGTGGACGACCAACGGAGTCGTCGCGGACCTCCTCGTCGTGATGGCCCGCGTCCCGAAGTCCGAGGGGCACAAGGGCGGCATCACCGCGTTCGTCGTCGAAGCCGGCTCCGAGGGCATCACCGTCGAGCACCGCAACGCCTTCATGGGCCTGCGGGGCCTGGAGAACGGCGTCACCCGCTTCCACCAGGTCCGGGTCCCCGCCGCGAACCGCATCGGCCCCGAGGGCGCCGGCCTGAAGATCGCCCTGACCACCCTCAACACCGGCCGGCTGTCCCTGCCCGCGATGTGCGTGGGCGCCGGCAAGTGGTGCCTCAAGATCGCCCGCGAATGGTCGGCGGCCCGTGAACAGTGGGGCAAGCCCGTCGCCCTCCACGAGGCGGTCGGCTCCAAGATCTCCTTCATCGCGGCCACCACGTTCGCCCTCGAAGCCGTCCTCGACCTGTCGTCGCAGATGGCCGACGAGAACCGCAACGACATCCGCATCGAAGCCGCCCTCGCCAAGCTGTACGGCTCCGAGATGGCCTGGCTGATGGCCGACGAACTGGTCCAGATCCGCGGCGGCCGGGGCTTCGAGACCGCCGAGTCGCTGGCGGCCCGCGGCGAACGCGCCGTCCCGACCGAGCAGATCCTGCGCGACCTGCGGATCAACCGCATCTTCGAGGGCTCCACGGAGATCATGCACCTGCTGATCGCCCGGGAGGCCGTCGACGCCCACCTCTCGGTCGCCGGCGACCTCATCGACCCCGAGAAGTCGCTCTCGGACAAGGCGAAGGCGGGCGCCAACGCCGGCGTCTTCTACGCCAAGTGGCTGCCGAAACTGGTGGTCGGACCCGGCAGGCTCCCGAACTCCTTCGGCGAGTTCAAGCACGAGGTCGACCTCTCCCCGCACCTTCGCTACGTCGAGCGCAGCGCCCGCAAACTCGCCCGGTCGACCTTCTACGCCATGTCTCGCTGGCAGGGCCGGATGGAGACCAAGCAGGGCTTCCTCGGCCGGATCGTCGACATCGGCGCCGAACTGTTCGCGATGAGCGCGGCCTGCGTACGGGCCGAGCTCCTGCGCAGCACCGACGACCACGGCCGCGAGGCCTACCAGCTCGCCGACGTCTTCTGCCGGCAGTCCCGCATCCGCGTGGAGGAACTCTTCGGGCGCCTGTGGTCCAACACCGACGACCTCGACCGCACGGTGGTCAAGGGCGTCCTGTCCGGCACGTACACCTGGCTGGAGGAGGGCGTCGTCGACCCGTCCGGGGAAGGCCCCTGGATCGCTGACGCGACACCCGGGCCGAGCGAGCGGGAGAACCTCCACCGCCCCATCCGCTGACGGCCTCGACACCCACGTCGGCCGCGACCACGCCGCACCGCCCCTCGACACGGCGGACGGCGTGGTCGAAGGCGCGTTCGCCCGCCCGTGGACGCACCCGCACGCCGGCCGCAGCCTCACCCGCACGCCCCGCCGCACCGGCCCGCGCGAACGGCCCGCCCGCCGGGGGCGGCGCCCCCCTCCGACACCACGCTCCAGGCGCCGCCGTACACGCTGACCTGCGGATCAGTACGACCGCCCGGCAGGTCGGACACCCACAGGGGACCGGCTCCCCGCCGACGGCGTCGCCATCGGGCGTTCCCGCTCCCCACCGCACCCGACGCGATCGCACCGGCGGAATCGGGTGTGAAGGAGCGGGAACAGGGGACGCCCTGTCCTGCCGCAGGCGCGATGCGGCCACAATGGGGGGATGAGCGACAGTCCAGCCCCCCTCGCTGATCCGCATCTCGTCTTCGACCCCGTGGACGGAGCCCGCGATGTCGTGATCCTCGGCTCCACCGGCTCGATCGGCACCCAGGCCATCGACCTCGTGCTGCGCAACCCCGACCGGTTCCGGGTCACCGCGCTCTCCGCCGCCGGCGGCCGGGTCGCCCTGCTCGCCGAGCAGGCCCACCGGCTCCGGGTGCGGACGGTCGCCGTCGCGCGCGAGGACGCCGTACCGGCGCTGAGGGAGGCCCTCGCGGACCAGTACGGCCCGGGCGAGCCCCTTCCCGAGATCCTGGCAGGACCGGAGGCCGCCACCCAGGTCGCCGCCTCCGACTGCCACACCGTCCTGAACGGCATCACCGGCTCCATCGGCCTCGCCCCGACCCTCGCCGCCCTGGAGGCGGGCCGCACCCTCGCGCTCGCCAACAAGGAGTCGCTCATCGTCGGCGGCCCGCTGGTGAAGGCGCTCGCCGAGCCGGGCCAGATCATCCCGGTCGACTCCGAGCACGCCGCGCTCTTCCAGGCGCTCGCCGCCGGCACCCGCGCGGACGTCCGCAAACTCGTCGTCACCGCCTCCGGAGGCCCGTTCCGCGGCCGTACGAAGGCGGAACTGGCGGACGTGGCACCGGCCGACGCCCTCGCGCACCCCACCTGGGCCATGGGACCGGTCATCACGATCAACTCCGCGACCCTGGTGAACAAGGGACTGGAAGTCATCGAGGCCCACCTCCTCTACGACATTCCCTTCGATCGCATTGAGGTGGTCGTGCACCCGCAGTCGTATGTCCACTCGATGGTGGAATTCACGGACGGCTCGACGATCGCCCAGGCGACGCCCCCCGACATGCGGGGGCCGATCGCCATCGGCCTCGGCTGGCCCGAGCGCGTCCCGGACGCGGCGCCGGCCTTCGACTGGACCAAGGCGTCGAGCTGGGAGTTCTTCCCCCTCGACACCGAAGCCTTCCCCTCCGTGGGGCTCGCCCGGCACGTGGGGCAGCTCGCGGGGACGGCTCCGGCGGTGTTCAATGCCGCCAACGAGGAGTGCGTGGACGCGTTCCTGAACGGCACCCTGCCGTTCAACGGGATCATGGAGACTGTGACGCGGGTGGTCGAGGAACACGGCACACCGCGGACGGGAACTTCCCTGACCGTCGCGGACGTCCTCGAAGCAGAGACCTGGGCGCGTGCCCGGGCTCGTGAACTGACGGTACGGACGACAACCGCGGAGGCTCGTGCATGACGACCCTGATGATGATCCTCGGCATAGTCGTCTTCGTGGTCGGCCTGCTCATCTCGATCGCGTGGCACGAGCTGGGGCATCTGTCGACGGCCAAACTGTTCGGCATCCGTGTGCCGCAGTACATGGTCGGCTTCGGCCCGACCATCTGGTCGCGCAAGAAGGGCGACACCGAGTACGGCGTCAAGGCCGTCCCCCTCGGCGGGTACATCCGCATGATCGGGATGTTCCCGCCCGGCCCGGACGGACGGATCGAGGCCCGCTCGACCTCCCCCTTCAGGGGCATGATCGAGGACGCCAGATCGGCGGCCTTCGAGGAACTGCAGCCCGGTGACGAGACCCGCCTCTTCTACACGCGCAAGCCGTGGAAGCGCGTGATCGTGATGTTCGCCGGCCCCTTCATGAACCTCATCCTCGCCGTCGTGATCTTCCTCGGCGTGATGATGACGTTCGGCGTGAACACCCAGACGACCACGGTCGGCAAGGTCTCGGACTGCGTCATCCAGCAGAGCGAGAACCGCACGAAGTGCGCGAAGAGCGACGATGCGGCGCCCGCCAAGGCCGCGGGACTCAAGGGCGGCGACAAGATCGTCGCGTTCGACGGCAAGCCGGTCAAGGACTGGGAGGCCCTCCAGTCCGACATCCGGGCCAACCCCGGCAAGGACGTCGCGCTCACCGTCGAGCGCAAGGGCGAGCGCCTCGACCTGAACGCCCACCTGATCAGGAACCAGGTGAGCAAGACCGACGGCGACGGCGGCTACGTCGAGGGCAAGTACGTGTACGCCGGCTTCCTCGGCTTCACGCCCGCCTCCGGCATCGTCGAGCAGTCGCTCGGACAGTCCGTGACCCGCATGGGCGACATGATGCAGAACGGCGTCGAATCCCTGGTCGCGCTGCCCGGCAAGGTCCCCGACCTGTGGGACGCGGCCTTCGGCGACGGCCCGCGCAAGGCCGACTCCCCGATGGGCGTGGTCGGCGCGGCACGCATCGGCGGTGACGTCTTCACCCTCGACATCCCCGCGTCGCAGCAGGTCGCGATGATGCTGCTGCTGGTCGCCGGCTTCAACCTCTCCCTCTTCCTGTTCAACATGCTCCCCCTGCTGCCGCTCGACGGCGGGCACATCGCGGGGGCGCTCTGGGAGTCGCTGCGGCGGAACACGGCGAAGCTCCTGAAGCGGCCGGACCCCGGCCCGTTCGACGTGGCGAAGCTGATGCCGGTGGCCTACGTGGTGGCCGGAGTCTTCGTCTGCTTCACGATCCTGGTCTTCATCGCGGACGTGGTTAACCCGGTCCGCATCAGCTGACCGAGTGCTCGTCCGGGCAGGCCGGTCGCCCGTGCCCCGCTCTCCACCCACGTAACTCACATGGGTGAAGAGCGGGGCTTCTTCGCTTCTTCACCAGTGCGGTTTTCGTACGTTCCTTCTGTTCATGGGTGACCCCAGCGGTGCGCCAACACTGTCGACCAACGAACACCGAGCAGGGACCCCGCTAGGGATTCCCGCCCAACGGCAGGCCATCCAGTCGCATGCCGCACGACGCCCGAGGTGGCACCTCGTGGGATACCAGCAGGACACCGGCGCATCGGGCTCGACGGACTCGCGTCCCGGTTTCGACGCACTGCTCGCAGACATCGCGGCGGGGCAGGTGCGATACGTGATGCTCAGTGGGAACCGGGTGACCGTGCGAAAGTGCGAGCCAGGCAGCGGGTGTGGCTGGAGAGCGGCGTCTGGGAGGCCCTGGTCAGGCTGCTCAACGAGGAGGGCGGCGGAACGCCGGTCTTTCAGCGAAGCGTGCCATCGCTCCTGATCCGCACGGCACTGGACGCCGAACGGATTGCCTGAGGGCCCGGCGATCGGCCCGACAGGGTTCCATCCGGACAGGCTGCCCAGGGGGAACCGTCTCCATGTCGGGCCGATCGCCATACACCGACATCGAGTGGACCGCAGGACGTCATGTGCCTCCGTACACCTGCGTGCCGTAATCTCAAATCTTGGAGCCCGCTGCTCACGGGACCAGCACTTGATCCACGACTTGGGGTTGCACAGCAGATGACTGCGATTTCTCTCGGCATGCCGTCCGTTCCGACCAAGCTGGCCGAGCGCCGCAAGAGCCGACAGATCCAGGTCGGAACCGTCGCCGTGGGCGGAGACGCTCCCGTCTCGGTGCAGTCGATGACGACCACGCGTACGTCGGACATCGGCGCCACGCTGCAGCAGATCGCCGAGCTGACCGCGTCCGGCTGCCAGATCGTGCGCGTGGCCTGCCCCACGCAGGACGACGCCGACGCGCTCGCCACCATCGCCAGGAAGTCCCAGCTCCCGGTCATCGCGGACATCCACTTCCAGCCGAAGTACGTGTTCGCCGCGATCAACGCCGGCTGTGCGGCCGTTCGCGTCAACCCCGGCAACATCAAGCAGTTCGACGACCAGGTCAAGGAGATCGCGCGGGCCGCGAAGGACACCGGCACCCCGATCCGGATCGGCGTCAACGCGGGCTCCCTCGACAAGCGTCTGCTCCAGAAGTACGGCAAGGCGACCCCCGAGGCGCTCGTCGAGTCCGCGCTCTGGGAGGCGTCCCTCTTCGAGGAGCACGACTTCCGCGACATCAAGATCTCGGTCAAGCACAACGACCCGGTCGTCATGGTCAACGCCTACCGCCAGCTCGCCGCCGCCTGCGACTACCCGCTGCACCTCGGCGTGACCGAGGCCGGCCCGGCGTTCCAGGGCACCATCAAGTCGGCCGTCGCCTTCGGCGCCCTGCTCTCCGAGGGCATCGGCGACACCATCCGCGTCTCCCTGTCGGCCCCGCCGGTCGAGGAGGTCAAGGTCGGCCTCCAGATCCTGGAGTCGCTGAACCTCAAGCAGCGCGGCCTGGAGATCGTCTCCTGCCCGTCCTGCGGCCGCGCCCAGGTCGACGTCTACAAGCTGGCCGAGGAAGTGACCGCCGGCCTCACGGGCATGGAGGTCCCGCTCCGCGTCGCCGTCATGGGCTGCGTCGTGAACGGCCCGGGCGAGGCCCGCGAGGCCGACCTCGGCGTCGCCTCCGGCAACGGCAAGGGCCAGATCTTCGTCAAGGGCGAGGTCATCAAGACCGTCCCCGAGTCGAAGATCGTGGAGACCCTCATCGAAGAGGCGATGAAGCTCGCCGAGCAGATGGAGGCCGAGGGCGTCGCCTCCGGCGAACCGTCGATCTCGGTCGCCGGCTGACCCGGCACCGCATCCCGACCGGCTCGTTCGGACTCCTCTCCGGACGAGCCGGCCGCGTTTCCACCGGGTCCGCCCGAGCGCGGCCCCGGGGGCGAGACGCCCAGGGACGACACCCGGGACGACGCTCAGGGACGAGGGGAACGGCGCTGCCGACCCCGACGAATCCGTAGCCGAACGGCCGGGCCGGAACCCGGGACCGCGCGCGTCCCCGTGGCTCAGGGTTCCCCCGGAACAAGGGGCGGCGGGTCACAACCACGGCAGGTACAGTGCGGAGATCAGCAGACCCCAGGGTGAGGCCCCCGCACGTGTTGACCCAGACCACCACCAGGGTCCTCGAACCGAGTGACCTGGACGCCGCGCTCGCCGTCCTCGACCGCGAGCCGGTGACGAACGCCTTCGTCGCCTCCCGCGTACGGGTCGCGGGCCTCGATCCGTGGCGGCTCGGCGGCGAGATGTGGGGCTGGTACGAGGACGGCATGCTGCAGTCCCTCTGCTACGCGGGCGCCAACCTCGTCCCGATCTGCGCCACCCCGCGTGCCGTACGCGGCTTCGCCGACCGGGCCCGCCGGGGCGGCCGCCGCTGCTCCTCGATCGTCGGCCCCGCCGAACCCACCGCCCAGTTGTGGCGGCTGCTCGAACCGAGCTGGGGCCCGGCCCGCGACGTCCGCGCCCACCAGCCCCTGATGGTCACCGACCGGCTGCCCGCCGCCGTCACCCCGGATCCGTTCGTCCGCCGCGTCCGCAAGGACGAGATGGAGACGATCATGCCGGCGTGCGTGGCGATGTTCACCGAGGAGGTCGGCGTCTCGCCGATGGCCGGTGACGGGGGACTCCTCTACCAGGCCCGGGTGGCCGAACTCGTCGGCGCCGGCCGGTCCTTCGCCCGCCTCGGCCAGGACGGCAAGGTCGTCTTCAAGGCCGAGATCGGCGCCGCGACCGCCCACGCCTGCCAGATCCAGGGCGTCTGGGTGGCCCCCGAGTACCGCGGCCGGGGCGTGGCCGCTCCCGGTATGGCGGCCGTCCTGCGCTACGCCCTCGCCGACGTCGCCCCCGTCGTCAGCCTCTATGTGAACGACTTCAACACCGCGGCCCGGGCGACCTACCGCAGGGTCGGCTTCCAAGAGGTCGGCGCGTTCATGAGCGTCCTGTTCTGACACCCGGCGCACCGGCCCGTACCGGCGCCGGAGACCGTTCCCGCGGACCTCACGCGCCCCACGGTTCGCCAGGTAGTCTCCCCGCATGCTGCGCATTCCCGGTCACGGCCACCGCAACTCCGACGACGTGGCCGTCGGCCCGCTGGATCTCGCGGCGCGCGTCGACGAGGCGCTCGCCGTGCAGGCCCTCGCGTTCGGGCTCGGCGCGGAGGAGATCGCCGTACGCCGTCAGATCGTGCTGCGCCACCTCACGTACCCGGGAGCCCACGCGCTCGGCGCCACCACCGTCGACGGCCGGCTCGTCGGCTTCGTCTACGGCATGCCGAACGACCGCGGCCACTGGTGGTCCACCGTCGTCGAGCCGTATCTGCGGGCGCAGGGCCAGGAGGGCTGGCTCGACCACTCCTTCGTGATCACCGAGCTGCATGTGCACCCCCGGTTCCAGAACCGCGGTGTCGGCCGCGCCCTGATCACCGGCATCACCGCGACCGCCACCGAGCCCCGCTCGATCCTCTCCGCGATCGACGTCGACAGCCCGGCCCGCGGCCTCTACCGTTCCCTCGGCTACGAGGACCTGGCGCAGCGGGTCCTGTTCCCCAGCGCCCCCAAGCCGTACGCCGTGATGGGCGCCCCTCTGCCGCTGCGTCGCCGCTAATGGATTTCCGGGACCGGCCGCCCCCCGGCTAACCTCCTGGCATCACCCTTACGCAGCAGGAGTCGAGAATCATGGCCCAGGTCCAGCGCATGTCCCGTTTGATGGTCAAGACATTGCGTGACGACCCGGCGGACGCGGAGACGCTCAGCCACAAGCTGCTCGTCCGCGCCGGCTACGTGCGACGCAACGCCGCGGGCATCTGGACGTGGCTGCCGCTCGGCAAGAAGGTCCTCGACAACATCTCCCGCGTGGTCCGCGAGGAGATGGACGCGATCGGCGCCCAGGAGGTCCTCCTGCCGGCCCTGCTGCCCAAGGAGCCCTACGAGGCCTCGGGCCGCTGGGACGAGTACGGCGACCTGCTCTTCCGTCTCAAGGACCGCAAGGGCGGCGAGTACCTGCTCGGCCCGACGCACGAGGAGATCTTCACCCTCCTGGTCAAGGACCAGGCGTCCTCGTACAAGGACCTGCCGGTCATGCTCTACCAGATCCAGACGAAGTACCGGGACGAGGCCCGCCCCCGCTCGGGAGTGCTGCGCGGCCGTGAGTTCCACATGAAGGACTCGTACTCCTTCGACACCACGGACGAGGGGCTCGCCGAGTCCTACCGGCTGCACCGCGAGGCGTACCAGAAGATCTTCACGCGCCTCGGTCTCGACTACCGCATCGTGTCCGCCGTGTCCGGCGCCATGGGCGGTTCCGCCTCCGAGGAGTTCCTCGCCCCCGCCGCCGCGGGTGAGGACACCTTCGCGGACTGCCCCGCCTGCGACTACGCCGCCAACACGGAGGCCGTGACGTTCGCGCTCGCGCCCGTCTCCGAGGAGCACGGCCCGGTCGAGGAGCTGGACACCCCCGACACCCCCACCATCGAGTCGCTCGCCGAGCACCTCGGCGTGCCCGCCTCCGCGACGCTGAAGAACCTGCTGGTCAAGGTCGACGGCGAGATCGTGGCCGTGGGCGTCCCCGGCAACCGTGAGGTCGACCTGGGCAAGCTGGGCGAGCACCTCGCCCCGGCCGTCGTCGAGCTCGTCACGGCCGAGGACTTCGAGGGCCGTGACGACCTCGTACGGGGTTACGTCGGACCGCAGGGCCTGGACAAGGTCCGCTACATCGCGGACCCGCGCATCGCGCCCGGCACCGCCTGGATCACGGGCGCCAACAAGGCCGACACGCACGCGAGGAACGTCGTCGCCGGCCGCGACTTCGAGGTCGACGACCACCTCGACGTCGTCGTGGTCGAAGAGGGCGACCCCTGCCCGAACTGCGGCACCGGACTCAAGCTGGACCGGGCCATCGAGATCGGCCACATCTTCCAGCTGGGCCGCAAGTACGCCGACACCTTCCAGCTCGACGTCCTCGGCCAGCAGGGCAAGCCGGTCCGCGTGACCATGGGCTCGTACGGCATCGGTGTCTCCCGCGCGGTCGCCGCCCTGGCCGAGCAGTCGGCGGACGATCAGGGTCTGTGCTGGCCCAAGGAGATCGCGCCGGCGGACGTGTACGTGGTCGCCGCGGGCAAGGCCCTGCAGACCGAGCTGGCGCTCGACGTGTCGGAGAAGCTCGGTGCCGTGGGCGTCCGCGTCCTGGTCGACGACCGCGCCGGTGTCTCGCCGGGCGTGAAGTTCACCGACGCGGAGCTCATCGGCGTACCGAAGATCCTGGTCGCCGGCCGCCGCTCGGCCGAGGGCGTCCTGGAGCTGAAGGACCGCCGCACCGGTGAGCGCGAGGAACTGACCGTCGACGAGGCCATCGCCCGCCTGACGGCCTAGGGATCCCCTGGCGGCGCCCGTCGAGCCCGGACCGGGGCTCGGCGGGCGCCGTCGTCCGTTCCGCGGCAGCCCTGCCGTCCGAGCCCTCCGTGCGGGCCGAGCCCCGCCCGCGACGGCGGATCGGCGTCGTCCCGGACCGTACTCCGCGCCGGTGCGTCGCCCCACGTCCGCGAGCGCGCCGTGCCGGGCGAGCGTGGCGGGAGCGCCGGGCTCACACCCAGCCGGCGAACTCCAGCAGCAGTTCGGCGTCCCGGGGGCGGCCGACCCGGCCCGCCCGTACGCCCGACTCGACCGCACGGAACAGGGTCCAGCCGCGCAGCCGTTCCTGGTCCACTTCCAGGGACTCGGCGAGGCGCTTGATGCGGCGCCGGGTGATCGACGCTCCGGAGGGCGAGGCGATCAGGTCCTCCACCCGGTCGCGGACCAGCCGGGCCAGGTCGAAGGCGCACTCGCCGACCACCGGGTCGGGTCCGACGGCCAGCCACGGCGTGCGCTCCCCGGCGAGCACCTTGCTCTGCCGGAAGGTGCCGTGCAGAAGCCGCGTCTCGGGCGGCTCCGCCAGCAGTTCGTCGCGGGCCGCGAGCGCGGCGTCGACCAGCGCGCCGATCTCGGCGCCGCCCTCCGCCCCCTCCGTGACCGTGGCGCGCATCGCCTCGGCCTGCCGCCCGGTCCGTTCCCCGACGGTCTCGAAGACATGGCCCGCGGGCGGTTCGACCCAGAGCCGCCGGAGCGTCCCGGCCGCTTCCAGCAGGGCCTTCGCCTCGGGCAGCGTCCGTACGGACATGTCCGGGTGCAGCCGCTCCAGCAGCAGCACGCCGTGGGTGTCAGCGGGGTTGAGGAGGCGTACCGCGCCGCGGCCGTCCCAGTGCGCCAGTGCCGCCCGCTCGCTCTCCGGACGCGCGCGGTCCGGGGCCAGCTTCAGGACGGCGGGTGTTCCGTCGGTCTGCCGCACCAGCACGACCAGACTGCTGCGGCCGCCCGGCGCCTGGACCCGCTCGGGCGTCAACTCGCGCTGTTCCACGGCCTGTCGGGCCAGCTCGGGCAGCTTCTCCAGCCACGCCTCGGCCCCGTCGGTCCCCTCCGACCCGCTCTGCCTGTTCTCGCCGAGCGCCCGCAGAAGGCGCTGTGGCGGTTCGAAGACCATGCGCGAGTCCATGCGCGAGATGTTCCCTTCCAGGTCGCGTTACGCCGTGGACGCCGAGGGCGTCGGGGTGCCCGCCCGCTCCGCGAGCCCAGGGAAGGCTACGCTCTCGCCGTTCCAGCGCACCGCGCGGACCGCCGCCTCGCGCAGCGCCCCGGCCGCGGTGCGCCGCTGGTCGCCCGTCGTGGCGCGTACGAGGTCGGAGTACACGGCCGCCACCCGCTCCTCCAGCTCGGCCGCGAACCGGACGGCGGTCGGGGAGTCCGTCACGGGAAAGGGCAGCACGTACGCCGCGGAGGCGGCCTCGGGCGCCGCGCCCAGGTCCTTCACCGCCCGCACGAGTGCGTCACGGCGGGCCCGATGGGCGTCGTAGGCCGCCCGGGCGTCGCTCCGCCGCTTCTCGCCGATCTTGCCGCCGACGACGCCGTAGCCGTACACGGCGGCGTGTTCGGCGGCCAGCGCGGCCTGCAGGGCCTTGAGTTCGGTTTCCTCTGTCCTGTCCCGCTTGCTCACTTCGCCGCCTCCGTCAGCAGAAACGCGTGGGCGGCGCCCGCCGCGGCCACCGAGGCCAGCAGCCTGGCCAGTTCCCCCGGAAGCTCCACCAGGGCCTGCGTCCGCTCGTCCGCGAGCGCGAGTTCGGCGGTGGCCAGCTCGGTCAGGGCGTCCTTGGGCCGCGCGGCGACATCGGACGACGTACTCGCCGAAGCCGAAGCCGAAGCCGAAGCCGAAGCCGAAGCCGAACCGGAAGGGGTGGCGGTGGGGGAACCCGACGCCGAAGGGGATGTCGTGCCGGGTGCCGAGGCCGACGAGCCCGCCTTGCCCGCTCCGAACGCCCGTGCGTGCCCGACGACGTCCGCCCGCAGCGGGGCGAGCTTCTTCCCCAGGTCCGGATGTGCGGCGATCACCGCGGCGTACCGGCCCGCGAGGGCCGTGCTGTCGCGGGCCGCACGCGCGCGTGCCCGGTCGGCGGCCGAGGGGCGGCTGCCGCCGGTCGTGTCACCGGACGGGTCGGCGGCGGAACAGCCCGCGAGGGCGAAGGTGCCCGCGGCGGCCGCGAGCAGGGTCCTTCGGCGCGGACCCGACGGGGTGCGTGACGAGAGAGGGAACGGCACGACAGACGTCCTCGGAGGGCTCGTACGAATGTATGGGCGAGCTGCCCGTGATCACGGTACCCGCGCGGGAGCCGATCACCGTCCAGCGGCTCTCTCCCATCTGCCGCCGGAGTGTTCTCGGGCCCCTCCTCCCGCAGCTCCCGGCGCGGGAGCACGCGCACCGGTGGACGGCAACACCCCTCGCGACCGGATACCCTTTGACCTGACACGCGACCAACCCACAACAGCAGACGCGGCCGAGGAGTCACCCGGATGAGCACGACCCAGAGCGAGAGGCTGCGAGAACTGCTGGATCCGCTCGTGACCTCCCAGGGACTCGATCTGGAAGAGATCGAGGTGGAGACCGTCGGCCGGAAGCGTGTTCTGCGCGTCGTCGTGGACTCGGACGAGGGTGCCGACCTGGACGCGATCGCCGATGTGAGCCGCGCGCTCTCGGCGAAGCTCGACGAGACGGACGCGATGGGTGCGGGCGAGTACACGCTCGAGGTCGGAACCCCCGGTGCCGAGCGAGAGCTCAAGGAACACCGTCACTACGTACGCGCCACCGACCGGCTGGTGAAGTTCCAGCTGGCGGACGGCGACGACCTGACCGCACGGATCCTGAACGTCGAGGACGACGGACTCGACGTCGAGGTGCCGGGTGTGAAGGGGCGCAAGCCCACCGCCCGCCGGCTCGCCTTCGAGGACATCGCCAAGGCCCGTGTGCAGGTCGAGTTCAGCCGCAAGGACAAGAAGGAAGAGGAGGCGTAGCCGTGGACATCGACATGAGTGCCCTGCGGGGTCTGGTGCGGGAGAAGGAGATCTCCTTCGACCTGCTGGTCGAGGCGATCGAGTCAGCCCTCCTCATCGCCTACCACCGTACCGAGGGGAGCCGTCGCCACGCGCGCGTCAAGCTCGACCGGGAGACCGGTCACGTGACGGTGTGGGCGAAGGAGGATCCCCAGGATCTGGAGGAGGGGCAGGAGGCGCGCGAGTTCGACGACACCCCGTCCGACTTCGGCCGGATCGCCGCGACCACCGCCAAGCAGGTCATCCTGCAGCGCCTGCGGGACGCCGAGGACGACGCGACCCTCGGTGAGTACGCGGGCCGCGAGGGAGACATCGTCACCGGCGTGGTCCAGCAGGGCCGCGACCCGAAGAACGTGCTCGTCGACATCGGCAAGCTGGAGGCCATCCTGCCGGTGCAGGAGCAGGTCCCCGGCGAGATCTACGAGCACGGCCTGCGCCTGCGCTCGTACGTGGTCCGGGTGGCCAAGGGTGTCCGCGGTCCGTCCGTGACGCTGTCGCGCACGCACCCGAGCCTCGTGAAGAAGCTCTTCGCGCTGGAGGTTCCGGAGATCGCCGACGGGTCCGTCGAGATCGCCGCGATCGCCCGCGAGGCCGGCCACCGCACGAAGATCGCTGTCCGGTCCACCCGCAGCGGCCTGAACGCCAAGGGCGCCTGCATCGGCCCGATGGGCGGCCGCGTGCGCAACGTCATGGCCGAGCTGAACGGCGAGAAGATCGACATCGTCGACTGGTCGGACGACCCGGCCGACATGGTGGCGAACGCGCTCTCCCCGGCGCGTGTCTCCAAGGTGGAGGTCGTCGACCTCGCCGCCCGCTCCGCGCGCGTGACGGTCCCCGATTACCAGCTGTCACTGGCGATCGGCAAGGAGGGCCAGAACGCCCGCCTCGCCGCCCGTCTCACCGGCTGGCGGATCGACATCCGTCCGGACACCGAACAGCCTGCCGACCAGCGCGGCGAGTGATCGGGGAATAGATCCGCGCCACGGGTGGCTTGGATCACGACAACAACCGTTCGATTCTTGCCCCAAAGGGGTGAGGTCGTTACGGGGAGGTAGACTTAACAGTGTCTGGCCGGACGCGAGCCCGCGCATGCCCTGAACGCACCTGTGTGGGGTGCCGGGAGCGAGCGGCCAAGAGAGACTTGCTGCGCATCGTGGCGGTCGAGGGCGAATGCGTCCCCGATCATCGCGGTACGCTGCCCGGCCGGGGTGCGTACGTGCATCCCGCCCTGGTCTGTCTCGACCTGGCGGTCCGCCGCCGGGCGATCCCACGGGCGCTGCGCGCTCCGGGACCGCTCGACACCGCGGCTCTTCGCCTCCACGTCGAGCAGGCAACACCGTAAGAAGCGTCGCGCGGAACCCCCGTGCGGCCCTGGTACCCCGCGAGTTGGAAGTAGGTCGAGATTGCGATGAGCACTCGATGAGCACGCGATGAGTACGCCCATGAAGTAGCGACGGTCCGGACGCAAACCCGGACCTAAAAGGAGCGAAGTGGCTAAGGTCCGGGTATACGAGCTCGCCAAGGAGTTCGGCGTAGAGAGCAAGGTCGTCATGGCCAAGCTCCAAGAACTCGGTGAATTCGTCCGTTCGGCGTCCTCGACGATCGAGGCGCCCGTCGTACGTAAACTGACAGATGCCCTCCAGCAGGGCGGCGGTGGCGGCAAGCCCGCACCGCGCAAGGCAGCTCCGGCCAAGCCGGGCGCCCCCTCTCCGGCGCAGGCCGCCCGTCCGGCCGCCCCGCGCCCGCCGGCCCCGAAGCCGGCCGTGGCGGAGACGCCCGCGGCTGCTCCGGTGACCCCGGCCGCGTCGGGTCCCCGTCCGGGTCCCAAGCCCGCGCCGAAGCCCGCTCCGGCGGCTCCGGCTCCGGCCGCGCCCGAGTTCACCGCGCCTCCGGCCGCCGCGCCGCAGGCTCCGTCGGCTCCGTCGACCCCCGCCGCGGGTCCCCGTCCGGGCGCCCCGCGTCCGGCCGGCCAGGCTCCGCGTCCCGGTGGCGCCCGTCCCGCCGGTGGTCCCGGCCAGGGTGGTCAGGGCCGTGGTGACCGTCCCGAGCGCGGCGACCGTCAGGGCGCTCCGCGTCCCGGCGGCCAGGCCCCGCGTCCCGGCGGCGCCCGCCCGGCGGGTCCCCGTCCGGGCAACAACCCGTTCACCTCTGGTGGCTCCACCGGTATGGCGCGCCCGCAGGCGCCCCGTCCGGGTGGTGCCCCGCGTCCCGGCGGCGGCGCCGGTGGCCCTGGTGCCCCGCGCCCGCAGGGTGCCGGTCAGGACCGTGGTCCCCGTCCGCAGGGCGGTCCCGGTGGCGCTCCGCGTCCCCAGGGCGGTCCCGGTGGTGCCCGTCCGACTCCGGGCGGCATGCCCCGTCCGCAGGGTGGCGCTCCGCGTCCCGGCGGTGGCCCCGGTGGCAACCGTCCGAACCCCGGCATGATGCCGCAGCGTCCTGCCGCGGGTAGCCCGCGTCCCGGCGGTGGCCCCGGTGGCCGCGGTCCCGGTGGCGGCGGTCGTCCCGGCGGTGCCGGTGGCGGCGGCGGTCGTCCGGGTGGCGGCGGCTTCGCCGGTCGTCCGGCCGGTCCCGGTGGCGGTGGCGGCGGCTTCGCCGGCCGTCCCGGTGGTCCCGGTGGCGGTGGCGGCGGTTTCGCCGGTCGTCCCGGTGGCGGCGGCGGTCGTCCCGGCTTCGGTGGCCGTCCGGGTGGTCCCGGTGGCCGTGGTGGCACGCAGGGCGCCTTCGGCCGTCCCGGCGGTCCCGCGCGTCGTGGTCGCAAGTCGAAGCGGCAGAGGCGCCAGGAGTACGAGGCCATGCAGGCCCCGTCGGTCGGCGGTGTGATGCTGCCTCGTGGCAACGGACAGTCCGTCCGTCTGTCGCGCGGTGCGTCCCTCACCGACTTCGCCGAGAAGATCGGCGCCAACCCGGCGTCGCTCGTCGGCGTGATGATGAACCTCGGCGAGATGGTCACTGCCACGCAGTCCGTCTCCGACGAGACGCTGAAGCTCCTCGCGGACGAGATGAACTTCGTCCTCGAGATCGTCAGCCCCGAGGAGGAGGACCGCGAGCTGCTCGAGTCCTTCGACATCGAGTTCGGCGAGGACGAGGGCGACGAGGACGACCTCGTGGTCCGTCCGCCGGTCGTGACCGTCATGGGTCACGTCGACCACGGTAAGACCCGCCTTCTCGACACCATCCGCAAGACGAACGTCGTCGCGGGCGAGGCCGGCGGTATCACCCAGCACATCGGTGCGTACCAGGTGGCCACCGAGGTCAACGGTGAAGAGCGCAGGATCACCTTCATCGACACCCCGGGTCACGAGGCGTTCACCGCCATGCGTGCCCGTGGTGCCAAGTCGACCGACATCGCGATCCTCGTGGTGGCGGCCAACGACGGTGTGATGCCCCAGACGATCGAGGCGCTGAACCACGCCAAGGCGGCCGACGTGCCGATCGTGGTCGCGGTCAACAAGATCGACGTCGAGGGCGCGGACCCGACCAAGGTGCGCGGTCAGCTCACCGAGTTCGGTCTGGTGGCCGAGGAGTACGGCGGCGACACGATGTTCGTCGACATCTCCGCCAAGCAGGGCCTCAACATCGAGAGCCTGCTGGAGGCCGTGGTCCTCACCGCGGACGCCTCGCTCGACCTGCGGGCCAACCCGGAGCAGGACGCGCAGGGTATTGCGATCGAGTCCCACCTCGACCGCGGCCGTGGTGCCGTTTCGACGGTCCTGGTCCAGCGCGGCACGCTGCGCATCGGCGACACCATGGTGGTCGGCGACGCGTACGGCCGTGTCCGGGCGATGCTCGACGACAACGGCAACAACGTCGAGGAAGCGGGTCCGTCGACCCCCGTCCTGGTCCTGGGTCTCACCAACGTCCCGGGTGCCGGCGACAACTTCCTCGTCGTCGACGAGGACCGCACGGCGCGTCAGATCGCCGAGAAGCGGGCGGCGCGCGAGCGCAACGCCAACTTCGCCCGCCGGGGTGTCCGGTTCTCCCTGGAGAACCTGGACGAGGCCCTCAAGGCCGGTCTGGTGCAGGAACTCAACCTCATCATCAAGGGCGACGCGTCCGGTTCGGTGGAGGCTCTCGAGTCCTCGCTGCTCCAGCTCGACGTCGGTGAAGAGGTCGACATCCGTGTCCTGCACCGCGGTGTGGGTGCGGTCACCGAGTCGGACATCAACCTGGCGACCGGCTCCGACGCGATCGTCATCGGCTTCAACGTCCGCGCTGCGGGCCGCGCGGCGCAGATGGCGGAGCGCGAGGGCGTCGACGTCCGGTACTACTCGGTGATCTACCAGGCCATCGAGGAGATCGAGGCGGCCCTGAAGGGCATGCTGAAGCCGGAGTACGAGGAGGTCGAGCTCGGCACGGCGGAGATCCGCGAGGTCTTCAAGTCGTCCAAGCTGGGCAACATCGCCGGTGTCCTGGTCCGTTCGGGCGAGGTCAAGCGCAACACCAAGGCGCGCCTCATCCGCGACGGCAAGGTCATCGCGGAGAGCCTCAACATCTCCGGGCTGCGTCGCTTCAAGGACGACGTCACCGAGATCCGCGAAGGGTTCGAGGGCGGTATCAACCTCGGCAACTTCAACGACATCAAGGTCGACGACGTCATCGCGACGTACGAGATGCGCGAGAAGCCGCGGTCGTAACGCGGTGGTGTGAGCTGGCCGGCGGTGACCTGTCACCGCCGGCCAGTTTTCCGTCTGCCCGGGCGATGTACTGCCACGGGCGGACGGCGGGGGCCGGTCGCACGGTTGTCCGCGTCCCTCGGGGCGCCGAATATCCGTCGAGCGGCCCCACCCGTTCGTTGTACGGTTCAGAGGTCCCTGCCAAGCGCATTGGCAGGTCGTCTATCCCGTACCGGCGGGACATCCGGTCACACATGTATGTGGGGACGCTGTCCTTCGATCTCCTCCTCGGCGACGTTCACTCGCTGAAGGAGAAACGCTCTCTCGTCCGGCCCATCGTCGCGGAACTTCAGCGGAAGCACGCGGTGAGTGCCGCCGAGACGGGGAACCAGGATCTTCACCGCAGGGCAGAGATCGGCCTGGCGGTGGTCTCCGGAGACACCCAGCATCTTTCCGACGTACTGGACCGGTGCGAACGACTGGTCGCGGGACGGCCGGAGGTGGAACTGCTGTCGGTACGGCGCAGGCTCCACACAGACGAAGACTGACGAAACAAGCAAGGCGAAGAAGGAGACGGACCAGTGGCCGACAACGCGCGGGCGAAGAGGCTGGCGGACCTCATCCGAGAGGTGGTGGCCAAGAAGCTGCAGCGCGGGATCAAGGACCCGCGGCTCGGCACTCACGTCACCATCACGGACACCCGGGTCACCGGGGACCTCCGGGAGGCCACCGTCTTCTACACGGTGTACGGGGACGACGAGATGCGCGCCGAGGCGGCCGCGGGCCTGGAGAGCGCCAAGGGCGTGCTCCGCTCGGCGGTCGGCGCGGCGGCCGGCGTGAAGTTCACGCCGACGCTGACGTTCGTCGCGGACGCCCTGCCGGACACCGCCAAGACCATAGAGGATCTCCTCGACAAGGCACGGGCCTCGGACGAGAAGGTGCGCGAGGTCTCGGCCGGCGCGGCGTTCGCCGGTGAGGCGGACCCGTACAAGAAGCCGGGCGAGGACGACGAGGACGACGCCGCGGAATGACGGAGAAGCCCCGGACGCCCGACGGACTTGTCATTGTCGACAAGCCGTCGGGCTTCACTTCGCACGACGTGGTCGCCAAGATGCGCGGTATCGCGCGCACCCGGCGGGTCGGCCACGCAGGCACCCTCGACCCCATGGCGACGGGCGTGCTCGTCCTCGGTGTCGAGAGGGCCACCAAGCTCCTCGGACACCTCGCGCTCACCGAGAAGGAGTACCTCGGCACGATCCGGCTCGGCCAGAACACACTGACCGACGACGCCGAGGGCGACCTCACGTCGTCGACGGACGCCTCCGGCGTGCGGCGCGACGCGATCGACGCCGGGGTGGCCAAGCTGACGGGCGCCATCATGCAGGTGCCGTCCAAGGTCAGCGCCATCAAGATCGACGGCGTGCGCTCCTACAAGCGGGCGCGCGAGGGCGAGGAGTTCGAGATCCCGGCCCGCCCGGTGACCATCTCGTCCTTCGCGGTGTACGACGTCCGTGACGCCGTCGCCGAGGACGGCACCCCCGTGGTCGACCTGGTCGTCTCGGTGGTCTGCTCGTCCGGGACGTACATCCGGGCGCTCGCCCGTGATCTCGGCGCGGACCTGGGCGTCGGCGGTCACCTCACCGCCCTGCGCCGCACCCGCGTCGGCCCCTACAAGCTGGACTCCGCGCGCACGCTCGACCAGCTCCAGGAGGAGCTGACGGTGATGCCGGTCGCGGACGCCGCCTCCGCGGCGTTCCCGCGCTGGGACGTCGACACACGGCGCGCCGGGCTGCTGCTGAACGGTGTGCGCCTGGAGATGCCCGAGGAGTACACGGGCAGAGGCGCCGTGGCGGTCTTCGGCCCCCAGGGCGACTTCCTCGCACTGGTCGAGGAACAGAAGGGCAAGGCCAAGAGCCTCGCCGTCTTCGGCTGAGTCCCGCAGTCTCCGGGAAGCTCCGTCCGTGGAGCGGCGGTCACGGGGTCTCGTGCCCGCCGCTCCACGGTCCCCCCTCGGTTCCCCCCCCTCCAAGGTCTGTCCAGCCGGGCCCGCCTGTTCACCCCTTCGGGCGGGCGCTCGGAGTGAACCGAGGAGTGGAAGGGGGCGCGTTCACCACACGATCTGTCCCGCTGATCACCCCGCGCCTACCGTCGGAACGAGGAACGCGGCGGGGAGGTTCGAGCATGGCGGGACGCGGTCCGCGGACCGGGGACCTGGAGATGCCGGACGCCGTCCGGGAGACGTGGGACGGCGCTCTGGTGCGCGTCTGCGACCTGGCGGGCCGCCCACGCGGCACGGGTTTCGCGGCCGACCACCACGGCACGGTCGTCACCAGCCACGAAGCCGTCGACGGCCTGGCCCGGCTCGTGCTGCACGCCGGTGACCGCACCTGTGTGGTGACCGCCGACGCCGTGGTCCCGCTGCCCGACGCCGGTCTGGCGCTCGTCCGCACCGAGGGCCTCGGCCTCGACCCGCTGCCCGTCACCGCGCGGGACCGCGTCGCGACCGGTACGTACGTCAGGATCGCGGCGGGCACCTGGCGCGAGGCGCGGGTGCTGGAGACGTCCACCGTGACCTACACGGCCACCGACCGCTTCCATCTCCTGCGCGGAGCACTGGAGCTGGCGATCGGCACGGCGGGCGCGGACGCCCTGCGGCTGGGCGGCGGAGCGGCCGGGGGACCGGTCGTCGACGCCGCCACCGGCACCGTGGTCGCGGTCCTCGGCACCGCGCTGCTTCCGCGGACCGGGGACGGCACCGAACCGGGGGACACCGCCGTCCACCGGGCGCCCGGTTTCGCCGTTCCCCTGCGGGGCGTCGCGGGCCCGCTCGCCGAGCTGCTCGCCCGCAACGCCGAGACCGTGCCCGCCTACGGAGCCGATCTGAACCTCGCCGGAGCCCTGGAACTCACCGCGACCTCGGTCGGTTCGGACGGCCCGCGCCCACACGGCCCGCCCGGGTCCGCGGGACCGGCCCCCGAACCCGTCGAACGTGCCGACGTCGTCCGGGAGTTCGCGGCCTTCGCATCGGGCCCCGCCGCCGTCCTCGGGCTCGTCGGCCCGCCCGGCAGCGGCCGTACGACGGAACTGGCGGCCCTCGCCGCACGCCGCGCCCACGGCGCGGAACCGGCCCCCACGCTGTGGCTGCGCGGCGCCGACCTCCTCGCCGGGGACAGCTCGGTGGCCGACGCGGCGACCCGCGCCCTGGAGCGCGCCGGGCGGATCGTGGCGGCGTCGCGACAGGACCCCGGAGCGGACCCGGGCGAGGACCCGCGCCGGAGTGCCGGGGCGGAGCTGCTGCCTCCCGCCGGGTACGCCGGGGAGCTGGGCGACATCGGGCCGGAGCGGCTGGCCCGGCTGGCGCACGCCGCCGGACGGCCACTGCTGCTCCTGCTCGACGGACCCGAGGAGATGCCGCCCGAGCCGGCCCACCGTCTGCACGCCTGGACGGAGCGAACGGCGGCCTGGCTGGCGGAGACCGGCGCGCGGCTCGTCATCGGCTGCCGCGCGGAGTACTGGGAGCACGCCGGAGCGGCGTTCCCCGCGCGGCTGTTGCACGGGCCGGCCACCGGAACCCCGGTCTCCCCGGACGGTCCTCCGTCGCGGGACGTGGATCCGCCGCTGCCTTTGTGCGTGCGGCTCGGGGACCTGACCGAGGAGGAGGCCGCGCGGGCCCGGTCGCGTGCCGGTATCCCCGAAGGCGTCCTCGCCACCGCCGACGCCCGCCATCCGCTGGTGCTGCGGCTGCTCTCCGAGGTCCGGGCCGCGCTGCCGGACCCGCCGGGCGAGGCGCTCGACCGCGACACCGTGTTCGCCGCCCACCTCGACCTGATGTGCCTGCGCGTGGCCGTCCGGCTCGCCGCGGCGAACGGACAGCGCGGCACCGCCGTACGCCGGCTCGCCGCCCGGGTCTCCGGCCAGGTGCACGAGGCGGCGCGGCGCAGCCTGGGACCCGGGCAGGGCGAGCTGGACCGCGCGTCCTTCGAAGCCGTCTTCCCCTGGGGACCCGCACCGGGGCCGCGTTTCGCCGGCACCACGGGCTGGGCGTCCGCCGTCCTCACCGAGGGACTCCTCGTCCCGGCCGGCGACGGCTACCGGTTCGCCCACGAGGAGCTGGCCGACTGGATCCAGGGCACGCACCTCGACCTGGACGGCGCCCTGCACACCCTGGTCCACCGGGCGCGCACCCCCGCCGGCGCGGGCCGGGACCCCGGGCACGTGGACGCCACGGGAGCGGGCCGCCGCCGCACGCGCCGTTCCCGGCCGCCGACGGGCGGGGACTCCCGGGCGGCGGACACCGCCCGGGCCCCGGGGACCTCCCGTACGTCCACCGGGGACACGCTCCCCGTCCCCCGTCACCGCATCGGCCCCGTCGTCGAGACCCTGCTCCTGCTCGCCCGTCAACAGGGGACCCCCGAACTGACCCTCCGTCTGGAGGATCTCGTGCAGGCCGTGGACGAACTGCTCCCGCCGGCACCGCGCCCCGGGGGCGACGCGCTCTGGTGGGCCACCCACCTCTGCGCCGACGTCCTGCTGCGGGTGCCCGACGCGACGCCGTACACCGGTGTCCTGCGGCTGCTCACCGAGCGGATCGTGGCCTGGCGGGAGCAGGGCCGGGCCGTACCGGCGCCGTTCGGGCCGGCGTTCTGGGCCGCCGTCCCGCTGCCGCCCGCCGAACGCTTCGACCTGCTCAGGCGTCTGGTCGTCACCGACCCCGGCCGCCCCCCGGCGGCCGACACGGTCCCCTCCGCCGAGCGGCACGCCGCCCCGCGCCATCTCGACACCGTCGCCCGCCTCCTCGCCGAGAACCCCACGGCCGTACAGCCGCATCTCACCCGCTGGTTCGACGACGAGCGGGAGCTGCCCGCGATGCCGCACGCGACCGTGGCGGCGGCCGCGCAGGCGCTGCTGTACGCGCACCGGAGGCGGGCCCTGGACGACCTCGCGGAGGCGCTGGTCGACTGCGCGCACCGGCGGGGCGACGAACTGCTGGCCGTGCTCGCGGAAGAGGAGCCGTCGGCCGTGTGCCGGGCGGTGGACCGGTGGGCCCACGACGAACGGCCGGCCCGCCGGGTCGCCGCCGTCGCGTACGGTCTGCGCGCCGCCCCGTTCGCGGCCACCGGAGCCGACCGCGAGCTGCTGCGCTACGCGGCGCTCGCCGTGCTCGCCCGCCCCACCGACGCCACGCTGCACGGCGGCGCGCTCGGCATCCTCGTACGGGATCCGCGCACCCGGGAGCCGTATCTGCCGCAGGCGCTGGAGCGCTTCGCGGCCGGTGACGCGCGGCTGTCGCCGGACACCCTGGCCGCCGCCCTGCCCACCCACCCGGAGCCGGTGTTCGCCGCCTTCCGCGACCGGCTGCGGCGGCCCGGCCCGGACACGGCCGAGCTGCTGCGCACTCTCGCCGACGTCACCGCACCGGCACTCGCCCGCCCGGTCGCCACGCTGGTCCGCGAGGCCGTGCAGGCCTGCCCGGAGGCCGCCCCGTACATCGCCGCGTTCGTCGAGCGGCGCCTCGACCACGGCGAGGGCGCCCACCTCGTACTCTTCCCCCTGGTCAGCGGAGTGCAGGCGGGGTGTCCCGGTCCGGTGCGGGCGGCCCTCGCGCAGGTCCTGGCCGCCGCGGACACCACCGCGTCCGCCGTGCCGCGCCGCGAACTGCTCGACCTGCTGCTGGCCCACGAACGGGACCCCGCCGTCCTCGGCACCGTCCTGAGGGCCGCCGCCGACGGCTTCGGCCCGCGCGGCGAGCAAGCCACCCGTGAACTCGTGCACCGCGTCGGCCGCCTCCTCGTCCGCACCCCCGCCGGTGCCACCGGATTCGACCGGGGACTCGTCGACCTGGCCCGGCGCGTCCCGGGCTTCGCCTCCCTGATGGCCCGCTGGCTGAACGGCACGCCCGACGACTGGTCCGCCGTCGTGGGCCCCAGCACCCGCCGCATGATCGAGAACCTCGCGGGGCCACGGGTCCCGGCCTGAGCCCGCCGCGAGCGGCTCCCGGCGCTGAGCGATGTGTCACAGCCCGATGCCGATGCGAGCGGTGCCCGTCCGGCATGGCACCCTTAGAGCTGCGAACGAGGCAATCACGGACACGGGTTCGACAAGGAGCGGTCACAGTGCAGCGCTGGCGTGGCTTGGAGGACATCCCCGAGGACTGGGGGCGCAGCGTCGTCACCATCGGTTCCTACGACGGGGTGCACCGCGGACACCAGCTGATCATCCGGCATGCCGTGGACCGCGCCCGCGAGCTGGGCGTCC
Source organism: Streptomyces sp. NPDC005302 (assembly GCF_040607345.1). Classification (NCBI taxonomy): domain Bacteria; kingdom Bacillati; phylum Actinomycetota; class Actinomycetes; order Kitasatosporales; family Streptomycetaceae; genus Streptomyces; species Streptomyces sp. NPDC005302. Next base: position 306,926 of record NZ_JBEXGN010000009.1, read on the forward strand.
CCTCCGTCGTGGTCACCTTCGACCCGCACCCCAGCGAGGTGGTCCGCCCCGGCAGCCACCCGCCGCTGCTCGCCCCGCACCACCGCCGCGCCGAGCTGATGGCCGAACTGGGCGTGGACGCGCTGCTCATCCTGCCGTTCACCACCGAGTTCTCGAAGCTGTCGCCCGCCGACTTCGTGGTGAAGGTGCTCGTCGACAAGCTGCACGCCAAGGCCGTCGTCGAGGGCCCCAACTTCCGCTTCGGCCACAAGGCCGCCGGCAACGTCGACTTCCTGCGCGAGCAGGGCAGGACGTACGACTTCGAGGTCGAGGTCGTGGACCTGTACGTGAGCGGCGCGGCCGGCGGCGGTGAGCCGTTCTCCTCGACGCTCACCCGGCGGCTGGTCGCCGAGGGCGACGTCGAGGGGGCGCGCGAGATCCTCGGACGCCCGCACCGCGTCGAGGGCGTGGTCGTCCGGGGCGCCCAGCGAGGCCGCGAACTCGGCTTCCCCACGGCGAACGTCGAGACCCTGCCGCACACCGCGATCCCCGCCGACGGCGTCTACGCGGGCTGGCTGCACGCCCAGGGCGAGATCATGCCCGCCGCGATCTCCGTCGGCACGAACCCGCAGTTCGACGGCACCGAGCGCACCGTCGAGGCGTACGCCATCGACCGCGTCGGCCTCGATCTCTACGGCCTGCACGTCGCCGTCGACTTCCTCGCCTTCGTCCGTGGCCAGGCCCGGTTCGACTCCATCGACGACCTGCTGGTGGCGATCGCGGACGACGTGAAGCGGTCGCGGGAGATGATCGAGGCGTACAAGGGCGAGTAGCCCCCGCCGTACGACGCGCGAGCGGCCGGTGCCCTGGTGGGCACCGGCCGCTCCGTCGTGCCGCGCGCGGCTGCCGTGCCGCGCCCGGTCACACCTCGGGGCGCACCGCCCGTGCCCAGTGGCAGGCCACCTGGGTCCCGCCCGCGCCGTCCAGCACGGCCAGGTCCTGTCCGCGGCAGGCGCCCGCCACGCCCGCCCGCTCCGCCTCCCCGCTCGCCAGGACCTGGCAGCGGGCGTGGAAGCGGCAGCCGCCCGGGATGCGGGAGGGGTCCGGGGGCTCCCCGCTGAGCACCACCGGATCGCCCGGAGCTTCCGGAAGAACGGACAACAGGGCCTGCGTATAAGGGTGTTGAGGCGTGGTCAGAACCTGCTCGACGGGGCCGGTCTCCACGATCCGGCCGAGGTACATGACGGCGACCCGGTCGGCGATGTTCCACGCGAGACCCAGGTCGTGGGTCACCACCAGCGCGGACAGCCCGAGTTCGTCGCGCAGCCGCAGAAGCAGCGCGAGGATCTCACCGCGGACGGAGGCGTCGAGGGAGGCCACCGGCTCGTCGGCGACGATGAGTTCGGGCTCCAGCACGAGCGCTCCGGCGATGACGACGCGCTGGCGCTGGCCGCCGGACAGCTCGTGCGGGTAGCGCAGGAAGAACCGCTCGGGAGGGCGCAGGCCCGCCCGGGACAGCGCCCCCGCCACGGCCGCGCGCTCGTCGCCCCCGTACCCGTGGATGCGCAGCCCCTCGGCCACCGCGTCGTACACGGTGTGGCGCGGGTTGAGCGAGCCGCTCGGATCCTGGAGGACCAGCTGGACACGTCTGCGGTACGCCTTCAGGGCGCGGGAGGAGTAGTTCAGCGGCCGCCCGTCGAAGGTGACACCACCGCCCGTCGGCGGGACCAGGCCGAGCAGTGAGCGGGCCAGGGTCGTCTTGCCGCAGCCCGACTCGCCGACCAGGGCGACGATCTCGCCGGGCCGGATGTCGAGGTCGACGCCGTCGACGGCACGGGCACGGTCGGCGCCCTGCCGGCCGGGGAAGGCGACGTGCAGGCCCCGCGCGCTCAGCAGGGGCCCGGTGGTCACGGGGGGTGTCGTCGTCATGGCGTGCTCCTGACCGGTTCGGCGTCCACGGCCGTGCCCGCGTGGACGCAGGCGGCCGAGCGGCCGGTCCCCGCGTCCCGCAGGACCTGGTCGTCCGTCACACACGCGTCCACGGCCACCGGACAGCGGGGGTGGAAGGTGCACCCCGACGGCAGGGCCGAGGGGTCGGGCGGATCGCCGGGCAGGCCGCGCGGCGCGAACCGTGACGCGACGTCGCCGATCCGCGGGAAGGCGGCCGACAGGGCCTTTCCGTAAGGGTGCCGGGCGTTCTCGTAGACCTGCCGTGCCGGGCCCTCCTCGACCACGCGGCCCGCGTACATCACGGCCAGCCGGTCACAGGTGTCGGCCAGGACGGCGAGGTCGTGGCTGATCATGACGAGCCCCACCTCCTGCTCGCTGACGAGTTGTTCGATCAGGCGGAGGATCTGCGCCTGGATCATCACGTCGAGCGCCGTGGTCGGCTCGTCGGCGATGACCAGCTGGGGGTCGCAGGCCAACGCCATGGCGATCATGACGCGTTGGCGCTGTCCGCCGGACAGCTCGTGCGGGTAGGCGTCCGCGCGGGCGGCCGGCAGCCCCACCTGTTCGAGGAGTTCACCCGTCCTCGTCCGCGCGCCCGCCGCGGTCGCCTTCCTGTGCAGCAGGATCGGCTCGGCGATCTGGTCGCCGACGCGGTGCACCGGGTTCAGCGAGTGCATCGCGCCCTGGAAGACGATCGACGCCCCCGCCCAGCGCACCGCCCGCACCCGGCCCCACTTCATCGTCAGCACGTCCTCGCCGCCGAGGAGGATCTCCCCGCTCGTGCGCGTGCCCGCGGGAAGCAGCCGCAGCAGGGCCAGCGCCAGCGTGGACTTGCCGCACCCCGACTCGCCCGCGATGCCGAGCTTCTGGCCCGCGTCGAGCGAGAGGTCCACCCCGCGTACGGCCGCCGCGCCGCCCGGATAGGTCACGGCGAGGTTCCTGACCTCCAGGAGCCGCTGCCCGCCCGGCGTCTTCGAGGCCTCCGGTGTCCTGTCGGTCGTCGTGCTCACCGTGCCACCCCCAGCTTCGGGTTGAGGACCGACTCCACCGCGCGGCCGCACAGCGTGAACGCCAGCGCGACCACCGCGATCGCGACACCCGGCGGCACCAGGTACCACCACTTGCCGGCGCTGACCGCGCCCGCCTCCCGGGCGTCCTGGAGCAGCCCGCCCCACGACACGACCGTCGGGTCGCCGAGGCCGAGGAAGGCGAGCGTGGCCTCGGCGAGGATCGCCGAGGAGATGATGAGGGTCGTCTGGGCCAGCACGAGCGGCATCACGTTGGGCAGGACGTGGCGGGTCATGATGTGCCAGTGCCCGCCGCCGAGCGCCTTGGCCCGCTCGATGTACGGCCGCGACTCCACGGCGAGGGTCTGCGCGCGCACCAGCCGGGCCGTGGTGGGCCAGGTGGTGACGCCGATCGCCAGGATGATCGTGCCGAGGGAGCGGGTCATCACGGTCGCCAGCGCGATCGCGAGGACCAGCGTCGGCATCACCAGGAACCAGTCCGTGATCCGCATCAGCACGGTCGCGTACCAGCCGCGGAAGTGCCCGGCGGTGATGCCGATCAGCGCCCCGATCGCCACCGACAACACGGCGGCGAGCAGTCCGACCAGCAGGGAGACGCGGGCGCCCCACACCACGAGCCCCAGCAGGTTCCGCCCGAACTGGTCGGTGCCCAGCGGGAACGCGGTGCTCGGGCTCTCCAGCGGGTCGCCCGGCGCGTTCGTCACGCTCTGCACGTCGGAGCCCACGGTCAGCGGGGCGGTCAGCGCGATCAGGCCGAACAGGACGAGGGCGGCGAGCCCGAAGACACCCGCCCGGTGCGTGCGGTACTGCTTCCAGAAGCGGGCCGCGGAGTGCCGGCGGCGCTGCCGGGCGAGGGTACGGGGACTCGCCGCGACGGCCTGAGAGGTTGCTTCGGTCGTCATCGGCCCGTCCGACTCGGTCGTGGTCATCGGCCCACCCGGGGGTCCAGCAGCGGATAGATCAGGTCGGCCAGCGTGTTCATCACGATCACCGCGGCCGCGAAGACGAAGAACAGCCCCTGCACCAGCGGCAGATCGGGCACGCTCAGCGCCTGGTAGAACAGCCCGCCGAGTCCCGGCCAGGAGAAGACCGTCTCGACGAGGATCACGCCCGCGACCGTCCGGCCGAGGTTGATGAAGATCAGCGTGACCGTCGGCAGGAGCGCGTTCGGCACGGCGTGACGGCGGCGTACGAGGTCGTCCCGCAGCCCCTTCGCGCGGGCCGTCGTCAGATAGTCGCTGCCCATCTCGTCAAGCAGCGCCGAACGCGTCACCAGCAGCGTCTGCCCGTACTCGACGGCGACCAGCGTCACCACCGGAAGGACCAGATGGTGGGCCACGTCGAGGACGTACGCGAAGCCCTCCTCGCCGCCCGACTCCATGCCGCCTGTCGGGAACAGACCGGGGACCGGGCCCATGCCCACCGAGAAGACGATGATGAGGAGCAGCCCCAGCCAGAACGACGGGATCGAGTAGAGCGTCAGGGCCAGACCGGTGTTGACGCGGTCGCTCGGCCCGCCGTGCCGCCACGCGGACCGCGTGCCGAGGAAGATGCCGAGCGCCGTGTAGAGGACGAAGGCCGTCACCGTGAGCAGCAGGGTGTTCGGCAGCGCCTCGGTGATCTTGTCGATGACGGGGGCGCGGAACTGGTACGACGTGCCGAGGTCGCCCGTGAGTGCCTTGCCGCAGTAGTCGGTGAACTGCTCCCACAACGGCAGGTCGAGCCCGAACTCCTTGCGGTAGTTGGCGAGTTGTTCGGCGGAGACCTGACGGCCGCCCGTCATGTACTTGACCGGGTCGCCGGGGATGAGTCGGAACAGGAAGAAGCTGGTGACGAGGACGGCGAGCAGGGAGACGGCGGCGCCGCCCAGCTTGCCCGCCACGTACCGCGGATAGGCGGCCCTGGCGCGCGCCTTCCGCCCGCGGGCCGACGGCCCGGCCGGAGCCGGACCGCCGGTCGCCTCGACCAGCGAGGGTGTTGCCTCAGCGGTCATGAACCACTCATTCGCTCGTACGATCACGGGGCCCCGGGCCACGGTGCTCCCGGGGGAGGGCGGTGCGGGCACTACTCGCGGTCGTCGGCCGTCGAGCGGCGGCGCATCGCGAGGAACGCACCGGCGCCCACGAGGACGACGAGGCCCGCGACGATGCCGATGATGACGCCCGTCGAGCCGGAACCGCCGGAGGACGCACCGGAGGAGCCCGCCGGAACGGCCGACCACCAGCTCCAGTAGCCGTCCTGGCCGTAGATGTTGCCGGCGGCCTTCGGCATCGTCTCGATCGACTTGATCTGGTCCGTGCGATAGGCCTCGACCGCGTTCGGGTACGCCATGACGTTCATGTACCCGGTGTCGTAGAGCCGCGACTGCATCTGCTTGACGAGGTCCGTCCGCTTGGCGGTGTCGTACTCGGCGAGCTGGCGGCCGTACAGGTCGTCGTACTTCTTGTCGCAGATGAAGTTGTCCGTCGCGCCCGTGTCCTTCGGAGTGGCCGGCAGCGCGCCGCACGTGTGGATCGACAGGACGAAGTCGGGGTCCGGGTTCACCGACCAGCCGTCGAAGGCGAGGTCGTAGTCACCCGCCAGCCACGGATCGGTCACGTTGTCCAGGCAGTTGAGGGTGACCCCGATGCCCAGCTTCCCGAACCACTCCTTCACGTACTGCCCGACCGCCTTGTCGTTCGGGTCGGTGGCGTGGCAGAGGATCCGGTAGTCGATCGGCTTGCCGTTCTTCTCCACGCGTTTGCCGGCGGCGTTCTTCTTGTAGCCCGCTTCGTCGAGCAGCCTGGCGGCCCGGGCCGGGTCGTACGCCAGCTCCTGGTCCGCCGACGGCTTCCACGCGTACGTGGAGAAGCGTGGCGGGATGTAGCCCTCGCCCGCGACGGCGTGCCCCTGGAAGACCTTGTCGATCAGGGTCTGCCGGTCGACCGACATGAACAGCGCCTGGCGGACCTTCTGGTCGAGCAGGGACCGGGCGCCGTCACCGAAGTGCTTGCCGTTCTTCGCCTGCGCGCCCGGGTTGGTGGCCAGCGCGTAGAAGCGGCGCCCCGGTGCGTCGTTGACCTTGACGTCGGGCTCGGACCGGAGGGCGGTCGACTGCGCGGGCGTCAGGTTGGAGACGAACGACACCTCGCCCTTCTGCAGCGCCGCGACGGCCGCGTCCCCGTCCTTGTAGTACTTGAAGACCAGCTCGTCGAACTTCGGGGCTCCGCGCCAGAAGGTCTTGTTGGGCTTCAGCCGTACGTAGCTGTCGGCCTTGTAGCCGGTCAGGACGAACGGGCCGTTGCCGACGACCGGGAAGCTCTTGTCGTTGTTGAACTTGGAGAGGTCGCCGACCTTCTCCCACACGTGCTTCGGCACGATCGGCACGTCGAGCGCGGCCATCGTGGCCTGCGGCTTCTTCAGCTCGATCACCAGCTGGGTGGGGCTGGGCGCGGTGACCTTCCTGAAGTTGGCGACGAAGCTGCCGTTGGCGGTGCCCGCGGCCTCGTCGGTCATCATCTTGTTGAACGTCCAGGCCGCGTCCTGGGCGGTGGCCCGCTGCCCGTCCGACCACTGGGAGTTGGAGCGGATCGTGTACGTCCAGGTCAGCTTGTCCGCCGACGGCGCCCACTTGGTGGCGAGACCCGGGATCGCGTGGTTGTCCGCCGGGTCGTAGTTGGTCAGGTACTCGTACATCAGCCGGTGGATGCTCGTACTGACCAGACGCGACGCCAGGAACGGGCTCAGCGAGTCGACGCTCTGCGCGACCGCGACGGTGAGGACCTTCTTGCTTTCCTTCGCCTGAGCCTGCTGCGGGGCCGGGTTGAGCGGGGTCGCGAGACCGGCGGACAGGGTGAGGGCGGCGACTCCCGCGGCGGCGACGAGCCGGGGCCGCACCAGGCCTCTGCGGTGCTGCTCTTGTGTCTTCATGGGTCCATGACCTCGCGTCATCAGTTGCGCGGAGAAGGCTGGTGGAACGACGTGATCAAGAGGCGTCGGCGGATTTGATCTGTGTGTCTATCAGCGGTGGTCTGCACGAGTCAACGATGCGCAGACCCCATGTGGCCTGCGGAAACAACGAGTTGGCGGCAATTCTTCGCTCATTGGTTCAGACCGGTGAAGCGTCCCTGGTGGCGGCCTGACGGCGTCTGACGTCCCTGGATGCGCACCCGGGCCTCCCCGGAAACACGAAGGGCCCGCACCGTCCGTGGACGGTGCGGGCCCTTCGCGGGAACCGGCCCCTCGATGGGGCCGATCGGGTTACTGCTGAGGCGGTGCCGGAGGCGGCGGCGGGGTCTGGCCCGGGTGCTGCGGGTAGGGCTGCCCCGGCTGGAACTGTCCGCCGGGCTGCGGCGGCGGATAGGCCTGCCCCGGCTGCGGGTGGCCCTGACCGGGCGCCTGCGGGTACGGCCCGCCCGGCGCCTGCGGCTGACCGGGCTGCGGCGGGTACGGCTGACCGGGAGGCGTCGGCTGGGCGTACGGCTGCCCGGGCTGGGGCTGCTGCGGCACCTGCCCCGGCGCGGGCTGTCCGTACGCCGGCTGGCCGGGGGCCTGCTGCTCCGGCGCGTACTGACCGGGCATCGGGGGCGCGGCCACCGGCGGCGGGTTGCCGTCGTTCGTCCACAGGCCGTGCGACTGCTGGTGCCGTGCGATGTCCTCGGCCACCAACGCGGAGAGGTTGAAGTACGCCTCCCGAACCTTGGGCCGCATCATGTCGAGATCGACCTCGGCACCCGCGGCCAGGTGCTCGTCGAACGGCACGGTCACGACACCCCGGCAGCGCGTCTCGAAGTGGCTGACGATGTCGTCCACCTTGATCATCTTGCCGGTCTCGCGGACCCCGGAGATGACCGTGATGGAGCGCGACACGAGGTCCGCGTACCCGTGCGCCGACAGCCAGTCCAGCGTCGTACTGGCGCTGCTCGCCCCGTCCACCGACGGCGTCGAGATGATGATGAGCTGGTCGGCGAGGTCCAGCACCCCGCGCATGGCGCTGTACAGCAGCCCCGTGCCGGAGTCGGTCAGGATGATCGGGTACTGCTTGCCGAGGACGTCGATCGCGCGCCGGTAGTCCTCGTCGTTGAACGCGGTGGACACGGCCGGGTCGACGTCGTTGGCGATGATCTCCAGCCCGGAGGGCGCCTGCGAGGTGAACCGGCGGATGTCCATGTAGGAGTTGATGTACGGGATCGCCTGGACGAGGTCACGGATGGTGGCCCCGGTCTCGCGGCGCACCCGGCGCCCGAGCGTGCCGGCGTCCGGGTTGGCGTCGATGGCGAGGATCTTGTCCTGCCGCTCGGTGGCCAGCGTGGAGCCGAGCGCGGTCGTCGTGGTCGTCTTGCCGACGCCGCCCTTGAGACTGATGACGGCGATCCGGTAGCAGGACAGCACCGGAGTGCGGATCAGCTCCAACTTCCGCTGCCGCTCGGCCTCTTCCTTCTTGCCGCCCAGCTTGAACCGCGACTGCGCGGCGGCCGGACGACCGCTCTTGACCTTCTGCCGCTTGTTGTTGAGCAGCCGGTCGGAGGACAGCTCCACGGCCGCGGTGTAACCGAGCGGCGCCGCACCGGGGTTGGTCGGCTGCCGCTGGTCGTGCCGCACGGGCTGCGGCCACGCGGTACCCGCCCTCGGGTCGACCGGCGCGGCCGGCTGCTGCTGCACGGGCTCCGGTCCAGGCTGCTGCGGAGGCTGGACCTGCGACGGCGGCGCCGGGTCGTGACCGGGCTGCGGAGCGGGCGAGCCGGGCACCTGCTGCGGGGCCGGAGCCTGCGGCGGTACGACACCGGGGGCGGGCGCGGCCGGCTGCGGGAAGCCGTAGCCGGGGGCCTGCGGAGCGGGTGCCGGCTCGTGGTGAGGCGCGGGCTGCTGCTGGGGGAAGCCGTAGGCCGGGGCGGGCGGGGCCTGCTGCGGGAACCCGTATGCCGGTTCCGGAGCCGGAGCCTGCGGCGGTACGACACCGGGCGCGGCGGCCTGCGGGAAGCCGTAGCCGGGGCCCTGCGCGGCGGGGGCCGGGGCGGGTACCTGCGGGGCCTGGGGCGCCGGCTGCTGCGGGAAGCCGTAGGCGGGCGGGGCCGATGGACCCGGAGCCGTCGGCGGGACCTGTGCGCCGGGCTGCGGGAAGCCGTAACTGCTCTGCTGCGGCGGGATCGGCGCGGGCGCGTCGGCGACCGGAGCCGCCGGAACCGGGGGACGGTCCTGCGGCGGTGCCGGAACGGAGTTGTCGAAGGCGGGCGGCTGCACCGGCATGGGCCCCTGCGGCGATCCTGCCGTGACGGGCTCACCGGGAGCGGTCCAGGCCGGAGGCCCCGCCTGCGGCGCGGGCTGAGCGGCCGGGGCCGGAGGCCCCGCCTGCGGCGCGGGCTGAGCGGCCGGGGCCGGAGGCTGGAACGGCTGACCCGGCGCGGGCTGCGCGAGGGGGGTCTGGAAGGGCTGACCCGGCGCGGGCAGAGGCGCGGGCGGCTGGAAGGGCGCGCCCGGTGCCGGTGCCGGTGTCGGTGCCTGCGCCGCGGGAGCCTGCTGCGGATCCGGAACGTAGGGCGGAACCGGCGCCTGCGGCGGCACCTGGACGGGGCCGGGAGCCGGAGCGGGCTCGGTGGAGGCGGGCCACTGCGCGGCCGGGGCGGGAGCCGCGGGCTGGTAGGCGGGCGGCAACGGCGGCAGGCCGGCCTGCGGAAGCGGCGGCGGGGCCCAGGCGGGGGGCGCGTCCTGTGCGCCCGTCTGCTCCTGGTGCCGAGCGGCCGGAACCGCGTCCTGAGGCTCACCGGCCGTCGGGCCTTCGCCCTGCGGCTCGTCGGTCGTGAGCGCGTCCGCCGGCACCGCGTCGTGGATGTCGTCGTCCGCCGGGGCCTCGCCCGGCGCGGAGTGACCGTCGGCGGCAGGGAGCGGTGCCACGAGGTCGGCGGGCTCGGCCGCCTCCGCGGACGCACCGCCCTGTGCGCCGGTGAACTCGGCCTCGGAGGAGGGGACTTGAGCGTCGTCCTGGGACGCCCCGTCCGCCACCGGGGCGTCGGTGGCACCGATCCGCGGTACGCCGGCTTCCAGCGACTGGTACGCGAGAACCGGGTCGATGGCGGGCTCGGGCGGGCTCACGGGCCGGGCAGGCACGGAGGGGACGGGGTCGGGGTCGACGACGGCCAGGACCTCCACCGGGATGCCGGCTTCACCTTCGGCCGTGTTGCCGTCACCCTCCGCGTCGCCGTCCGCATCCGCCATATCAGCGACGTTCGCAGCGTCCGCGCTCTCGGCCTGAGTGTTCCGGCCCTCAGCGTCGACGTCCTCGGCCTCGTCGCCGCTCTCGACCTCGGCGGCGATCTCGGCAGGAGCGGGAGCGGGAGCGGGAGCGGGAGCAGGAACGAGAACGGGAGCGGGAGCGGCCGGAGCGGCGTCCGCGTCCTCCGCCTCGGCGACCTCCGAACCCGTCCGCTCCGCGATCTCACGCTTCACCGCGGCGGCGGAGAACCGCATGGTCGCGCCGCTCTCCAGATCCCCGTTCGGGGAATCCGGCTCGTCCGAAGCGGTGTCCGACGGTGTGAAGGAGGCGATGTCCGGCGTGCCGGAACCGGCGTCGGGAGCGGCAGCAGCCGGAGGAGAAGGGGGAGTCGGAGCGACCGGGGGAGCGGGCGGTGTCCACTGCGGCTCGAAACCACCCACGGGAAAGTTCGGTACGGCGGCGGGGCCGGCCGCCTCCGGGACGGGCGGCACAGCCGCCGCGTCCTCGGTCCGCGCGGAGCCCTCAGAGCCCTCGGAGTCCTCGGGGCCGTCCGCGCCGGCCTGCTCCTCGGCGTCGTCGGCGTCGTCGGTCTCCGCGGCGTCCGGATCCCCGGAGCCACCCGAGGCGTTCTGCGTGTACCAGGCCGGCGGCGCGTAGTCGATGGTGAACTCGCCCGTCGTCTCGACGGCGGACTCCGCGTCGGACTGGTCATCGCCGGGCGTGGCCCAGCCCCCGCGGATCCCGTCCCGATCGCTGTTCACAATTCCTCCTGGTGTGGTCGAGCACCCTCGAGCCGTGCCGGGGCGACCGTCTGCCGGCCGTCCCTGGTCGTCCATGAACGCCCGAGGTCGTCCGAAGTCCGTACGAGGTCGCCCGAATTGACCCGGCTCCCCCCGGAACACGAGCCTCCCGTCCACGGGTTCTGGCGTCGCGCCCTGTCCCAGCCTAATCACCATGACTGTCAGGAGGGCAGGCCCGTCCACCCCACCGCGGACGCCCGCTACGTCACACCCTGCCCAGAAGTGGCGTACACACGCTCACGATTGAGCACCAAAGCAGACAAACAGCAGCAAGGGCCGGAGCGGAGAACCTCTCCGCTCCGGCCCAGCAGCAATCGACGTTCACGGTGTCGGGACGCCGCCCACCGGACGGCGGCCGACCGTGCCGCTACTCCGAGGGCAGACCCCCGGCGGGCGGCGCCGGCTCCAGGTCGAACTCGCCGTCCCGGGCACCCAGCACGAAGGCCCGCCACTCGGCCTCCGTGTACCGCAGCACCGTCCCGGGGTCGAGCGACGAGCGCATGGCCACCGCGCCTCCGGCCAGATACGCGATCTCGACCCGCTCCTCGTGCCCCTCGGTGCCGGGCGCGCTCTGCCATTCGGCGCCCGAGATGTCCAGCGCGTAGAGCTCGTCCTTCTCCCGCTCCTTGCGCGCCTTGACGTCCTTGTCCGCTTCCTCGGCCATGTTCCGCCGGCCCCTTCCCCACGTACGAATGACCTCTGCGGCGTCACCCTAGTGGCCTGGACCACACCGTCCGGGAACCTTCCGTGACCCTGGCAGACGCGTCCGGCCAGGCTGGTACCCTGTGTAACGGCCGTTTGTGTACGCACCCCCGGAGCGCTGCTCCGGAGGCCGCGCCCGACGGATCCCCGCCTTCCGAGTCACGGAAGCTCCCCTGAGAATTCGACCAGGGGCACTCGGTGGCAGACACGAGACTACAAGGAGTAAGCGTGCCGCTCGACGCCGCTACGAAGAAGCAGCTCATCAGCGAGTTCGGTCAGAAGGAGGGCGACACCGGCTCCCCCGAGGTCCAGGTCGCCATGCTTTCGCGCCGGATCTCGGACCTGACCGAGCACCTCAAGACCCACAAGCACGACCACCACTCCCGCCGTGGTCTTCTGATCCTGGTCGGCCAGCGTCGCCGCCTGCTTCAGTACTTGGCCAAGAAGGACATCCAGCGCTTCCGTGCGCTGGTCGACCGCCTGGGCATCCGCCGCGGTGCGGCCGGCGGCGCCAAGTAAGACGCCGTGAAGGGAGCGGTTCCCGCGTCGGGAGCCGCTCCTTTTGCTGTATGTGCTGCCGCACGGCTTTGTACGTGCGGAGTGTCACCGACGCTTTGTAGTGTGGTAGCACAACGCAATACGCAGGAAACAGCACGTACGAACAGAGCGTGATGAAGCCGTACCCGCCGGGTAGGGCATCTCACGACACCGAACGAGGAGAAGCGCGCCTCGCCGCCGCCGGTCCTCGGTAGTGGCCCCCGGGCTCAAGAGCCCCGGGTGCTTCGATCGAAGACCGGCCCGCACCAGAAGGAGCGCCTCTCCGCCACCGTCCCCCTGCCACACGGGCAGGCCGGGACGAAGACGAGGAGAAATCACTAGTGGAGAACGAGACCCACTACACCGAGGCCGTCATCGACAACGGCTCCTTCGGTACCCGCACCATCCGCTTCGAGACGGGCAGGCTGGCCAGGCAGGCCGCCGGCTCCGCCGTCGCGTACCTGGACGACGACACCATGGTGCTGTCGGCCACGACCGCTTCCAAGAAGCCCAAGGACCAGCTCGACTTCTTCCCCCTGACGGTGGACGTCGAGGAGCGGATGTACGCCGCCGGCAAGATCCCCGGCAGCTTCTTCCGCCGTGAGGGCCGTCCCTCCGAGGACGCCATCCTCACCTGCCGCCTGATCGACCGCCCGCTGCGTCCGTCCTTCAAGAAGGGCCTTCGCAACGAGATCCAGGTCGTCGCGACGATCATGGCGCTCAACCCCGACCACCTGTACGACGTCGTGGCGATCAACGCCGCCTCCGCGTCCACGCAGCTGGCCGGTCTGCCCTTCTCCGGCCCGGTCGGCGGCGTCCGCGTCGCGCTGATCAACGGCCAGTGGGTCGCGTTCCCGACGCACACCGAGCTCGAGGACGCCGTCTTCGACATGGTCGTCGCCGGTCGTGTCCTCGAGGACGGCGACGTCGCGATCATGATGGTCGAGGCCGAGGCCACCGACAAGACGATCACGCTCGTCCAGGGTGGCGCCGAGGCGCCGACCGAGGAGGTCGTGGCCGCCGGCCTCGACGCCGCGAAGCCCTTCATCCGGGTCCTGTGCAAGGCGCAGTCGGACCTCGCCGCCAAGGCCGCCAAGCCGACCGGCGAGTTCCCGATCTTCCTGGACTACCAGGACGACGTCTTCGAGGCCCTCACCGCCGCGGTCAGGAGCGAGCTCGCCCAGGCGCTCACCATCGCCGGCAAGCAGGACCGCGAGGCCGAGCTGGACCGCGTCAAGGAGATCGCCGCCGAGAAGCTGCTCCCGCAGTTCGAGGGTCGCGAGAAGGAGATCTCCGCGGCGTACCGCGCGCTGACCAAGAAGCTGGTCCGCGAGCGCGTCATCAAGGACAAGGTCCGTATCGACGGCCGCGGCGTCACGGACATCCGTACGCTGGCCGCCGAGGTCGAGGCCATCCCGCGCGTGCACGGCTCGGCGCTGTTCGAGCGTGGCGAGACCCAGATCCTGGGCGTTACCACCCTGAACATGCTCCGTATGGAGCAGCAGCTGGACACCCTTTCCCCGGTGACCCGCAAGCGCTACATGCACAACTACAACTTCCCGCCGTACTCCGTCGGTGAGACGGGCCGCGTCGGCTCCCCGAAGCGCCGCGAGATCGGCCACGGCGCGCTCGCCGAGCGCGCGATCGTGCCGGTCCTGCCGACCCGCGAGGAGTTCCCCTACGCGATCCGTCAGGTGTCCGAGGCCCTCGGCTCCAACGGCTCGACGTCCATGGGATCCGTCTGCGCCTCCACCATGTCGCTGCTCAACGCCGGTGTGCCCCTCAAGGCCCCCGTCGCCGGTATCGCCATGGGTCTGATCTCCCAGGAGATCGACGGCCAGACGCACTACGTCGCCCTCACCGACATCCTCGGTGCGGAGGACGCCTTCGGTGACATGGACTTCAAGGTCGCCGGCACCAAGGAGTTCGTGACCGCTCTCCAGCTCGACACCAAGCTGGACGGCATCCCCGCCTCCGTCCTGGCCGCCGCCCTCAAGCAGGCCCGTGACGCCCGCCTCCACATCCTCGACGTGATGATGGAAGCGATCGACACGCCGGACGAGATGTCCCCGAACGCTCCGCGGATCATCACCGTCAAGATCCCCGTGGACAAGATCGGTGAGGTCATCGGCCCCAAGGGCAAGATGATCAACCAGATCCAGGAGGACACCGGCGCCGACATCACGATCGAGGATGACGGCACCATCTACATCGGTGCCCAGCAGGGTTCGCAGGCCGAGGCCGCGCGCGCCACGATCAACTCGATCGCCAACCCGACCATGCCGGAGGTCGGCGAGCGTTACCTGGGCACCGTCGTGAAGACGACGACCTTCGGTGCGTTCGTGTCGCTCCTCCCCGGCAAGGACGGGCTGCTGCACATCTCGCAGATCCGCAAGCTCGCCGGTGGCAAGCGCGTGGAGAACGTCGAGGACGTCGTCGGCGTGGGCTCCAAGGTCCAGGTCGAGATCGCCGAGATCGACTCCCGCGGCAAGCTCTCCCTGATCCCCGTGATCGAGGGCGAAGGCGACGATGAGAAGAAGGACGACACCGACAAGTGACGTCGAGTAGCTCCACGACGACGGCCCGCACCTCCTCGGAGGCGCGGGCCGTCGCCCGTACCCAAACCCTGATCAAGGGCACGAACGGCATCGGCACGGTCCGCAAGACCACCCTCCCGGGCGGCCTGCGCATTGTCACCGAGACGCTCCCCTCCGTGCGCTCCGCCACCTTCGGCATCTGGGCACACGTGGGCTCCCGCGACGAGACGCCGGCGCTGAACGGCGCCACGCACTATCTGGAGCACCTGCTCTTCAAGGGCACGAACCGCAGGTCCGCCCTGGACATCTCCTCGGCGATCGACGCGGTCGGCGGCGAGATGAACGCGTTCACGGCCAAGGAGTACACGTGCTACTACGCGCGCGTGCTCGACACCGACCTGCCGCTCGCGATCGACGTCGTCTGCGACATGCTGACCGGCTCCCTCATCGTCGAGGACGACGTCAACGTGGAGCGCGGCGCGATCCTCGAAGAGATCGCGATGACCGAGGACGACCCGGGCGACTGCGTGCACGACCTGTTCGCGCACACGATGTTCGGCGACAACCCCCTCGGCCGTCCGGTCCTCGGCACGGTCGACACCGTCAACGCCCTCACCGCGGACCGCATCCGCCGCTTCTACAAGAAGCACTACGACCCGACCCACCTCGTGGTGGCCGCCGCCGGCAACGTCGACCACAACAAGGTCGTCCGCCAGGTCCGTGCCGCCTTCGAGAAGGCGGGCGCCTTCAAGAACGCCTCGGCGACCCCCATCGCCCCGCGTGACGGCCGGCGCACCATCCGCACGGCCGGCCGCGTCGAACTGCTCGGCCGCAAGACCGAGCAGGCCCACATCGTCCTCGGCATGCCGGGCCTCGCCCGCACCGACGAGCGGCGCTGGGCCCTCGGCGTCCTGAACACCGCCCTCGGCGGCGGCATGTCCTCGCGCCTCTTCCAGGAGGTCCGCGAGAAGCGCGGCCTGGCCTACAGCGTGTACTCGTACACCTCGGGCTTCGCCGACTGCGGTCTCTTCGGCGTCTACGCCGGCTGCCGCCCGAGCCAGGTCCACGACGTCCTGAAGCTCTGCCGCGACGAGCTGGACCAGGTCGCCGAGCACGGCCTCTCGGACGACGAGATCGGCCGTGCCGTCGGCCAGCTCCAGGGCTCCACCGTCCTCGGCCTCGAGGACACCGGCGCGCTGATGAACCGCATCGGCAAGAGTGAGCTGTGCTGGGGCGAGCAGATGTCCGTCGACGACATGCTGGCCCGGATCGCCTCGGTCACCCCGGACGAGGTCCGCGAGGTCGCCCGGGACGTCCTGGGGCAGCGGCCCTCGCTGGCGGTCATCGGCCCGGTCAAGGACAAGCAGGCGTCCCGTCTGCACGACGCGGTCGCGTAATCCCGTCTCGGTAAGGAACGAAGCAATGAGCAAGCTGCGCGTGGCGGTCCTCGGTGCCAAGGGCCGGATCGGGGCCGAGGCGGTGCGAGCCGTCGAGGCCGCCGAGGACATGGAGCTGGTTGCCGCCCTCGGGCGCGGCGACAAGCTGGAGACGCTGGTCGACGCCGGCTCCCAGGTCGTCGTCGAACTGACCACCCCCGCCTCGGTGATGGGCAACCTCGACTTCTGCGTCCGGCACGGCATCCACGCCGTGGTCGGCACGACCGGCTGGACCGACGAGCGTCTCGCGCAGCTCGGCACCTCGCTGGCCGCGTCCCCGGACACCGGCGTGCTGATCGCGCCGAACTTCTCCATCGGGGCCGTCCTGACCATGAAGTTCGCCGAGGTCGCCGCGCCGTACTTCGAGTCCGTCGAGGTCATCGAGCTGCACCACCCGAACAAGGTGGACGCCCCCAGCGGCACCGCCACGCGCACCGCCCAGCTCATCGCCGCCGCCCGGGAACGCGCGGGCAACTCCCCGCAGCCCGACGCCACGGCGACCGCCCTGGACGGCGCCCGCGGCGCGGACGTCGACGGCGTGCCGGTGCACGCGGTCCGGCTGCGCGGCCTCCTGGCCCATCAGGAGGTCCTGCTCGGCGGTGAGGGCGAGACCCTCACCGTCCGCCACGACTCCCTGCACCACAGCAGCTTCATGCCGGGCATCCTGCTCGGCGTCCGCCGCGTGGTGACCACCCCGGGCCTCACCTTCGGCCTGGAACACTTCCTGGACCTCGGCTGAGCCGGGGCACGTACACGAGGTAACCGGCAGACATGCGCGCGAAAATCACCTACGCCGTCACGGCCGCCGTCCTGGTCGTCTACTTCGTCCTGGTCGGCAGCCGGGGGGTCATGCTCATCCAGGACGGCACCCTGATCACCGTCACCTTCGGTGTCGCCGTGCTCATCCTGCCGGTCATCGGCGTCTGGTTCCTCTGGGCGAACACGCAGTTCGTCCGGAAGGCCAACAAGCTCGCGGCCACGCTCGACGCCGAGGGCGGACTGCCCGTCGACGAGCTGAGGCGCACCGAGGGCGGCCGCATCGACCGTGACTCGGCCGACGAGGTCTTCGCCCGCCGCAAGGCCGAGACGGAGGACGCGCCGGACGACTGGCGCACCTGGTTCCGTCTCGCGGTGGCCTACCACGACGCCCGTGACACCCCGCGCGCCCGCAAGGCGATGCAGCGGGCCATCGCCCTCCAGGAGGGCAGGACCCTGGAAGCCTGACCGGGCCGAGCGACCCCCGCCAGGTCGGGCGGGACGCGCTTCACGGCGGCTGTACGACGGAGGAGGGGGGGGGGGCGCCCCGGGGGGGGGGGGGCCCCCCCCCGGGGGGGGGGGGGGGGGGGGGGCCGGCCTGGCCGGGGGGCGCGGCCGCCCCCCCCCCCCACGCCGGCCCCCCCCGGGGGCGGGGCCCC